>JBAXWE010000001.1:0-54758 GCA_037128565.1 bacterium
GCGCCGGACACTCTGTCACCGCGCTGGTGCGCAGCGATGCGCGCGCTACGGCGCTTCAGGTGCGCGTTGCTGCCTCGCCGGGGAAACTCGAAACCCGAATCGGCCATGTCAACGACCGAGCCTCGCTTGACGCGGCGATGGTTGGTTGCGATGCGGTCGTGCACCTTGTGGCACTACCACGTGACTGGAACGATGGCGCCGATCTGGAGCGCGTGAACGCCGTCGGCACCGCCACAATTGTCGCGGCGGCGGAGGCGGGCGGCATTAAGCGGTTCATTCATCTCGGGGCACTCGGTGTGCAGGAACGGCCTGCGTTGCACTACGCCAGCTCCAAGGCGCGCGGCGAGGCCTTCGTTCGCGCCTCATCACTTGACTGGACCATCCTGAAGCCAAGCCTGATTTGGGGGGAGCGTGACGGCTTCTTCAATATCGTCGCGGCGCTCGTCAAGCTTCCTGCGCCCGCGGTGCCAGTTCCTGGTGATGGGAAGAGCCGCTTCCAGCCAATTTGGGTCGGCGATGTGGCACGTGCCATCGTGCAGGTGCTTGACGCGCCAAAGGGGAGCATCAAGGCATCATTCGAACTTGGTGGTCCGCGCTACTGGACGTATGCCGAGATCACGCGTGAGGTGGCGCGTGCCCTAGGGAAGCGCCGCATCATCATCCCAATGCCAGTACCGCTGATCTCGTTGGTGGCGCGCATCTCTGAGGCGATTCGCTTCCCGTTCCCCGTTGCAACAGACCAGTTGCGCCAGTTGGCACTAGATAACATCGGTGCAACAGATGCGGTTGAGCGCGAGCTCGGCTTTGCACCGGTTGATATGGGTGGCCGACTCGGCTACCTCAGGCGCAAGATCAGCAGGCAGTAGGCGTCACAGGCGCGAGGAGGATCAGATGCGGGTCATCATCACAGCCACGGGCCCGACAGCAAAGTCTGGCGTCTCCGTTACACCCATCTTCAGCGACCACCTTGACGCGCCGTACCTGCGCGAAGTTGACAGCAAGAGTGGCGGACGCATCGCCGCACTGCGCGCGATTGGCGAGGGGACTGGGAGTCGCTATAGCTGCACCCTGACGAGTGCTGGCCGCCTCCCGGCTGAACACCTTCTGCTCGTCGGTGCTGGCGCGCGCGCTGACTTCGGGAGACAGGAGCTGCAGCGCTGGGCCGCCACAGCGACTCGTCGCCTTGCTGGCCGAACGGTCACGCATCTCGCAATTGATGCCACTGGCATCGTCGCCGCACTGGCGAGCGCCGCGCCAGCCTTGCGTGCCGAGGGGGGTGCCTCATTCGGCTCCGGGCTCTCCGCCGCTGCGCTGAAGCAGACTGACGCCGCGGTCATCGCCGTGGACTTCATCGTGCGCGGTGTCATCGACGGCTCTTTCCATGAAGGCATTGGCGGGAAGAGTGTCATCGAGGCGCACCCAGCGCCAATCAAGGTGCTCGAGATTCTCGTCCCACGTGGCACCGATCTCGCTGCTGCAAACGAGGGTGCGTGTCGCGCCGAAATCATCGCGAACGGCGCGGTGCGGACGCGACGCTGGTCAAACTATCCGGCGAACGAGATGCCGCCGCTCGGCATTGCAGAAGAGGCGCGCGATCGCGCCCGCGCCGTTGGCCTTCGCGCCACCATCATCTCCGCCGCGCAGTTGCAGCGCATGGGTGCTGGCATGTTACTCGCCGTTGGCAAAGGATCGAAGAATCCACCGTGCCTCGTCGTTCTATCTGGCGGTAAGCCTGGCGCGAAAGATCCTCTTGGTCGCCGCCTTGCGATGGTCGGCAAGGGTGTTTGCTTTGATACGGGTGGCATCTCACTGAAGCCACCCGCAGAAATGGAAGAGATGAAGCACGATAAGAACGGCGCGATTGCTGTACTCGAGGCTGCCGCAACCATCGCCCAGCTTGATCCGGGTCGACCGATCCACGCCGTCGCTGCATGTGTTGAGAACATGCCAGGTGGAAACGCCACGCGACCGGGTGACGTGGTCACCGCCCTCAATGGGAAGCGCGTTGAGATCACCAATACCGATGCCGAGGGGCGCCTCATCCTTGGAGATGCGCTGCATTACGCCGAGCGTGAGCTTGGCGCGACGCATCTTGTTGACGTGGCCACGCTGACCGGTATCGCCTATTCCGCGTACGGCGGTGAGGTTGCCGCCACCTGTGGCACCGATGCAGGATTCCTCGACGAATTTCACCTTGCCGCACGCCGCGCCGGTGAGGTCTACTGGCCGTATCCGCTGGCCGAGGCATACATGAAGAACATGTCGACGTGGGCCGCAGACTTCCAAAATTCTGGGACGCGCGAAGGCTCGCTGATCCGGAGTGGTCTCTTCTTGCGTGAGTTCGTGACGGTGCCATGGGTTCACCTCGATATCGCGGGAACGGCATATCGCCGCTCAGCGGCCCCCTTTGCGGGCCGAGGCTCCACAGGTGCCGCCCACACCTCGCTCGTTGAGCTCGCCATGGGTGGCGGCGTCCGTCGCTGAGGCTGATACTCTTCCCGTAGCGGAGGAGAGGAGGTCACATATGGAGCACTCGCCTGCGTTGCATCAACGCACACGCACCTGGCGCGCGCGACTCGGCGTTCTACTCGCCATCCCCCTCCTTATCGTCGGCCTCGGCTTGGCTCAAGCCGGCCCCGTTCGTGGAGATCCACTCGATGACGCTCTTGCGCAGCAGAAGGCGCTCGCCGCCCAACTTGCCGCGCAGCAGAAGGCACTCGACACGCTGATCGCACAACAGGGGGCTCTCACCGCGCAACTCGCCTCAACGAGCGCCGCGTTAGCAAAGAACACCGCGACGCTCTCAAGTATCACCACCCAGGTGGCGCAACTCGGTATCTCTGTGCAGCGCGCACAAGCCGGGTTGAACACGCTGAATGCCGCAGTAAAGGCCCTCGATACCGAGATCAGCCGACTTGTGCAACAGCAGGAGGCAAAGGCGCGTGATCTTGCGGCGCGTCAAGGGATTCTGGCGTCACGTATTCGTGAGGCATACATCGCCGATAAGACACCACCGCTCTGGATTCTGCTTTCCGGGCAGAGTTTTACCGATATCCTGCTCGACATTGCCGGCTTCAACACCCTCGGCGCCGAAGATGTGAAGCTTGCGGACGGCATCAGCCGGGACGCTGCTCGACTTGCCGCCATTGAGGATCAGGTCCGAGCGAATCGTGCCGAAACAGAGAAGTTGCGCATCGCGGCGGCGAAGCAGAAGGCTGCGCTCGATAAGCAGGTAACACTGCTCAACGCGGCGAAGGCACGCCTCGCGGCGGCGATCGCTGCCCAACAGAAGGCCATTGCGGCACAGAAGGCGGCTATGGACAAGGTTATTGCCGATAAGAAGAAGCTGGCTGCCGCAGTCGCCGCGCTCAAGATTGAGGAAGCGCGCGTCACCGCGACCGTCAATGCGCTCCTTAAGGGACAGTTTGGTGCGGGGCTCCCAACCGTCTACCAGGGGGGCTGGACGTGGCCAATCGTTCATGATGGCTCCGGGTTTGTTAAGCCTGTGGGTGGCTCCCGTCCATATGTCTCGCAGAAGTTTGGCTGCGTGAGCTGGCCGATCTACCCGAAAAACTCTGTCTGCCCAAAGGGCTCGCCATACTTCCATAACGGCGTTGACATCTCGGCCGCACCCGGTACGCCCATCTATGCGGCAGCCGCCGGTAAGGTGATGATCGCTGGCATCTGCAGTTACTGCGCGGTGTGGAAAGGGATGCGCCCGCTTGCCTGGATCTGGATCGCACATGCGAAGAGCATGGTTTCAATCTACGGACATATTGGTGATGGGAAGGTGTCGAGCCAGCCGAAATGGCGTGTAAAGGTGGGCGACATCGTTACCGCAGGGCAGCTCATTGCGTTTGTCGGATCGACGGGGAACGTTACCGGTCCACACCTCCATCTTTCACTGCTGCTGAATGGAAAGTACGTCTGTATTCAAAAATATCTGCCAGGGGGGGCCTGCTCTGCGTACTGATCGCACCCTTGCGGTGATCCTTGCTGGTGGCGAAGGGAATCGCCTCGGCGTGCTCTCTGGCGTTCGCGCAAAGCCCGCCGTGCCGTTCGGTGGCAAGTATCGAATCATCGACTTCACCCTCTCAAATTGTGTAAACAGCGGCATTGGCGACGTGCTCGTGCTGACCCAGTACAACCCTCGATCACTCAACGACCATATCGGCCGTGGACGTCCATGGGACCTCGACCGTACCATCGGCGGCGTCCGCATTCTGCAACCACAGGTGGGTCGCGGCAACACCGCTAATTGGTACCGCGGCACCGCCGATGCGGTGCTGCAAAACTTGCGCGAGGTGGTGGCAAGCGGCGCCGAGACCGTCCTCGTGCTTGCTGGTGACCACATCTACAAGATGGATTATGAGCGGTTCATTGCCGCGCATCGACGCAGTGGTGCCGACGTCACTGTTTCCGTACGTGAGGTGAGCCTCGACGATGCACGCCGCATGGGTGTTGTTGATGTTGACGAGCGAAATCGCATCACCGGTTTCCAAGAGAAGCCGAAGCGTCCAACCAGTCGTCTTGCGAGCATGGGAATCTACGCCTTTACGGCAGACGCGTTGGCCGCATGGCTGGATGAGGCGCGCCCCGACTTCGGCGCTGACGTGTTGCCAGCAATGGTTGCTGGTGGGGCGAAGGTGGCGGCACATCGGTTCCGTGGCTATTGGCAAGACGTGGGAACCCTCCCCGCATACTTCGCCGCGAACATGGCGCTCCTTGAGTCGAAGCCCCAGCTTGACCTCTACGAACGGGATTGGTTGATCCTCACGCGCTCCGAGGAGCGCGCCCCCGCCCGCATCGGTGCCGACGCCCGCGTGGAGCGCTCGCTGGTTTCACACGGCTGCGTCATCGAGGGGATCGTGGAGCGCAGCGTCTTGTCGCCAGGTGTGCATGTTGGGCGAGGCGCGGTCGTGCGTGACAGCATCGTGATGTTTGATGCGGTGATCGGCCCTGGCGCCGTGATCGACCACGCGATCATTGACAAAGAGGTCCGCATTGGACGCGGCGCGCAGGTGGGCGTTGGCGATTTGCCCGGGTCCCCTAATCGTGCGAATCCCGAAATGCTTGCGACTGGACTCGTGGTGATTGGCAAGCAGGCTGAGGTGCCAGAAGGGGCAACCGTTGGCCGCAACGTGTTGGTTGATGCCGAGGCCGGCCTTAGCGACTGGCCAGATACTGGCGCAGTAAAATCTGGCTCAACGATTAAAACCGGGCGCACGTGGAATCAGCGTCACACGGCGCAATAGTTCCGTGACCCTCCTCAAGGTCAACGCAATCCCCGCGCTGCTGGAACGTCTTGGCATCACGGTGCCGACACCACACCGACGTGATGATGCGACGGTGTGGGATCTTGAACTCGATGGAGAGCGCCGTCGTGGCTTGCGTCTCTCTCTGATTCATGATGCGCGCCCTGGCGGCGTACTCGTGGTGTGGGCGCATCTAGCACCGCCACTCGGCGATGGGCTACGCAAGGCGTATCGCCGACTCTTAGAGTGGAACGACAAGTACCTCTTTGCAAAGTTCGGCATTGCCGAAGATGGGCGACCGGTGCTGAGCATTGAGCTCCGCGCCGAGCAGGCATCCGAGGGTGATCTCGTTGAGGCGCTCGCCCGCGCGGTGCTGATCGCCGATCGCCTCTTAGATGAGACCGCGGCATGGATCTGGATCGGCGGTCGAATCCCCGCTGACGATGGCTCGCCGCGCCGAAACGCCCCCCTTTTGCGTGCCGCTCCTGACCTCGCCGATCGCCTGGAGGGGTAACCTCCGACCTCACGCCGCGGGGCTATGCTGCTCGTATGGCTGCACTTGATCGCCCCACGCGACCCGTCCCGAGGCCGCTCCCTGCGCTCCTGACTGGCGAGAACGCCGACGTCTACTTTCTACGCACCGAGGCGGTGCTGGCGGGGGAGGGGCGCAACCCACTCGTGACCATGGAGGTCTTCTGCCGCCGCGATGGCGCCACCCTGTGTGGCATTGATGAGGCGAAGGGGCTCCTCGCGATCGCCCTTGAAAACGATGCAGCCGCGGGTCGTGCATCGGTGTGGGCACTGAAAGATGGTGACGTCATTACGGCGAAAGAGGTCGTGCTGCGCATACGCGCGCCATATCAGTCGATCGCACGGTTTGAAACCGCCTACTTGGGAATGATGGCGCACGGGACCGGATGGGCGACCGCCGCGCGCGCTATCGTCGATGCAGCGGCACCAACCCCCGTGATCGCCTTCGGTGCCCGACACGTGCACCCGAATATTGCCGATCGGCTTGACTATGCAGCGATCATCGGCGGCGCCACGAGCGCATCAACAACTTCGGGTAGTGTGCGCGCAGGCGCGATGCCAGTCGGCACGATGCCGCACGCACTCGTGCTGATTTACGGAGACACCGTTGAGGCGGCGCTGGCGTTTGATCGCCAGATCGAAGCTACTGTGCCGCGCATCGTGCTCGTCGATACATTCCGTGATGAGAGCGAAGAATCGACGCGAGTGGCCGCGGCTCTTGGGAGCAGGCTTGGCGGCGTACGGCTCGATCGTGCCAGTGAGCTTGGCGGCGTAACCCCAGACCTTGTCGCCGAGGTCCGAACCGCTCTCGATGCAGCCGGCGCAACGGCGGCACAGATCGTCATCTCGGGCGGCCTCTCGCTAGAGCGCATCGCCGAGTTTAAGGCGGCGGGCTCGCGCGTCGACACCTTCGCAGTCGGTAGCGCCATCTCTGGGACACGCCCGATTGATTTCACAGCTGACATCCACGAGATCGACGGCCAGCCGATTGGGAAGCGCGGTCGCCCGTCGGGGAGCACTGATTCACCGCGACTTCGTGAGGTTGATCTCGCCGCGTGGCGCGCCGCCCTCACTCCTGTAACGCGCTAGGATTTGATGGTGAGCCTGACCATTGAAACCCCAGGAGCCGAGGCCCGCGACGTCCTGACGCAGGTCGAGGCGGCGGGTCGCGCATCAGCCGTTAGCGATGTGCGCTACGAGCTCCGACTCGACCTTACTGCTCGCGCTGCAACCTTCCGCGGGCACCTTGTGGCTCGCTTCGCCTTGACCGCGGGGCACCAAGGGTCAGTCTTCCTCTGCTTCCGCGGGCGTACGATCCACACCCTCACGCTGAACGGCATGGCCATCGACGCCCCAGCGTGGAACGGTTATCGCCTCACCCTCCCCGCTGCGCACTTGAAGGCCGGTACAGAGAACGCCCTTGAGGTCGTCTACGAGAACGACTACGACACCGGTGGCGATGGCGTCTTTCGCTTCGTCGACCCGGAGGATCAGGCCGAATACGTCTACACCAACTTTGAGCCGTATGAGGCGCACCGAATGGCACCGATCTTCGATCAGCCCGACATCAAGGCGAAACTCTCGCTGAAGGTTGCGGCGCCAGCGTCGTGGCAGGTCTTTGGCAATGGGGCCGAGACGGCGGCAAGCCCGGATGCCGCTGGAGGCACGCTGCACACCTTCGCGGAAACGCCGCCGCTCGCGAGTTATCTCTTTAGCTTCGCCGCCGGACCATTCGTGGGGCGACGCTTTGAGGTACTCGTTCCAGGCCGGGCAACCCCAATACAGGTTGGCCTCTGGTCGCGAGGCTCGCTGGAGCGTTACCTCTCGTATGACCTCTTCCAGAAGATGACAAGTCAGGCATTCACCTATTACGGCGAGCTCTTTGGACGCGAGTATCCGTTTGAGAAGCTTGACCATGTCTACTGCCCAGAGTTCAATGTTGGCGCTATGGAGAACGTCGGCCTCATCACGTACACCGAGCGCTACATCTTCCGCAGCACGCCGACGCCAAGCGACGTCACCGATCTCGCCGAGGTCGTCTTCCATGAGATCGCCCACATGTGGTTCGGCAACCTCGTGACGATGCGCTGGTGGGATGACCTCTGGCTTAATGAATCCTTTGCAACCTATGCCGCCGGCCTCTGCCTAACCGAGGGCTCCGAACATACGACCGCCTGGCAGGAGTTCAACGTACAGCTGAAGCGATGGTCGCTTATTGAGGATGATTCACCAACCACGCATCCGATTGCCGGCACGGTGGCCGACACAGATCAGACCTTCCTAAACTTCGACGGAATCACCTACGGCAAGGGGGGTGCGGTGCTCAAGCAGCTCGGCGCCCGCCTGGGTCGCGCCGGCTTCTCTGCGGGTTTACGCCTGCACTTCCAGCGACACGCATTTGGTAACGCGACCCTTGCTGATTTCCTCACCTCACTCGAGGAGGGGAGCGGCGTCCCGCTCGCCGACTGGTCAGCGCAGTGGCTGCGCACGAGCGGACCGAACCGACTCGGTGCAGTGATTGAGCCGAGTGCCGCCGGAACGATCGGCAGCCTGACGGTCACGCAAGAGGTCGTCTCCGGCGACAACGTATTGCGCGAACACCTGCTTCGCGTTGCCCTGCTCTACCCGGGCGATGCTGGCGGAGTCGCCATTGAGTCACATGAGGCACTGGTGACCGGGGCGCGTACCGAGGTGCTTGGCGCCGCTGGGCGACCACTTCCAATTGCCGTGATCCCGAATCATGATGATCTTGCGGTTGGTAAACTTGCCCTTGACGAAGCAACGCTCCGGTTCGCCGAGACTCGGCTTGAAGCAATCCCAGATGGGCTGCTGCGCCAGCTCACCTGGATGGCGATCTGGGAACTCGTCCGTGACGGCCGCTACCCAGCGACGCGATACGCGCAACTCATCATTGATCGCCTCCCACACGAAGTGGACTCCTCCATCGTGCAGGGCATTGTCGAGTCAACCATGACCGGCCTGCTCCTGCGCTACCTCCCTGATGGCGAGCGAGAGCGTTGGGGGAGTCTTATGGTTGATGCCGCACGCGCCCGGCTAGCCCGCGGCGGCAGCGAGGGGATGCGGATCGTCTGGTCGCGCGTCATGGTTATGGCCGCCGTCACACCACGAGACGTGGAGGAGACTTGGCAGGTCGCCGTTGGCGAAACGCCGCTTGATGGGGTTGAAATCGACCAGGATCACCGCTGGTCACTCCTTATCCGTGCGGCCTCATTTGGAGCTCCAGGGATCACAGAGCGTCTCGCAGCCGAGGCGCAACGTGACCCGAGCGATCGCGGCGCACGTGCGCTCCTTGCCGCCGAGACCGCAACGCCAAGCGTGGCGGCGAAGCGCGCTGCCTGGGCACGCATCTTGCTCTCCGATGGATACGGCAGCGTGCGCAGGACGCTGGCGGCCGCGAGCGGATTTGCCTGGCCATGGCAACACGAACTCCTTGCGCCGTATGTTGCACAGATCCCGACGGCACTGTTGGCACTCGGGTCAGCGGATGCGACCTTTGCACGCGACCTGATCACGCGTAGCGCCTCACTTGGCCTCTGGGGCTCGCCAACAACAATGCTCGCCGCTATGGACACACTCCTCGAGAATATTGCCAACCCGTCGTACGGAATCCCTACAGTGGACGCGGCACGCTTGCGACGCTTCGCACTGCTCGAGCGCGATGGCCTAATTCGGGTGTTGCGACAACAGGGCACTAGCGCCAAGTGACGGAAAACCTCTCCGCCGCCACGAAGGCGGCGACAGCACGACGTGCTCTCCTCGTTCTGGCACTCCTTGCACTCATAAGTGCGGGGACGGTTATGGGCTACTTCTCGGTGCTTGACCTTGTTGCGATCAACCGGGCGACGGACGAGGATGCGGCGAGGGCCTTCACCACCGTCCGCACCGCGAACTCGCTACTGCTGCTCCTTATCCCCGTAGTCTGGTTCTTCACGTTGCGTTGGCTGCGCGCTAGCCTGCGTAATGCTCATGCACTGCGTGCACCACACCCCGCAGTGGCTCTCGCCAGGATCGACCGCGCAGTTGCACTATCCGCGATCCCCGGCCCCGTTGTGGGCCAGCCGGGTCGCTTGTTAGTCGCGCATACCCTCAGCCTCGCCGAGGCGCACGGCGGAACTGGCGCGTCGCGGCTGAAGGCCGACAGTGGTTCAGCCCGATGGGCAGGGCGACTCTCCCTTCTTGTTGCCCCACTCTGGCTCGGCGGCCTGGTCAGCTCCCACACTGATCACCACGCCGTGATCTGGGTCGCAGCGGGCTGGCTCACACTTAGCGGGGTTGCGGTGCTACTGCGCCAGGCCGTAGCTAAGGTGCAGCTCAGTGAGGAGTTACAAAGCGCACTCTTGACCGCCGAGCAGCGCTCCCGCGCTCGCGCCGGGCGGTAGGGACACACGTGGCGAGTCGTAGACTCCTGCCACGAAACGAGACCGTCTTCACTGGGGCGATCGTCGCCAGCGCGCTCGTCCTCGCCCTGCGTGGTTGGCTCCTCTTTCGCAGCGGTGACAACATTTTGGCCTATGCCGCGGACCCCATCGCCTCAGCCCCAGGAATTCTTGGTGAGCAGCTCGCACTCTCCGTGTTGCGCCTTCTCGCCGTGATCCTCGACGTTGCCGCTGGCCTCGCCATCCTCAGTTGGACCGGACGCCTGCAACACGAGGGGCTCCTCTCACGCCGTGAGCGACGTCTCGCCATCCTCGTCGGGCTCCTGCCGTGGACACCACTCCTGCTGGCGCAGTCCATTGCCGCGCCGCCCGTGGCACTCCTCGTCTTTGCCGGGCATATCGTGTGGGTGGCACTCGTTGCACTGATCCTCCGCCGCGCACGAGCGGCACAGTTACTCGTGGATGGGACCTTCGCGCGAGCAAGTGCGCTCGCCGCCCTCACTCTCGGCGCCTGGGTGTTCGGTGGGGCCGCGGCACCTTGGGTCTATGCGCAGCCATCGCTCGGCATCACCGAGGCGCTCAACGCGAACGTACAAGCGCAGCTGCTACAGATCGTTACCGCGCAGCGCGTACGTGGCGCGATCATGATCGCCGGCGGCGCTTTTACCTTGGTGGCTGTCTTGCCTCTCATGTCCAGCGTACGCTCAGCGACCGCCCTGCTTGATAAGCGCCTTGAGCAACTCCGCGAAGAGAGCTAGCGGGTCAGTTCGGCGGCTAGCTCCTCAAAGACGCCGAGGTAGTGAGCAGCATCGGTGGGGGACATCGGCACCGAGAGCGTCCACTCTTCGTCGCGACCCGGCGTGCTGAAGATTCCGCGATTCATGTTCCAGAGCCAGACGAGATCAATGATCTCCTTCTGCTGGGCGGTCTTGTACGACTCGTAGTCCACAACCTTCGACTGGGCGAAGGTAATGACCCCCTTTGACTCAATTCCTACGGCGTAGGCGGCGAGTTTGTAGCGGTCAATGATCCCTTGGGCTCCATCGAGGAGCTGGCTATTGAGGCTACCGAGATGCTTGTAGGCCTCCGGGGTCATGACGCGCTCCAGGTTGGCACGCGCCGCCGCCATGGCGAGCGGGTTCCCATTGAACGTGCCCACCATGTAGACCTCGCCAGAATCAACGAGTGACCACATTTCGTCGCTTCCACCGATAGCGCCCGTAGGAATGCCCGCACCGAGTGCCTTCGCTAGGCAGACGAGATCGGGCTTGATGCCGAAGAGTTCGGTTGCGCCACCGGCCGCAACCGTGAGGCCGGTCTTTACCTCATCAACAATCCAGACGACACCGAACTTCTTGGTAATTCGGCGCACCTCTTCGAGGTAGCCAGGCTCGGGCAAGATCACACCGCAGTTCATCATCGCGGCCTCCATGATCAAGCAGGCAGGGAGGCGACCCTCACTCTGGAGGGTGGTGAGTCGTCGCTCGAGTACGCCAGCGTCGTTAAATGGCACGGCGGTCGTCATCTGTGTGACGGAATCAGGGATCCCCTTGCCGTAGGCAATGGACGGATAGTTTTCGCGATCCTTGCCGTCGTAGACCGAGAGGCCAATATCCACCATCACGTAGTCGTGGTGGCCGTGGTAGCTACCGAAGATCTTCATCACACCGTCGCGACCGGTGATGCCGCGAGCGAGTCGAATTGCATCCATCGTGGCCTCGGAGCCAGAGTTCACGAAGCGCCAGCGAGGCAAGCCCCACCGCGCGGCGAGGTGTTCAGCAACGATGTAGGCGTCCTCGGTTGGCGCAGCGAAGTGCGAGCCGAGGCGGATGCGTCGATCAACAGCCTCGGTGATGATCGGATGCGCGTGCCCCTGGACCATGCTGCCAATCCCGTTGTGCACGTCAAGGTACTGATGGCCATCGACATCCCAGACGTATTGCCCCTGGCCGCGATCAAGGTAGATCGGCCACGGTGCGCGCTTCTGGTAGCTCGACGAGACGCCACCCACGAGGGAGCGTTTGGCGCGGTCGTAGGCGGCCGCTGAGGCCTCGGTGCGGGCGTCGAGGCGCTCGGCCTCACGGGCGGTCAGCTCACGAATGCGGGCAGGGTCAATCTGGACGGTTGGCCCCATGGGTGGCTCAGCCCGATGGGGAGCCGGTGCCGAGGTTGGCGCGAGGTGCCGAAGCGGAGCGATTGCCATGTCCATACATCCTTCTCTGCGGATTCCGCAGTGCGGACCGCTGTGGGTACGATTCTAGCACCGTAGAGGCGATCAGGGTGCGGATATCGCAACTCACGAGGGATTTACGCACAAGGCGTGCGGGGGCTAGCGGGTGGCGAGGCGCTCCGCTGCAGCGATGGCGACCAGGCTCTTGGCGTCCACGATGGCCCCTCGACGGACGGCCTCAACCGCCTCTGCAATGGTCAGCCGAACCGCCTCAATTGCCTCATCCTCGTCGGGGGTGCGGGCTCCCGGGCCAGCCTCCGAGAGGCCCAGGGCGAGGTAGAGCTCCATGCGCTCGCTGGTGAATCCTGGTGCGGTAAAGAAGCTCTGAAGGTGACGCCAGGTCGCCGCTCGTAGCCCCGTCTCCTCTTCAAGCTCGCGCTCGGCGGCGAGCTGCGGCTCCTCTGTGACGCCGCCATGTAGATCAAGCGTTCCAGCCGGCACCTCAAGGAGTAGTTGCCCCACTGCGGCGCGGAACTGGCGAACGAAGAGCATCTCGCTTGTACGCGTCACGGCCGATTCGCTCGGCGCATCAATTGCGAGGATCGCAACAGCGCCGGGGTGGCCAACGATGTAGCGCACATGTCGGTCGCCGTTAATGCGTTCAACTGTCGTGCGGCGCCACTCCATGTATGCCGCCTGTACGACAAGATCTGATGCGACGACGATCTCGTCGAGATCACCTGGCTCAAGATGGTCAGCGAGGCGCGCGCCGAAAACATCATCGCCAAACGTCATACGAAACAGTCCGTGCTAGCGGATTGCGGCGCCGGTAGCCGCATCAAAGAGGTGCAACTTATCAAGCGCAAGGCCCAACTGCACTTTGGTTCCGTGTGGGATCTTGTGTTCGGAGCCAACTAGAGCGAGCACATCGCCGCTTGGCGTTGAGAAGTGGAGCAGTTCTTGCGCACCGAGATACTCAACAACGTCAGCGGTGAGTTCAATCTGCGCTGAGCCCTTCTCGGCCTTCCCAAACTCCAGGTGTTCCGGTCGGAAGCCGATCGTGACGCTGGTGCGCCCCTCAAGCTCCTTCGCGCGCGCGTCACTGATCTCGATGGCGATATCGCCCGCCTTCACGTGGCGGCCGTCCACGGTCGCCTCCAACAGGTTCATTGCTGGCGAGCCGATGAAGCCAGCCACGAAGCGGTTGACGGGAAGGTCGTACAGCTCCTGCGGTGTGCCGACCTGCTGCAACTTCCCATCACTCATGACTGCGATACGTGTCCCCATCGTCATTGCCTCGACCTGGTCGTGCGTCACGTAGACGACGGTTGTCTTGAGGCGGGCGTGCAGGCGCAGGATCTCTGCGCGCGTCTGCACGCGCAACTGCGCGTCAAGGTTGGAGAGCGGCTCGTCCATGAGGAAGACTGCTGGCTCGCGCACGATCGCCCGCCCAAGGGCAACGCGCTGGCGCTGGCCGCCCGAGAGCTCCTTCGGCTTGCGGGAGAGGAGCTTAGTGAGGTCGAGGATGGCCGCCGCCTCATTGACGCGGCGTTCAATCTCGCCCTTGTCAATCTTGCGAAGCTTCAAGCCGAAGGCGAGGTTGTCTCGCACGGTCATGTGCGGGTAGAGGGCATAGCTCTGGAAGACCATGGCGATGTCGCGGTCCTTTGGCGCGATGTCGTTAACGACCTTGTCGCCAATCAGCAGGGTCCCGTCGGTGATGTCCTCAAGGCCAGCGATCATGCGCAGCGAGGTGGTCTTACCGCAGCCCGATGGGCCGACAAGCACCATGAACTCGCCATCGTGGATCTCGAGGGAGAGGTTTTCGACTGCGAGGACCTCGCCGTACTTCTTAGAGACACCCTGAAACGTCACCGTTGACATGTATCTACCCTCCACTGCTGGCTGGCCCCTCTATGGGGGCATCCCGCCGCGCCGCGAGTCTATCAGCGTCTAGGGCCGAAGGCGGCGGCTGGTGCTACTTCTGGGCGACCCCCGTCGGCATCTCCTTGATCTTCCAGACCGGCCCAAAGAGGAGGGGGACGAAGGCGAAGCTGCCACCGACGCCGCCGATGATGAGCGCCTCACGCAGGCCAAGGTTGGTGCCGATGATCCCGCCGAGCAAGGCACCGATGGGAATCGTTCCCCACACGAACCAGCGCATCGTGGCATTCATGCGCCCAGACATCTCGGGTGGGGTGAGCGCCTGGCGCAAGCTGACCTGGTTGATGTTGTACAGGGTGCCCGACGCAGCCGCGGCGAAGAAGCCGCCGCCGATGACGAGTGCGTTCAACAGGTCGTTCCCGGGCTGACAGAAGGCGAGTACCACCAGCATCGGTCCGCCCAACGGGATGGTGAGCACAATGGTTCGGCCGACGCCGAGCTTCTTCGAGATTCTGTCGGCGAGCACGGCGCTGATGAGCCCACCAGCGGAACCGAGCGTCGTCGCAAAGCCGATGAGCGCCACGGAGAGGCCGAGTACGTTGTAGGCGAAGAGCATCTCAACGGTTCCAGCAATGCTGCCAAACAGGTTTGAGGTTGCGGTTGCGCCGCCAATCGTGCGCAGCGCAGGGTGGCCAAAGACGTAGCGCAGTCCAGCGGCGATGTCAGATCGCAGCGAGGCGCGCGGCTTACTCGCAGCTGGTGCCGCGGCGTCATTCAGTTCGGCGACTGATTCGTGATGGGGTTTGATCGAGAAGATGAAGAGCGCAGAGAAGACGTACGAGATGGCGTCAATCACCACCGCCGCGGGCGCTTTCACAATGGCGATCAGTGCGCCAGCGAGGCTCGGCCCTAGGAGCCCCGCGGCAGAACGGCTGATTTCGAGTTTGGAGTTTCCCTCGACGAGATCCTCCTTCGGAATCAGTGATGGGAGGTAGGCCTGATAGGCGACGTCGAAGAAGACGGTGAGGGTGCCGAGCACGAGTCCGACAATCACCAACTGCGGAATGGAGAGGACCCCAAGCGCGTAGGAGATTGGCAGCGTCAGAAGTAGGAGGGCGCGGCCAAGGTCGCCAACGATCAGGACGCCGCGTCGTGGCAGGCGATCGACGAGTGCGCCAATGAGGAGCCCAAAGACTAGGAAGGGGAGGAAATCGGCGAGATTGATCAACGCGATCTCCATTGGGCCGGCGTTGAGCAGTTGGATGGCAACGATCGGCATCGCCAGGTTGCTAAAGCTGGAGCCGAAGTGGCTGATCGTCTCGGCAGTCCAGAGGCGGAGGAAGCCCGGGTCGTGAATGAGGCGGCGACGAGGTGCGGCTGTGGGCATTATGCGCTCCTTTATGGGGGTGGGGTGGCCAGAGGGAATTGAACCCTCATCTGCGGCTCCACAAACCACGGTCCTAACCATTGAACGATGGCCACCAAGTCAGCCGCCATCTTACCCTGCGGCGAGGGGGGTGGCGCAGGGTAGACTGAAGGTCGGCGACGTCGAATGAGGGCGGCGCCCGTAGGGAGGGTTTAACGATGCAGATTCGACGCGCAATGCCCGCCATGGGCCGCATCCCCGCCGCCGAGTACGGCGTGACGCTGGGCGACTTCTTCTTCCCCGTCTTCCTCGGCGAGCGACTCGGCGCGCGACTCCAGGGCCTCGCCCTCGCGGTCGTTGGTGCCGCGATTGTGGCCGCCTCCGCCCAGATCGTCATCCCACTCCCTGGCACCCCGGTGCCGATCACTGGGCAAACATTCGGTGTCCTCCTGGTTGGCGCAGCACTTGGCGCTCGCCGCGGCCTCGCCTCAATGGGCCTCTATCTCGCCCTCGGCATCCTCGGCGCACCAGTCTTCCGTGACGGTAGTCACGGCATTGAGAAGTTCTTCAATACGAGCGACGCAGGTCTGCTGCAGTTCGCTCCAACTGGTGGCTACCTGGTCGGCATGCTCCTCGCCGGATGGATCGTCGGGCGACTCGCCGACCTCGGCTGGGATCGCAGCGTCGTTGGCACGGTGGCCGCCATGGCGATCGGCAGCCTGATCATCTACAGCGTTGGCGTGCCATGGCTCGCCGCGTCCGCGCACCTTGAACTTGGCGTTGCAATTGAGAAGGGGGTCACCCCATTCCTACTCGGCGACGCAATCAAGCTCGCGCTAGCGGCTGGCGTCTTCCCTTCGGCCTGGTGGTATGTGAACCACGGCCGGAGCGACGGTCCACGCTGATCTAACGGCGACGCACCTGATGCGTCGACCCGTTCGCGCCGCGCTCCTCGCCTTCGACCTCGGCAGTACCTCGGTCAAGGCGCTGCTCCTCGACGCGGAATCTGGCGCACCGATCGCCATTGCGCGACGACCAACTGGCAGCGGACCTGACCCCCGCGAACAAGATGCCGACGCCTGGTGGCGCGCGATCTGTGCCACATCGCATGAGGTTATGGCGCTCGCTGCCTCCCGGGGCACCGATGAGATTGAGGTTCGAGGAATCGGTGTCGATGGGCACGGCCCATCGCTGGTTCCTGTTCGCGCCGATGGAAGCGCTGCGGGACCAGCGCTGATGTGGCGTGACCGCCGTTCAGCGGATGACGAAGTGGTACTCGCACAGATTCTCGGACGTGGCGGATGGCTCCTCGGCGAACTCCCGAAGGCGCGATGGCTTCTCCGCGAGCGCCCTGAGGTTGCTGCTGCATCAACGTGGCTCCTCTCGTCGTGGGATGCCCTCACGCTGCGGCTCTCTGGTGAGGCGGTCAGCTCCTTCTGGGACCCAGCGCGAAGCGTCTCGCCAGCGCAGCGCAGTGCCCTGCTTGCTGCAGGCATTGACGAGCGTGCACTCCCCCCCGAAGTGTTTCCCGGCACCAGAGTCGGCACCCTGCTCCCTGGCCCAGCGGCAGAGCTCGGCCTCTCGGCTGGAGTGCCGATCGCCGCGGGAGCGAATGATGGGCTCGCCGCCATGATTGGTGCGGGCCTTACTAAACCTGGTCTCGGTGTTGATGTGGGCGGCACCGCTGGCGGCGTTGCGGTAGCGGCAACGAAAGCTGAAGCACAGCGCATCACCGCTGCGCTCCCAGGACGCCTCTGGTCGGGTCCAGCACCTGCGCCACTCGGCGACGGGGTGATCCTTGGCGGTGCATTCGCCGGCACCGGTCGACTTCTTGAGTGGGTTGTTACGGAGTTGCTCGCCAGCGATCCAGCGGCAGTGCCCGCGCGTCGGGCTGAACTCTTCCGTGCCGCCGCCGTTCTGCCACTCGGTGCCGACGGACTCATGGCGAAACCGATCTCGCATCTTGGCTGGAGCAGCCCAAGCTCCGTGAATGATGCGTTCGATGGGCGAACCAAACAACACACCGCAGCGCATCTCGTGCGCGCAGCCATCGAGGGCGGCGCCCTCGCCGTCGCACACCTACTCGCACCGGCGATCGAGGCCGGGCTGCAGATCAGCGAGATGCGACTCTCGGGCCCAGCAACTGGCGCTGCTCCGGGGCCACTCTCTGGAGGCGAGCCTGTCCCCGCGCCGCTCATCCAGCTTCGAGCGGATCTCTTCGGCATGCCCGTGGTGATTGGCCAGAACGCTGAGGCCTCGGCAGCAGGGGCGGCGGCCCTTGCCGGCGTTGCGGCTGGGTCTTTTGCCAACCTGCGCGAAGCGTCAGAGGCGGTAGCTCGGCCGGCGCAGCGGATTGAGCCGATTGAAATCGCGCGTGATCACGCACGGGAGCTACTGCAGAGATACGGCGCGCTCTCGTGCGCAGCAGGGGGGAGCGGCGCGGGTCGCCGCGAGGACTAAGCCTTCCGCTTCGCCTTTGGAGTTGGCTTTGATACCGTCTTAGCGGTCACCTTCGGCTTTGCGGCACGCTTTACTTTCGTCGCAGCCGTGACGGCACGCGCGATCTCAATTCGTCCGGCTGCGGTCGTTGCCGCAGCACCGTCGGCGAGTGGGAAGTGGCAGGCCACGCTTACCGTCACATCGCGCGGGGTGGCAACCAACTTCGGCTCTTCAGTTGAGCACTTTTCAGGGTTGCCCAGCTGCTCACGCAACCAGCAGCGCGTGCGGAAGCGGCAACCCGATGGCGGCGAGATCGGCGACGGAATCTCGCCTTCAAGGATGAGGCGGTCCTTGGTGTTGTGTGCCTCAACCTTTGGCACTGCAGAGATCAGCGCCACCGTGTACGGGTGTTGCGGCTTGGTGAAGACGCGATCCACTGGACCGATCTCGACGACCTTCCCGAGGTACATCACGGCGACGCGGTCTGAGAAGTAGCCAACGACGTCGAGGTTGTGGCTGATGAAGAGGTAGGTAAGCCCCTTCTCGTTGCGGAGGTCAGTGAGCAGATTGAGCACCTGGCTCTGAATCGAAACGTCGAGTGCGGAGACCGGCTCATCAAGCACGATGAACTCTGGATTCACCGCCAAGGCGCGGGCGATGCCAACACGTTGTCGCTGGCCACCTGAGAACTCGTGGGGGTAGCGCGACGCATAGTTTGGATCGAGCCCAACAAGGTCGAGCACCTCGCGCACACGCTTCTCGCGGGCGGCATGGTCGCCGAGCTTGTGGGCGAGGAGACCCTCTTCGATCTGATCGCCGATCGGTAGTCGCGGATTCAGCGAACCAAATGGATCCTGGAAGACGATCTGCATCCGCTTGCGCAACGCTCGGCGCTCGGCGGCGGAGAGCTTCTTGATCTCACGCCCATCAAAGCTGACGGAGCCAGCCGTGGCAGGCTGCAGGCCGAGGGCAACTCGACCGAGGGTCGTTTTTCCCGAGCCCGACTCGCCAACGAGGCTCAGGGTTTCGCCCCGAGCGACAGTTAGGTCCACGCCGTCAACGGCACGAACGGCGAGCGCCTTCCGGATTAGCGGGATGCCACCACGTACTGGGAAGTGGCGCTTCACGTCAACGAGTTTGAGTAGCTCGCGCGTATCTGCAGGCTTACCACTCATCGGGTCACCCCCTTCTTCGTCGGTCGAGACTTCTTAGCTACTGGCGCTTTGCGCTTTTCCGTAGCGGTGCCGTCGAGCACCTGCTTTGTGCGAATGCAGCGAACCAGGCGCCCATCATTGAGCGGCTCAAGCGGTGGCACGGCGGTGGTGCAGGCGGTAATGGCGTAACGGCAGCGTGGGGCGAATCGGCAGCCATTCGGGAAGGCGTCTGGTGACGGCACCATGCCGGTGATGGTGTTCAGCTTCTTGCCACGCGCGGCGAATGAAGGGATTGAGGTGACAAGGTCGCGCGTGTACGGACTCGCCGGCTCGCGTAGGACGTTTGCCGCCTTGCCGGTCTCAACGATTTGACCGGCGTACATCACGGCGATGCGGTCGGCGGTTTCGGCAACGACACCAAGGTCATGTGTAATGAGCAGGAGTGCGGCACCGCGCTCGGTGGTGGTGCGGCGCAACAGATCAAGGACCTGCGCCTGGATCGTGACGTCAAGAGCGGTGGTCGGCTCGTCGGCAATGATCATCGACGGCTCGCCCGAGAGGGCCATGGCGATCATGGCGCGCTGTCGCATGCCGCCTGAGAGCTGGTGTGGGTACTGCTTGGCGCGCTGATCTGGCTGGGAGATCTCGACTTGCTCGAGGTAGCCGATCGCAAGCTTGTGCGCCTCTTTCCAGGCTAATTTTCGGTGGGCAACGATCACTTCGGCGATCTGCTCGCCAATGGTTATGACGGGGTTAAGTGCCGAGAGTGGTTCTTGGAAGATCACGCCGATCCCACCGCCGCGAATTGGGCGCAGCTCGTCTTCGCTCAGACCGACGAGTTCGCGGCCCTTGAATTTGATCGAACCTTCGATGATTGCCTGCTTGCGGCTGAGCAGCGAGATGATCGCCATTGCGGAGACGGTCTTGCCCGAGCCTGACTCACCAACAATCGCCAGGCACTCACCAGCATCCAGGTCGAAGGAGACACCATCAACAACCTTGAGGATGCCGCGGCTGGTGCGGAAGCTGATCGCGAGATCCTCCACCGTAAGTAGTGGTGCGGTTGAAGCCGAGGCGCGCTTGTTGACGGCGCTCTTCTTCACGGCGCTCACGATCGTCGACCCTCCGGCTCAAGGCTCTCACGGAGTGCGTCGCCAATCATGTTCACGGAGAGCGAGGTCATGATGATGAAGAGGCCCGGGAATCCGAGCCACCACCAGTTCCCCTGCAACAGGAAGTCTTCAGCGTTTGAGAGCATGTTCCCCCAGGTTGGGGTGAGGGCAGAGACGCCGAAGCCGAGGTAGCTAATGAAGGCCTCGCCGATGATGGCGCCACCCACGGCAAATGGGAACGAGACGACGACAGGGCCAATGGCGTTCGGCAGCACATGTCGTACAGCGATGCGAATTGGGCGTACGCCGAGTGCTCGCGCCGCTTCAATGAACTCCATCTCGCGCAGGGCGAGCACTTGTCCGCGGACGAGGCGCGCAATGCCCATCCATCCGAAGACGATGAACACGATGATGACAGTCTGGAGTCCGGTGCCACCAAGGGCGCTGAGGATCTTCGCTCCGACGATGATCACAAAGAGGCTTGGGATAGCGAGGAAGACATCAACGACACGCATGAGGAACGAGTCGAGCCGCCCGCCAAAGTAGCCCGCAATGATGCCGACAAGGGTGCCGATCGTAATAGATCCGACCGCCGCGGCAAAACCAATAAAGAGTGAGGCTCGGCCTCCGTTGACGACGAGCATGAAGACATCGAGCTGCAGCTGCGCCGTTTCGCCAAAGATGTGTTCGGCCGAAGGGCCGCGCCCGAGGAAGACGAATTCACTCGGCTTGGGAATCTCACCCACGTGATACGGGGCGAAGAAGGGTCCAACCACAACAAGGAAGAAGATGAAACCGAGGATGGCGAGACCCCACGGGCCCTGGCGACCGGCGAAGAAGCGCCTGCGCGCCTGCGTCCAAGGGCTCTCGGCCTTCTGCGCCTTGGTTGCCTTGGTGGCGCGTGCCGCCGCGGTCACAGGCGCACCCGCGGATCCAGTACGGCGTAGAGCAGGTCAGAGATGAGGTTGCCGATCACCACCATCAGCGAGCCGATCAGTAGGATCGCCATCAGTACGGGGTAATCCAGCTGATTCGTCGCGAGAAGGGTCAGTCGACCAACGCCTGGCCACGAAAAGATCGTTTCAGTAATGAGCGCGCCGCCGAAGAGGAAGGGGAAGGCGAGCCCGAGGTTCGTTGCAAATGGCACGAGCGCGGTGCGCAGCGTGTGCCGGAAGATGACTCGTCGTGAAGAGAGCCCCTTCGCCCGCGCAGTCCGCACATGCTCGGCGCTGAGCGAATCAATGACGGAGGCACGGACGTAGCGTGAGTCGCCCGCAACGCTAATGATGACGAGCGTTGAGACAGGCAGGATCAAGTGGCGGGCCAGGTCGACGATGGCGGTCAAGGGTGCCGCGGCCAGGTATTGCCAGTAGGCGTCGCTACCGAACGCAGGGGAGAGCCGCCCATCGGTCATGCCGCTCACTGGCGTCAGCCCGAGCGTGACAGCAAAGATCCAGATCATCATGAAGCCGAGGATGAACGTGGGGAAGGTTGAGCTGACGTACGTGACGGTGGTTACCGCATTATCGAACCTCGTTCCGGCACGAAGGCCCGTCCAAACACCGAGGAGCACAGCGAGGCTGAGCCAGATGACAATCGAGAGGCCGGCGAGGATGAGTGTTGGGAGTGCGGCCGCCGCGATCAGGTCGCCGACGTTCTCACCATTGGCGTAGGAATAGCCGAGCTCACCGTGCAAGATGCCGGTGTAGATGCCGGAGAGCCCGCTGGGGAGGAAGGTCGGCAGACCGGTGGGGCCGACGAGGGCATCGAGGCCGTCCTTGTCGCGGCGGCAGGCGCCGAGCCAGCGGCAGTACTGCACAGGCACCGGCTTATCGAGGCCGAGCGACTGAAGGTAGCCCTCTTTCTGTGCCTGGGTGTACTTCGGATTCTCGGCAAACTTCTGCTCTGGGCCACCTGGCGCAGCGAGAATCAGCGCATAGATGAGCACGCTCGAACCGAGCATGATCCCTATCCCGAGCGCGATTCTGCGGAGCGCGTATTTGATCATTGGCCGACCTTTCTACGGGTCTGATTTTCAGGGAGTGTAGCCCTCAGCCTACCCGATCGCTAGGAGGGCTAGATAGCACTCGCCGCGAGGCCCTCCCGAAGGAGGATCCTCGCGGCGAGTGTGGTTTCTACCGCTGTAGAACCCCTAAGCGCTCTTAGTTCGCAGCTGCGACGTCAAGCTCATAGGCGTTCCAGATTGGGCCCCATGCCTGGTGGGCAAGGTACCCGGAAACGTTCTGCGAAACCAGGGTGATGTCGAGCCAGTAGTGGAGCGGAATCACGACGGTGTTTGCCGTCATGATGTCCTGCACCTCATACATGAGGGCCTTCTGCTCTTCGACGTCCACCGAGGTCTTGATGGCCTCGAGCTTCGCGTCTAGGTCTGGAAGGTTCACGAACTGGTCGTTACCACCACCGTTCACTTCGGTCTGGCTCGAGTGGTACGAGTCGTACCCGCTCGGCTCAACCGAGGTGATGCCGAAGGCGTGCAGCGCAACGTCATACGAGCCCTGCGCCAGGTTGCACTTCGTGTTTGGCGGCGTATCCGTCAACGTGCCGAAGAGCGTGCCTGAGCCGACCTGGTCGACGATCCCCTTGATGCCCACTTCCTTCAGGGCTGCGACGAGCAGCTGAAGGGTGGCGCCACGGGTCGGCTTCATCGTGGTGCAGAAGTCGATGATGGCCTCTTGCTTCTTGCCATCAATAACCTTGTCCACGATGCCGTTGTTGTTTGTGTCTACCCAGCCGCCGGCTGCAAGAGCTGCCTTGGCAGCATCTGCACCGTGAGCTGGAATGTTCGCGGACTCGTCCTTGTAGAAGAAGAAGGCTGGGAGTTCGACGTTTGTGGCGACGAATCCTGTGCCGTTCTGCACCTGGGCAAGGTAGCCCTCGCGGTCAACCATGCTGGCGATTGCCTGGCGAATTGCCAGGTCCGAGGCCGGGCACCCACCACCGCGCGCCGCGCGGGTTGGGAGCGCGCCATCAACGTCTGCCTCGGCGGGAGCCCCGTCGCTGCAGACCGTCTTGGAGAAGTTCGGGCGAAGGAACTCAACCGTGAACGCAGGCAGAGTCATCTGCTCGGCGCCGAGGTCCTTGGTTGGTGCGTACTGGCTGCCGTCAAGGTCGGTGACCATGTCAAGCTCGCCAGCGCGGAACTTCGCAGTACAAGTTGCAGGCGAACCGCACACGACGTACTTGAGTCGTGCAAGCTTCGCCGACTTGCCGTTGCGAGGGTCCTTCCAATATGGGTTGCGAACGATCACCGTCTCGACACCGGTCGTGCGGCTCTCGTACTTGAATGCACCACTGGTTGGAACGTTTGGCAGGTCCTTGGTGCGGTAGCCCGCGCCCAAGAGCATGTCAGTCGAGACGTCGGTGGCAGGGTTTCCGCCAACAACGCTACCAACGGTGAACTTGCTGAAGTAGTGCTTTGGCGCAACGGCCGGACCGTACTTCAGGTTCTGATAGATCTTCGAATAGTGCACAGTCATGGTGCTGCCGTTGCAGTCGATGGCCGAGATGTCCTCGGTGCCGACCTTGGAAACAGCAGTGTTCTTTGGATCCATGATCCACTCGCGCGCGTACTGATAGTCGGCGCAGGTGAGATCAACTCCGTCAGACCACTTCCACGAGCGGAGCTTCCAGGTGACGGTTGCGGCATCGCCGCTCACGCCAGGAACCTGAATGCCGCCGTTGGCCTTTGATGGAGCCTCTTCGGCCATCCATGGCTCGAGCTCAAGCTTCTCGTTGAGTCGAAGCAGACCATCGTGTGTGGCGCCGACGATGTTCGACGACATCACGGTGCTGTAGAAGAATGGGTTCAGCGAGTCCGCGTCCTGATAGTCACCGATGAGCAGCGTTGCTCCCGTGACCGTCGAACCGGTCGACCCGCCGCATGCCCCGGCAACAATTGCGGCAGCGACCGCAAAGGTTGCGAGTAGCGACCTCTTTCGCATGTGTTTCCTCCTTATCGGCCCCCAACAGGGTCGCCGTTCAGACTTGAAGCGCAATCTGCGCTTGGCGGAATCCTATCCGATACAGGGAGGGGAATACCAGAGGGGGAGCGCAGGGTGAAGCGTGCCTGTCGTGGGTCAATTGTTACGGCTGGAGGCGGCGGCTCTCCCAGGGGCCCACGGGGGTGGCTCGGAGGTACTCGAAGCGGTCGTGGAGGCGGTGCTCGCCCCCCTGCCAGAACTCCCAGCGAGCGGGGGTGACGCGATAGCCACCCCAGTGCGGTGGAAGGGGAGGCATGGCTGCGGGGGTGGGGGCCTGACTGGCGTTCGCCGCGATGAAGGCTGCCTCCAGTGCCGCTCGATCCGCGATCGGCTCTCCCTGGGCGCTCGCCCATGCGGCCAGCTGGCTCTCGCGCGGGCGACTGGCGAAGTAGGCGGCTGACGCAGCCTCAGGGAGGCGGGTCACCGATCCAGAGAGGCGCACCTGGCGCTCGAGGGTCGGCCACCAGAGGGTGAGCGCCGCCGCTGGCCGGGCGGCCAGGTCGCGGCCCTTACGACTCCCGTGGTTCGTATAGAAGTCGATCCCCTCAGGGCCAATGCCACGAATCAGGATCATGCGGACGCTCGGGTTCCCCGCGTCGTCGGCGGTGGCCAGGGCGGCGGCGAGCGGCTCGGGGACCTGCTGGGCGATCGCCTCGTTGACCCAGCGGTGGAACTGGTCAACCGGGTCAGGAAGAAGGTCGCTGGCGTCGAGGCGGTCGCGCTGGTAACTCGAGCGATTACCGAGCGGCTGACTGCTCACGGTTGTCAGGCGAGTCCGGCCGGCGCCTCGAGTCGCGACTTCAGGTCGCCGAGGAAGGCCGCAACGAGTGCACCATCGACGGCACGGTGGTCGGCGGAGAGCGTTGCGGTCAACATGGTGCGCGCCACCACGGCACCGTCGCGCACCACGGCGCGCGACTCACTTCGCCCCGTCGCCAAGATAGCAACCTGCGGCGGCGTGACGATCGCGGTGAACTGCGTCACCGGAAATGAACCGAGGTTCGAAAGCGTGAAGGTCTGCTCGGTGAATTCTGCAGGGCGCAACTTGCCAATTTTGGTGCGCGCGACGAGGTCACGCAGCTCCGTTGAAATGGTGGTGAGATCTTTTGCTGCGCAATCAAGGAGTGCTGGCGCGACGAGGCCATCGGGAATCGCAATCGCGATGCCGATGTTGATCGGCGTGGAGCGCTCGAGTGCCTCGCCCTCCCATACCGCGTTGAGTGCCGGATAGGCGGCGAGCGATTGCGCAAGCGCGCGAACCAGCCATGCGGTCAAGGTGACGCGATCGTCACCAGTGCGTCCGGCGTTCATCGCCTCGTTGGCGGCAACGACCGCATCCATCTCGATGTCGGTTGAGACATAGAAGTGTGGTGCCTTTGATTTCGATTCGACCATGCGACGGCTGATCGCCGTGCGCATCGGTGTGAACTCAACGGGGGTTCGCCCTGGCTTCGGCATGCGCGGGTTCGGTTTACTTGCCGTCTTCGACGTAGGCGATCACGGCGCCAACGGCGACTTCGGCGCCAGCGGCGTGCACGATCTCCACAAGAGTTCCCGCCGTTGGGGCCTCGAACTCGACGGTGGCCTTCTCGGTCTCAAGCTCGCCGATCGGCTGGCCCGCGGTCACGGTGTCGCCAACCTTCGCCGTCCAGGCGCCGATCTTGCCGACCTCGCTGTCGTAACCGAGACGGGGCATCTCTACTGGTACGCGCATCGCATCCCTCCTTGGGCGGGCCACGGGCGGCTCGCACGCTCATGCCTCCCCACGAGGGGTGGCGTTGGGGTCAGTGTAGCCCTGCGTCTAGCGCTGTGAGTCGAAGGCCGCCTCGACGGGCATCTCTTCACCGTGGTGGATGCGCGTGGCCGTATTCCAATCGTCACCCACGTCGGCGGTTGCCGCCGCCACGAGGCGGAAGGCCCCCGTGACGATGAAGATCCCGACGTAGGTTGGGTAGGCAACCGGTAGGAGGGCGAGAACGAACACCCCGGCGAGCTGGCCAACGGCGAGCGCCCCCGCGGTGGTGGCACCGTAGGCCGACTGCGCACGAATCGATTCACCAGGTGCGGCGAGTCGTAGGACGCGCTCCTGCGCCGAGAGCATGCCGGCGGCGAACCCCACAGTAATGACGACGATCACGACGAGCAGCACCAGCGGCGCATACGGATTCCATGGGCCGGCGAGTGCCGATGAGGCCATGCCCACGCCGCGAACGACCAGTGAGATGCGATAGAGGCGACTCGCCGAGCCGCGTTCCAGCCAGTTACCAATAAGAATGGCGCCGACGAGGGCGGCAGCTGAGCCGATGGCCGACATGAGGATGGCGTACGCCGCATCCTGTTTCAGCACGACGATCGCGTACACCGATAGATATGGTGCGAATCCGGCACCGACCGCCGAGATGATGTTGGTGCGGATGAAGCGGCGCACGGGCGTGGAGAGCGGACCAGAGGACGAGGCGCGACCCGCCGACACTGCGCCGGGCCGTGGCAGGCCGCGTAGTGCACGCAAGAAGAGGAGGCTTGCAATCAGTCCACCGATAAAGGCTGGCGCATAAATGAGGACGCCCCAGTCTTGTGCGCCCACGCGAACCAGCAGCGCGACTGGAACAAGGAGCACCGAGCCGAGCCCGAACTGAATGGCGAGGGCACGTGGGGCAACGAAGCGGCGCTCACGCTCAGGGAGGATGCGGCCGAACCAGGTCTGCACGTTGGCCCCCGCAATCGCCTGCGCGGTGGCGCCGACGCCAAATCCGATCGCGATCAGTCCGATGCCAGCGAGCGGCGGAAGTGCGCCGGCGGCAATCGCGATGACGACGGCGATATAGAGGATGGGTCGCAGGAGGCCCGCCGCACCGATCAGCAAGGTGAGCCGTCGCAGGTCGCCGCCGCTCTTGCGCAGAGCGGTCGGCATCAGCCCTTGCAGCATGCCGCCGACAAAGGGGAAGAGGCCGATCAGGGTCGCAAGGGCTGGTGATGCGCCGAGGGTAGTGACGAGGGGGATCGAGAGGCTGTCACCGTTCAGGGCGACGGCGATGGCGTCGGAGATGGCGAGGGTGCGGAAGGCGGCGTAGCGGCCGGTGAGGAAGCGCCGCCAGTCGGCGATCGCCCTGCTCACCGTCCGTGAGCGGCGGCGGTGCTCGCTCGAACCTGCTCTTCAATGCGATCGATCTCCGTAACGATCGCGGAACGGAGGGCGTCGAGCTCGTCGCGCGCCTTCTCGGTAGTGGAGTCGATCGCGGTAAGGGTCTTCTTGATCTCCTTTACGGAGTCGAGTCGGCTGCGCAGTGCGTCGATCGCATCCTTCACCGCCGAGAGATCGGCGCCACTCCCCTCCGACTTAGCGCGGATCATCGCCGAGATGCGCGCTAAACGGTACCCGGCCTCAAGGATCGCAACGTCGGGAGCCTCGGGATCAACGACGCAGTAAACGCCGTGGCGGCTGATCGTGAATGGCGAGGCGCCCGCCGGGGCCGCCGCCTCGCTGAAGACCATTAGCGCAATTTCGGCCTTGCGATTCTCGCGCGCCTCGGCGAGCTCTTTCTCAATGGCCGGTGTTGTCATCGACTTGTCCTTCACTTCAACGACGATGCGCAACACGGCCGCGGAGGCGTCGCGACCGTTGATGGTGATGATGGCGTCGCCCTTCTTTGAATCGGGGACTGCACCGGTCAGACCGCCAGTACCCTCAATCTCGTCGTTTGTGGCGCGGAGCAGTTCGGTGTATTCGGCGATGACACGCGACTCAAAGTCGGCGCCTTTCGCTGTCCCCTTCTTGCGCTCGCCTTTGGCGGCCTTCTGAGATGCATCAAGCTCCACGATCTTCAGCAGCACATCGTCGAAGCGCTTGGCAATCTCGGCACGGAAGCCGCTCAGCGGCGACGCCTCGCGCGTTGGGTCAAGCAGGTGGGCAAGCTTGCTCGCGTCGCCATCGAAGTAGGTGCCGAGGATGGTGTTCAGCTTGCCGAGGGCCGAGTCACGGCGGTTCTCGTCGAAGAGATCCTTGGTGAACAGGGCGAGCTCACCCTTATCGCCGAGGAAGCGCTCCAGGGTCGCAGGCAGTGCGCCACCCTCGTTGGCGAAGGTCTTGCGCAGGATCTCTTCGACCTCAGCGGTCGCCTTCTTGTTCGACTCGCCGGCGTCGGAGAGCAACTTGTCGAAGGCGCGGCGAACGTGGTCAACATCGATGGAGCCGCTGGCGCTCTGCAGCGCCATCAGGCCAACGCGCATCGCGCGCTCAACTGTTTCGGCGCGGTCCTCGGGGGTGCGGCTCTCAAGGAAGCCGGCCAAGGCGCGATCAACGACCTCGAGGGAGGCGATGCGGATGCGGTCGCCAACAATGTCGACCTGCGTCGGCTTGTTCGCCGAGCTGATCGGAACGATCTCGGGAACGCGCTCGCCGCTCATCTAACGGAGCGCAATCTGGCCGCAGCCATCGCAGAGGGCCACGATCGCGTGCTTCTCGCGGGCATAGCCGGCGGTGTGCAGCACTCCCGGGCAGCCGATCGTGCGACAGCGCCAGGCCCACGCCTCGTCGCCAGCCGCACCGTCGTACGGAAGTGCTTCAGCACTCAGCTTTTCGGCGAGACCCTCGCGGGCGGTCAGCGTCGCTGCAACAGCGTCGGCGCGCTCCGCCTCGCTCTCGCGCTTGTAGGGATACGACTGGGCGACGTTCGTTGGCATGGGCTGAGTATACCGACCACCGAAGGCGAGAACCCGTATGCTGCAAAGGTGACTGCTTCGATGAAGGCCCTGCTGCTCGGCACCCTGACGTTGCGAACCGCGACGGGGACCACGGGCGCCCTGCTCATCGTCTGGAACAAGCATCTACATCAATCGGGCACCGTCAGTATCACCCCAGTTGACCTGGCGACGATCACCCTCGCCTTTTACGTGACCGAGCTACTCGGCTCACCAATCTTCGGCATCATCGCCGACCGCATTGGGCGCAAGCCGGTGATGCTGCTCGGGCCCCTGTTCGGCTTGGCTGCCGTCATGCTGACGCCGTTTGCGATCACGATCCCGCTGCTCATTTGCACGCGGCTACTCGAGGGCTCGTCGACCGCCGCAAGCGTTCCGTCGATCCTCTCCTACGTGGCGGCGAAGACGAGCCACGATGCCAAACTGCGCGGCCGCGTCGTCACGCTCTTTGAAGTGGCGACGCTCGGTGGACTACTCGTCGCCGGTACGGCGCTTGCCGGCCCGCTCTGGGATTTCTTTGCGGTCGGCGCATTCGCCGTCAATGGTGGCATCTATCTGCTCTCACTCGCACTCTTCGCCTACGGCGTCAAAGACGAGCACGAGCGTCCGGCGCATACGACGGAGAACCGGCTCCAGAAATATCTCAAGCTCTTCAGCCAACGAGGGATTCTGCTCTTCGTGCCAACATGGGTCTCCATCAACGCCATCATTGGCGTCTGGGTGCCCCAGGGTTTGAACCTCCTCCTCGGCGATTCGGGGGTCGAGTCGCGCGGGCAGTTCCTGATGAGTGGTTTCCCCTTCACGGTGATCACCTCCGCCTTCGCCTTTGTGGCGCTGATCGGTGGCGTCGGCCTCTTCTTCTGGGGGAACCGCTTCGCCAATTTCCGCCGAACGACGATGCTCCTCTTGGGCCTCGTCGCCTTCGTTGTAGCCATGGCCGCGGTCTTTACGATGAATCGACTTAGTGGCGCCGACCTGCCGCTCATCGCACTGCTCTTCACCCTGCTCTGTGGCTCCATGTTTTTCATTGCTGGAGCAACACCGGCGGCGCTCGGCTTCTTGGCTGACGTCTCCGAGCGGTATCACACCGATCGAAGCGCGGTCATGGGCCTCTACTCGATCTTCTTGGGGCTCGGCCAGGTGATTGGCGTGAAGATTGCGGGTGACCTGGCGACCTCCTATGGGGTCGACGGTTTGGTCTACGCCACCCTCGGATTCCTTGTGGTTGCGGGCACATTCCTGCTGATCCTGCGCCGAGTTGAGCACGAAATTCTCTTGCCGAGCGCGCCTGGGCAACACGGCGCGCACGGCTGATCGGCGCCGATAGAATCGGAGTTACGCATAGCGCACCTGCGCAACATGTTGGAGGGGGTACAGAATGACGGCACCAAAGGTCGCGATCGTTACCGATAGCGCCTCAGACATTCCACCTGATGCGGCGAAGCAGCTCGGCATCGCCATCGTGCCAATCATTGTCACCTTCGGCTCGGAGAGCTTCAAGGTGAATGAAGAGCTCTCCATGGATGAGTTCTGGAAGCGACTAACGGCGCCAGGCGCCCCATTCCCGAAGACCGCTGCGCCAGCACCGGCCGCATTTACCGCGGCGTACGACCGTGCATTCGCCGGTGGCGCGGAAGAGATCGTTTCGGTGCACGTCGCGTCGAAGCTTTCAGCCACGTTCCGTAACGCGGAGATTGCCGCGGCAGATCATCCGCAGTCGAAGAACATTCATCTTGTTGACACCGCAACGGCGTCAGCCGCGCAGGGGCTTCTGGTCGCGCGGGCGTACCATCGTGCCGCCGAAGGCTGGAAGGCGCCACAGATCGTTGCCGAGCTTGGTGAGCTGATCCCGAAGACGCACGTGATCTTCTTCCTTGACTCACTCGACTACTTAAAGGCTGGCGGTCGAATCAGCCCAGCACGCGCAGCGATTGGCGGGCTCCTCTCAGTAAAGCCGATCATCGACATCATTGATGGCGAGGTGGTGACGCTTGACAAGCCGCGCACATCGTCAAAGGCGCGCGAAAAGTTCATGGAGATCATTGGTGCAGCACCGATCCAGGAGCTGACCATGCTCCACGCAGAGGCACCCGACATTGCGACCTTCCGCGACGAGGTCTGTGCACGTTACCCCGAGATCGCGGCCCTCAAACCGGGGATCGTTCGCGCGGGTGCCGCCATTGGCCCACACACCGGCCCGAAGGGGCTCGGCGTCGCGCTGATCCGCGCCTAGCCTCAAACTCGCTCAACTCTACGGGTGGCAGCACGCCGCAACCTACGCGCAACACCTTTTTGGGGCGCGTTGTAGCCTTGGGGAGATCGCCGCACGGCGGCCGCCAGGCATCCGCCAGGGCGGCAGAGTAGAGGTGTGCAGATGAGTTCACAGAAGAGCGCCTGGGCAGTTGCGCAGCAGCAGTTTGACCTCGCCGCGAAGCGGCTCGGCCTTGATTCCGGAATTGCCGCGGTGTTGCGCGAGCCACGCCGACAGCTCACCGTGCACTTTCCTGTGCGCATGGATGATGGATCAACCCGAGTGTTCGAGGGGCACCGCGTACAGCACAACCTCGGACGCGGCCCAGCAAAGGGCGGCATTCGCTTCCACCAGGACGTGAACATCGAAGAGGTGAAGGCGCTCTCTATGTGGATGTCGTGGAAGTGCGCCGTGATGGATCTTCCCTACGGCGGCGGCAAGGGTGGCGTCACCGTTGACCCGAAGAAGTTGTCGCTAGGCGAGCTTGAGCGCCTGACGCGACGCTTCACAACCGAAATCGCCGTCATCATTGGACCAGAGTCCGATATTCCGGCACCGGACGTGAACACCAACAGCCAGACGATGGCATGGATGATGGACACCTATTCAATGCATGTTGGCTACACCGTTCCCGGTGTTGTCACTGGCAAGCCGATCGCGCTAGGCGGCTCGAAGGGCCGCAACGAGGCGACCGCGCGCGGCGCAGTCTTCTGCATTCGTGAAGCGGCGAACAAGATCAACCTTAACTTGAAGGGTGCAACCGTCGTGGTGCAGGGATACGGCAACGCCGGATCCATTGCAGCGCGACTGATCAGCGAGCTTGGCTCGAAGGTGATCGCCGTCTCCGACAGCAGTGGCGGCATTCACAATCCAGCCGGACTCGACCTAGATGCGGTCGATGCACACAAGAAGAAGACGGGGAGTGTCGTCGGCTTTGCTGGCTCTACGCCAGTGAGCAACCAGGCAATCTTGGAGATCGCCTGCGACGTTCTCATTCCTGCCGCGCTTGAGAATCAGATCACCGCAGAGAATGCCGGCAAGATCAAGACGAAGATCGTTGCTGAGGCGGCGAACGGACCAACGACGCCGGAGGCGGACGACATCTTGTTCAGGAACGGCGCCATGGTGATCCCTGACATCCTCTGCAATGCAGGCGGTGTGACGGTGAGCTACTTCGAGTGGGTGCAGGACCTGAACCGCGACTTCTGGGAGGAGGACGAGGTCAACATTCGCCTCGAGAAGAAGATGGTTCGTGCCTTCCACGAGGTCTACGACATGGCCCAGAAGGAGAAGAGCCACCTGCGCACAGGTGCCTACCTCCTCTCGGTGCAGCGTGTTGCCGATGCCATGACGGTGCGGGGTATCTACCCGTAAACCACCCGCGCGCTAGGATGCGCACATGGCTGGCCTAGATCACGAAGAGCGCTTTCTCTTTCGCGAGGAGATCCTCGCGCTTGCCGCCGCGCTCACCGAAGGCTCGGCGCTCGACAACGTTGAGGATCTGCTCGTTGACCTGATCACCTCAAGCCACTTCGACGCTGAGGTGGTGACGTTGGAGCGCTCGCTCCAGGCGATGCTCGGCCAGCGCCAGGGCTCGACCCTGGTGACGGCGCTCACCGCCGCCCCCGAGGTTTTCGACGAGGTCACGGAGCTGCGGCTGCCGCCAGAGGTGGTTGATCGTCTCGCCGGCTGGCGCGCCCGCTTCGGCCTGGCGATTGATAACGCGCTGAGCTTCCTCTCCAACCCCGATGGTATTCAGGGGCACAACTTCACCACGCAAGTCGCGCACGCCGACGACCGACGAACACTTCAGGGGCGGCTCACCTTTGTGCGCTACAGCAACGAGTCAGAGTTCTTTATCGCCGACGCGAATGTCTTCCTAGAGGTTGCCGCCGAAGTACTCGACAAGCTCGGCACGCACATCAGCCGCGAGGATGTTGACCAGGAGTCGGTGACGCGCCTGAAAGAGGCGGTCAACCTGATCGAGCGTCGCACCGCGCCGCGCGACGAGGCGTAACCCGATGACCGGCGCCGCGGGCGCACGGCAGATCTTCCTCGCCGCGACGGGACAAAACCGCGGCAAGACCACCACCTCACTCGGACTCTTTGCCGCCTTCCGCGCGCAGGGGCTGAATGCCGGTTTCATGAAGCCGGTCGGCCAACGCTGGATCACCATCGATGACACCCCCGCCGACGAAGATGCCGCCCTAATGCGCGGCGTCTTTGATCTGACCGATGCGGTCGCGCTTCTCTCTCCGGTGCAGATCCCGCGCGGATTCACGCGTAAGGTGATTGAGGGGCAGGTGGTCGAAGACCTCGGCGCGAAGATCATCGCCGCCCAGGTCGAGCTCGCCCAGAGGCACGAACTGCTGCTGCTTGAAGGGACAGGGCATGCGGGCGTTGGTGCGGTGATCGGCTTGAGCAACGCCGATGTTGCGGCGCTGCTCGGCGCACCGGTGATCATCGTGAGTGAGGGCGGCATCGGCCGGCCGATCGACGAGATCGTGCTGAACGCGGCGCTCTTCACCGCGCGTGGTGTTGAGATCGCCGGGGCGATCGTCAACAAGGTCGATCTTGATCTACAGCCAGAGCTACCACGCCTCCTTGAGAAGGGACTCGCGCGTCATGGAATTCCGCTGCTCGGGGTACTGCCGTATCGGCAGATTCTCTCTAATCCCACGCTCGCAATCATTGAAGATGGCCTTCAGGGCGAGACGCTCTGGCCCGGTCGGGACATGGACGCGATCATCGGTCGCGTCTCTGTTGCGGCGATGCAGCCAGAACATGTGATGCAGCGCATCGGCGATAGCGCCCTCGTTGTGGTTCCTGGCGACCGCGAGGATGTCATTGAGGTTCTTACGCAGTTGTGGCTTGATGGGAAGGATCATCCGAATCGACCACTTGGCTTCGTGCTCAGTGGCGGTTATCGGCCGAGCGCACGCGTGCTGGAGTTGATTCGCGCGGCGAACATCTTCGCCGTGCTTATGGAGGGCGATACCTACAGCGTCGCCGCAAAGGTGCACGACCTACTGGTGAAGACGCACCCAGAAGATGTGCGCAAGATTGAAGAGATCAAGCAGCTGGTTGCTGGCTCCCTCGACGTTGAGCGCATCCTCGCCGCGGCACGGCCAGTTCCAACGCGCTAACCGGCGCCCCTAGGGGAGCGTGATTGCGTCGATCAGGCGCACCCCGTTAACGACGGCGGCGAGAGAGATGAGCACCTCGTCCGATCCGGCATCGCCAATCTGCGCCCCTTCGGCAAGGGGCGCGAGCGTTGCGCTCTCGGCGAAGTCAAGATAGTCGAGTGAGAGACTCGGCTCTGCGGCGATGACTCTCTCAGCGAGTGCTCGGAGCATGGAAACACGTGAGATGCCAGATGCGTACGCCTCGGCGATGAGCGAGAGGGCGACAGGAATCGTTCTCGCGGCAGCGGCGCGACCCGCCGCTGAGAGCATCTGATTGCGCGAGCTCAGCGCCAGGCCGTCGCTATCACGAACGGTTACGACGCGGTGGATCGCGATCTGATCGGCGCGCTGCGCTGTTAGCCACTCAACGACACGAACCTGCTGTGCATCCTTTTCGCCAAAATAGGCGTGTGCAGGATGAACGAGATCGAAGAGGCGCGACACGACCGTCGCCACGCCCGCAAAGTGCCCGGGACGTGAGGCGCCCTCCAGTCGGCGGGCGAGTGGCCCTGGATCAACGTTCGCGACTAGTTCGTTGGGTGGATACACATCGTCAACGTCGGGGACGAAAAGGAGATGTGCGCCAGCCGCCTCTGCACGTTGCTGGTCGGCCTCGAGCGTGCGCGGATATCGCGCCACATCAGCGGCAGATCCGAACTGTCGTGGATTAACGAAGATCGAGACAACCACGGTGGCAGCGGTGTGATGCGCTGCTGCGATCAGCGCGGCATGACCGGCGTGGAGCGCCCCCATCGTTGGCACCAGCGCAACTGGGCGGGGGAGTTGGGCGAGCGCTTCGTCGAGTTCGGAACGAGTAGTTACGGTGCGCATCGTCCAGAGTCTGAACTAGCGCGGGAGCTCGTCGAGGGCGGCGATGAGGGTTGCGTCAGCAGCGATCCCTTGTGCTGCGGTGGGGAAGTCTCCCGATTCCACACTCGTGCGCCAGGTCGTGAGGGCGGCGATCGCCTCGTCACGAAGGTTGGCGATGCGTCCAGCGTGTCGAGGTGCAGCGGCGCCCAATAGCCCGAGCAGATCGGGGAGCACCTGCACCTGTGCGGTGCAGCCGGCACCCGCGCCAATGCCGATCGTGGGAATAGTCAGGCGGCTAGTGATGGCGGCTGCAAGCTCCTGCGGCACGAGTTCGATCACGATTGCCGATGCACCTGCCTCCTGCAGGGCGATCGAATCCGCAAGAAGCGCCGCCGCCGCCTCGGGGAGGCGCCCCTTAGCGCGTGGCTTGCTCTCATTGAGGGACGACTGCGGCGTGAAGCCAATGTGACCAATCACTGGAACGCCACTGCGCACGAGCGCTGCAACGATGGGGGCCACGGCGACACCGCCCTCGAGCTTCACGGCACCGGCGCCAGCATCGCGAATGAACCGTGCCGCATTTTCGGCTGCGGTAGGCGCGTCAACGTACGAAAGAAACGGCATATCGGCGATCACGATCGCGCTGCTAGTGGAGCGAACAACTGCGGCGGTGTGGTGCAGCATCTCGCTCATCCCAACGCGCACGGTGGATTCGTATCCGAGCGCAACCTGTGCGAGCGAATCCCCCACGAGCACGTAGTGAATACCAGCCGCTTCGGCGAACTCCGCGGTTGGCCGATCCCAGGCGGTGACGACGGCGAAGTGACCACCCGCGGCATGCACAGCGCGCATGTCGGCAACGGTGTGCCGCGCCATCAACTCACTCGCGCTGATAGGAGTGCCGCCACTCGGTCCAAGATCGCGTCAGCCACAACACGCTTTGGTGCTGGGCCCACTCGGGTGACGAGGCTGTCGGCTCCAATGATCTCGCCAGCATTCTCGGCGCTCTCGAAGCCGATGCCGGGGGCGGTGACGTCATTAGCAACGATCAGGTCAAGATCCTTGTGCTGCAACTTTTCGCGTGCCCGCGGCGTGGCACTCGCCTCTGCCGAGAAGCCCACGAGCAGTGTCTGGCGCGTAGCACGTGCGCCGAGTGCCTGTGCGATGCCTGCGAGCAGGTCGGGGGTAGGCGTGAGGCGCAGGGTGATCTCGCCATCGCGACGAAGCTTCTCAGCTAGCGGTCCACCCGCGACACGGAAATCAGAGACGGCAGCGGTGGCGATGAGCGCATCAGCGGGCATTGCTGCACTGCCGTTCGGCTCGGCGAGGAGTGCGTTTCTCAGTGCGGCATCGAGTGCGTCGACGCTCATGGCGCGCACGATGGTGACACCCTCAGGGAGCGGCACGCTGACGCGCGCGGCAATCAGGGTGACGTCGGCGCCGCGATCACGCGCAGCCTCTGCAAGGGCAATCCCCTGACGACCTGACGAACGGTTCGCCAAGATGCGCACGGCATCAATCGGCTCTTCGGTGCCACCTGCTGTAACGACGATTCTGCGACCCGAGAGATCGCCAGTGGGTACTGCTGGTGGACGGCGGCTCTCGTTCGGTTCGCGAATTGGTGCGGCACCAATCGCGGCCACCACAGCGTCAATAATCGCGGTCGTTTCGGCGAGGCGGCCGACGCCCGTCGCGCCACTCGCGAGCGCGCCACTCTCAGGCGCGACAAGCGTGTAGCCAAAGGCATCGTGTAGCCGCGCTGCATTCGTTTGTGTGGCGGGGTGCGCCCACATCTCGCCATCCATAGCGGGGGCGACGATCACGGGTGCAGTGGTAGCAAGGCAGGCGGCGGTGACTACGTCTCCGGCGAGACCGCTCGCCATGGCGCCGATCCATTGGGCAGTCGCTGGTGCAATCAGCATCGCATCGGCTGAATCGGCGGCAACAATGTGGCCGATGCGACCGTCGGGTAGCAGGTCGAGCAGGTCGGCATCAACGGCGTGCCCAGTAAGGGTGCGCAATGTGAGGGGCGAGACGAACCGTGTGGCGGCGGGGGTAAGGAGCACCTGCACATCGGCACCCTCGGCGCGGAGTGCGCGCACGATCTCAGGTGACTTGTAGGCGGCAATGGAGCCAGTGATGCCAAGGACGACGAGTCGTCCGGTCAGTCGCTTGCTCATGCGCGCACCGGTGCGGGGAGTGCTTGGATTGCCCGCAGAACAAATTCGGCATCCCGATGATCGGCAACAACTGTGGCGCACCAGCCGGCGAGTGCTGCACCGCCACTCAGCACCACGGCGGGAGTCGGCGCACCTGGATCTCGTCGTGACATCTCCTCGATCGACTCTGCGATCAGTGCGGTGAGAGCACCGCGGGCGCCGCGAAGAATTCCGGCGCTGAGCGCTTCAGCGGTATTCGCCCCAATCGGCCCAGCAAGGTCGGGACTCTCGTCATAGATGGCAACGAGTGGGAGTGCGGCGGCGCCGCTCGCCAGGGCGCGCGCTGCGAGTAATGGCGAGGGGCTGATTGCGCCACCAATGAGGTGACCACTTCGATCGACGCAGGTAAGGGTCAGCGCTGTGCCGAGGGTCACTGCAATCGCCCCGCGACCGCGTGGCGCTCCAAATTCGGTATAGGCGAGCCAGGCGGCAAGGAGTCGATCAATGCCAATCTGAGCAGGAGGGGTGAGGGCGAGCGTAAGTGGAATATCCTCAATGATCACGAATTCAATCGGCAACTCGGCGCTCTTCGCTACGGCGCGGAGTGCATCGGAGCCGGCGGGCACCACGCTCGCGACACGAATCGTTGCGGGCTCGGCTCCTCGCTGAGCATCAGCACGGATCGCGGCGATCAGCTCGGCGGCGACGCCGCCCCAGGCTGCGGCATCACGGGGATCGACAGGAGCGGGTAGGCGCAGAACGGCACCGCCAAGCAAGGCGGCCTTCGCCGCACTATTCCCGAGATCAACGGCGTAGCGCACCGCTTAATGATAGGGCGGGCGGCGTGGGTGCGGCGGGGAGCCGCTCTGCGGTAGGCTCTCACCCTCATGGATCACGAACAGCACGACCGTGCCCCCGGCCTCTTCGTTAATCGAGGCCTTGTCGTGCAGCGCGCGGATAAGGCGAATATCCTCCGCCCCCTCCTGCACCAGACAGTCTCGTACCGCCACCTCCGAGATGGCGAGCAGATGGTACGCGGTCACGGCTGGGTCGAGGAGGTGTTGGGCGACGACCCCGAGGTCTCGTCGATCTTTACCCCGCTCACCATCACCATCAATGTCGATGCCTTCGAGAGCATCGAGTTTGATCTGAGTGAGCCAGGGAACCTGCGCTATGTGCTGCGCTCCGGCGCCGATGCGGTGGAGATTGAGTACCAGGCCGGCACGCAGATTCCAGATGCTGCGCCCGTGAAGAGCTGGTTGGAATACCGCGGCGAACAGTATGTGCAGATTGAACTACCAACTGGGGCATGGCCAACGGCGAGCGACGATAAACCGCACTCGAACGAGATCGGCTAACCTGCCCCTATGAGCACCAGCCAGCGCACCCTTGTCCTCGTCAAGCCAGACGGCGTTCAGCGCCAGCTTGCTGGCCGCGTGATCACGCGATTCGAAGAGCGCGGCCTTAAGATCGTCGCCCTGAAGATCACGCCGGTGAGCGCCAAGCTCGCTGAGACCCACTACGCCGTGCATGCGCAACGACCCTTCTTCAAGGGCCTCGTGGAATTCATCTCGTCGGGCCCAGTGGTGGCGATGGTCCTTGAAGGGCCGAACGCCATCGCCGTCGTTCGCTCAATGGTCGGCGCAACGAAGCCACACGAGTCAGCCCCAGGAACCATTCGCGGCGACTTCGCGCTCGAGACCGCAAAGAATTTGATTCACGCATCTGATGCACCAGAGACGGCGGCAGCAGAGATCGCACTCTGGTTCCCAGAGGGTGGTCTTGTTGAGTACACCCGCGCTACTGACGCCTGGATCCTCTCCGACGAGGAGTAGTTCGCCCCGCGACCACTGGTCGCTATGGCGCCGGCGAGATCTCCACACTACCTGACGGGCTTACTTCTGGCGAAACCTCTGGTGAATTCATCGCGCTCGGCGAGGGCTCAATACTTGGCGTGGCACTTGGCTCGCCGCTCGGCCCTGGCGCAAAACTCGTGGCTGGCGAAACACTCGGCGCCGGAGGAAGTGGGCCAGTCCCACCCGATTCGACGGCAAGCCACCCTGCTGCTGCGGCCGCAACGAAGAGCGCCCCACCAATAAGAGAAATAGTGATCAGATTCGCAAGCGGTCGAGTTTCAACTTCACGCACCGCTTGACTCTGCGGCGTGAAACCCACAAGGAGGAGTCGAATTGCCGCAACGATCAACATGATCTGACCGACGATCGCGAAGATCGCAATGAGCGGATTGCCACCTAGCAGCAGAAGATTTAGTCGGGCTGCTAGCACGGCGCCGGGCGGCAGTGCAGCGAGCGCAATGATCGCGGCCATGAGCACAATCCCGTGTGCACCGGTGTGACGAGCCCAGCCACCAAGTTCACTAATGGAGGTGGTGCGATATCGTCGGCGCACGCTGACCAGCCAGAGGCCGAAGAGCGAGATGATCAAGATGCCTGGCAAAACGATCAGGCGAGACGAAGTGTCAGTTGGTGACTGCAGCGCCGCTGCCGCGGCGAGCGCTAACCATCCGGCGTTGCCCACGGCCATGAATCCAACGATCTCACCAATATCGTCGTGGAGAAGGGCAGAGACAGCTCCGAAGATGAGCGTTGCCGCTCCGGCCAGCAGGATTCCAGGCACGATTGCACCACCGAGCGGGTCCGTGATGCTACTTGCGAGCGCTGAGAGCTCACTCATGACAATGAGGGCGAGTGCCGACGGGATCCATACGCCGACGAGCAGCGATCCCACAATCGGGAGCGCCTCAAAGATTTTGATGAGTCGGTGATGGAAGGGGAAGACCCCCGCAGCCACGATGACGACGAGTGAGACGCCGAGCGCGGTGCCTGCGGCGAGCGATGCAGGTGTGGCGTAGGAGGCGTCGATTGCAGCGTAAGAGATTGCGGTGCGCAAAATTTCAGCGATCACGACAGCCGGGAGTAGAAGTGAGACGGTTCGCAGGTCTCGGAAGACCGCACGGGCACGCCCCACATCATCTTTACCACTCGCCGCCGCGCCAGAGATCCCAAGGCTTGCGAAGAGGAGGAGCGCAATCGGCGCGATGCCGGATGGAATCGCCAACGCTAAGTCAATCGCGGCGATACCGAAGAGGGCGATCTGCCCCATGGTGGCCGCGCGGCGGCCTTCGCCAGCGCCGACGATCACTGCGAAGACGATGCCTCCTAGTAGGACGAGCAGACGACCTGGCTCTGATGGATCAATCGTGATCTGGCTGATCTTGAGCGTCGAGAGGTAGCCAGCACCAGCGAGCCCTGCACCGACAGACGTTGCGAGCAGCAAGATCTGCACGCCGTAGGTTGCATATGCCGCGCCGTCATCATGTTGCCGACCGCGCCAGAGTCGAATGAGCGGAAGAAGGGCGAGTGAGCTGAGCGCCAGAAGAATTGGAAAGAGGGCGCGGATCGCCGTCAGTACACCTTCGACGGTCACTGCTCCTCCTCAGCGTTTGCGATGCGCGATGCAACGCTCCCACCCACCAGTAGGATGCAGGCAAATCCTGCGCCAATCGCGAGCGCGGCGAGTGGATCGAGGGCCCCGAAAATAGAGGTGCGCAAAAGAAGCGTGCCCGAGAGGGTGACGACTGCGGCACGCGTCGTCGCCTCGATGAATCGACTGGTGAGGAGCGGTGGCAGTCCTACAACTAGGAGCGCTACGCCAGCGGCGCGCAACGCACCGCTGCTCGATTCAATCGGGAGCGCGAGCGGAACGAGTCCCAGCAGGAGGCCAGCGGCAGCACTCGCCACGACAACGGGATGTGCACGAAGTGTGGCAATGAGTGTGCGAAGTGCCAAGTCGTGCCGCAGCGCCCCTGGCTCAAAGAGACCTTCGGGGACGGTAATGATCAGGCCGATCCCGATAGCCGAGACGCGTAGGATGAGGCCGATGTGGCTCGGATCAGCGAGCGAAAACTCCAAGGCGCTCGAGGTGACCGCGAGGAGTGCGATGGCAACCCATGCACCGCGACCGGCGCTGGTGACGGCGAGCGTGCCGGCAAGGATGGCGAGCACGACGAGAGGGAGTTCGAGGTTGGGCATTTACGGGGTGGCCTGACGGTAGGTAGGAGGGGTAAGTATGGTGAGGAGATTGATCGGAAAGTAGCGCAACACCGCTCGCCCGATCACACTCGACGTTGGCACTGGACCGTACGCTCGCGAATCTGATGAGTTGGAGCGATGGTCGCCAAAGACGAGTAGCTCCGTTGGGCCAAGCGCCCAGTGGCCCGATTCACCCAAGCCGTCTGAGCCGCCATCACGGTAGATGTATGGCTCCTCAATCGGCACACCATCAATACTGACGTGGCCGTCCGTTATGTCGACAGTTTCACCTGGGAGTCCGATGACACGCTTGATGTATGGGGTGCCCGAGACATCGGCGGGCCAGGTGCTCGGCGGATGGAAGATCACGATGTCGCCACGGTGGTATCCGGTCAGCGCCGCAGTGAGCTTGTCCGCCAACACGTACTGGCCAGGCTCGAGGCTTTGGCGCATGGAGCCCTGCTCGACCCTAAAGGGCTGCGCCACGAAGGTCTGCAGGAGATAGAAGGCGAGGATGGTCAGCGCCACCGTCTGCACGATCTCTATGGCAAGTTTTTGGAGGCGCATCCCGCTGAGTATAGGCGGGGGAGGGTGAGCGGTTGACCCACGGCGGGGCCTCCCCGTACCATCACCTCACTGGGAGCCATCCCAGCGGGTCGCACTTGTGACCTGGAGCCCGACAGACGCCCGACCCGAAGCGCGGTGCTAGGCACCGCGGCCACGCGACGGATCTGGACGCATCGGAGGAGTGACTAAAAATGGAAATTACCTCGGCAACGCTGCAGGGGCTTGTGCTCCCCGCAGCCGTCATCGCAATCCTCTTCGCCTTACTCATGGCTAGCGATGTGCTGCGCCGCGATAAGGGGACTCGTGCAATGCAAGACGTCGCTGGCATGATCTTTGAGGGCGCTGTTGCCTTCATGCGACGTCAGTACCTCACCATCGGCATTCTCTCCGTGGCGATGGCCGTGCTGATCGGCGCGCTGATTGCCAGTTTTGAAACCCCAGCCGTCGCCGACACCTCGGTCTACGGCGTTGATCTCGGAATTCGAACAGGGATCGCATTCCTTTTCGGTGCGGTCTGCTCGATGGCATCCGGCGTGATCGGTATGTACATCAGCGTGAAGGCCAATCTGCGCACCACCGCCGCTGCGCGACAGGGCGTTGTTAAGGCGGTTCAGGTCGCCATGCGCGGCGGAGCCGTCTCCGGCTTCCTCGTCGCGGCACTTTCGCTCCTCGGTGTCTACGCCGTATTCGTCGTCTTCGGCGGCCTCGAGCGCCCAGCCGAGGCGCCATTCCTCATCGTTGGCTACGGCTTCGGTGCGTCATTTGTTGCACTCTTCGCGCAGCTCGGCGGTGGTATCTACACCAAGGCCGCAGACGTTGGCTCCGACCTCGTTGGCAAAGTTGAGAAGGGAATCCCAGAGGATGACCCTCGCAATGCAGGCGTGATTGCCGACCTCGTTGGCGACAACGTTGGCGACTGCGCCGGCCGCGGCGCCGACCTCTTCGAGTCAACCGCCGCCGAGAACATCGGCGCGATGATCTTGGGCGTCGGTGCCTTCAAGATTGCGCAGTCCATGGGCTGGGCACACCCAGAGTCCTGGATCTTCTTCCCACTTGTCGTGCACGCCTTCGGGCTTCTCAGCACGATCGTTGCAATGGTCTTCGTGCGCGGCAACGACAAAGAGAATCCAATGAACATCTTGAACCGTGGCTACTGGGCGACCACCATCTTCTCTGCAGCTGGCCTCGCGCTTGCCTGCTCAGTCATGTTGAACGCCGGCACGTCGAATGCGTGGCTCTGGTTCTTCGGTGCTGGCTTGGTCGGCCTCGCCACCAGCGTGGCGTTCGTCTATATCACCCAGTTCTACACCGCTGGCTCGTATCGCCCCGTGCGCGAGATCGCACAGGCGAGTCGCACGGGCGCAGGTACGAACATCATTGCTGGTACCGCGGTTGGTTTTGAGACCACGTTGGTGACCGCCGTCTCCATTTCGGCGGCGATCTTCGCCTCGAACTGGCTCGGCACGCAGGCTGGCATCGCCGCTGGGCTCTCGGGCGCTGCACTCGAGAAGTTCGGCATCTTCGGCACCGCCGTTGCAACGGTCGGCATGCTCATGACCACCGCCTACATCTTGGCGATGGACACGTTCGGGCCAATCACCGACAACGCTGGTGGTATTGCTGAGTTCAGCCGCGCCCCAGAGAAGGTGCGCGCCGTCACCGACAAGCTTGATGCTGTCGGCAACACGACCAAGGCCCTCACCAAGGGGTATGCGATTGCCTCGGCATCGCTTGCAGCCTTCCTTCTCTTCTCGGCCTATCTCGACAAGGTGAACCTCATCCTTGAGCGCGCCGGCAAGCCGCTCATTGAGTCGGTCAACTTGGCGCACGTGAACGTCTTCATTGGCGCCTTCATCGGCGCGATGCTCGCGTACTTCTTCAGCTCGCTCGCTATTCGCGCCGTTGGGCGCACGGCGCAGGCGATCATCGTGGAAGTGCGACGCCAGTTCCGTGAGATTCCTGGAATCATGACCTACAAGGCGCGTCCGGATTACGCGCGCGTCGTTGATATCACCACCATTGCCGCCCTGCGTGAAATGATCGCGCCAGGGTTGGTTGCGGTGGCAACCCCTGTCCTCGTTGGGCTGCTGCTCGGCGCTGAGGCGGTTGCGGGCATGCTGATTGTGGGAACGATCAGCGGCGTGCTGCTGGCCACCGTGTTGAATAACTCCGGCGGTGCATGGGATAACGCCAAGAAGTTCATCGAATCGGGCGGACTCAAGGATGAGAAGGGGAGGGTCCTCGGCAAGGGGAGCGACGCCCACGCGGCCGCCGTTGTTGGCGACACCGTAGGCGACCCATTCAAGGACACCGCTGGCCCATCGCTGCACGTCCTCGTGAAGCTGCTGGCCACGGTCACCCTGGTGCTCGCCCCACTCTTTATCCGCGGGTAGATCCGCACGTTCAGGGAGATCTCTGAGGCGGCGCTTCCCATTTGGGGGGCGCCGCCTCATGCTATGCCCCCACGGCGTCAACTAGGCGTACAACGAGAAACGAGGAGGGGTGATGGGGAGCGATCCAGTTTCCGCAGCGATCGTCGCTCTGCTACTCGGACTGGTGCAGGGTGCCACTGAGTTTCTCCCTATCTCCTCATCGGCACATCTCTATGCGATTCCGTATCTCTTCAACGTGAACGATCCACTTCTCTCATCGCTTGCCTTCGGTGCGGTGATTCATCTGGGTACACTCGCCGCTGTGCTCGTCGCGCTTCGACGCGACGTCGTGCGCCTGATCGACGTTGCATTGCGCACCATCCTTTCGCTCGGTCGACGCCGAGGTGAACCTGCCGACGAGCGCCTGATCATCGCCATCGCCATCGGCACCGCTCCTGCCGTTCTGCTCGGGTTAGTGGCGGGTGACGTGTTGGATAGTGCCGTGCGCACCCCACTCGTTGTTGCTGGCGCAGTGATCACTGGCGCACTGCTCCTCTGGTTTGCCGAGCGCGTGGGTTCGCGCGAGCGACCACTGCAGAGCGTCGGCATCATCGACGGCTTAATGGTCGGCTTAGCCCAAGCCTTGGCCCTCATCCCTGGAATCAGTCGCTCCGGTGCAACCATCAGCGGCGGCCTCCTCTTGGGATTCCGCCGCGATGCGGCGGCTCGCCTCGGATTCCTTCTCGGTATCCCCGCGATTGCTGGAGCTGGCGCCATCGAGCTGAAGCACCTCCTTGAGTCGAGCGAAGACCTTACGGCCAGCGCGCCACTCTTGCTGCTCGGTATCGTCAGCGCGTTCCTATCGGGGCTGCTGGCAATTAAGCTCCTCTTCCGCATTTTGGATGGAGGGAGCATGAGGATCTTTGTGGCGTATCGACTCGCCTTCGCCGCCGTACTGGTCGCATCATTCGTGATTCGGGGTGGGCAGTAGTGGATCTCGGTAAGAGCGTTCGCCATCGCGCCTTGCGCGATATTGTTTCGCGCCAGCAGATTCGGACGCAACGTGAACTCGCTACGGCGCTCAAGCGGCAGGGGATCCCCGCAACACAGGCAACACTCAGCCGCGACATCACCGAACTTGGCCTGATCAAGGTGGATCGTGGCGGCTCACCGGCGTACGCCTTCGCCCCAGGTCGCTCGGTTGAAATCGCCGCCGAAGATCGACTCCAGGCCCTCCTTGGCGCGATCCCGCTTGAGGCCTCCGTGGCCGGCTCGATCTTGGTGTTGAAGACGCTCCCAGGGAGCGCACACGCGATTGCCGCCTCCCTCGACCGTCTGCGAATCCCCGAGATTGTCGGCACGGTGGCGGGCGACGACACCCTCTTCGTGGCCGTGAGTGATGCGGCGTCGATGCGTAAACTCCGCAAGCGCCTGACCGATCTCGCCCAGCGAGGCTAATCACCGCCGCGGGCGCTAGGATTCTCAGCATGTATTGGGCAGATGAACTCGCCGCTCGTGTCTCCGGGCCCCAGGTCGTCAACGACTCGAAGACCCCCTCAGGGACCGTGCATGTTGGCTCCCTCCGCGGACCCGTGATGCACGACGCCATTGCGCGCGCTCTGCGCGACCGCGGTATCCCCGTGCAGTTCCGTTACGGCGTCGAAGATATGGACGCGATGGATGCACAGGCACTCCTTACCCCTGATGCGGTGGAACGCTACATGGGTGTGCCACTCTCTCGCGTCCCGGCTCCCGAGGGGAGCAGCGCCGAAAACTACGCACGACACTTTGTGGGGACGCTCTTCTTCCCAACCTTTGCGCGCCTCGGCATTCGTCCCGAGTTCTACTGGCTCTCGGAGATCTACCCAACCGGGCAGCTCGATCCATTTATTCGCACCGCCCTCGACAAGGCGCAGGTAATTCGCGATCTGTATGTACGCGTGAGCAACGTGGAGCGCCCCGCCGGCTGGCTACCGATTCAGGCGATCTGCGAGGCGTGCGGACGAGTTGGCACGACGCTCTCTGACGATTGGGATGGCGAGACGATTCGCTACCGCTGTCTGCCCGACTATGTGAAGTGGGCACAGGGCTGCGGCCATGAGGGGCGACTTGCGCCATTTGGCGGCAAGGCGAAGATGCCGTTCAACGTGGAGTGGGCGGCAAAGTGGTCGCTTATGGGCGTCACCATTGAAGGGTGCGGCAAGGATCTGGGTACGAAGGGTGGATCACGCGACCGCAGCGAGGCGATCTCGCGCGAAGTGTTTGATCGTGAGCCGCCGATCAATGTGATGTACGAGTTCCTCAACGTGGGCGGCAAGAAGATGTCGACCTCTAAGGGGCTCGGCGCCGCGGTGCACTCGATCTCCGAGTCCATTCCGCCTGAGGTGCTGCGCTTCCTCTTCCTGCGGCCACGGCCGAACCACGCGATTGACTTTGATCCGGCGGGTAGCGACGCGATTCCGCGCCTGCACGATGAGTACGACCGCATCAGCGCCGCCACCGCGGGAAAGACGGTGCGCGGTGAACTGCCACCCGATCACGATCGCCTGCAGTTCTTTAGTCAGATCGCCGACAGCACCGCCGAGGCGGCGAAAGCGGTTGCCGCCGCGTGGCGTCCAGCATTCGGGCAGCTCTCGTTGCTGTTGCAACTCCCTGGCGTGAACGTCGTCGAGCGGGCCGCCGCCGAGAAGGGGAGCCCACTTACCGCAGCCGAATCGGCCGAGTTGAACGAGCGCATCGCCGCCGTGACCAATTGGCTGCGCGATTACGCGCCAGAAGAGGCGCGCATTGCAGTGCGCGCCGAACTGCCAACCGATGCAGTTGCGGCGCTGAGCGCCGAAGAGCGCGCCTGGCTCGGTGCCCTCGCCCCACAGATTGAAGCGGCAATCGCCGCCGATTCCGCGGCACTCGGGAGCGGCGACGCCTGGCAGGCGCTCATCTTCACCGCCGCCAAAGAGGCGGGCCTGCAGCCAGTTCGTGCTTTCGCCTCGCTCTACGCCGCCTTCCTCGGCCGAACGAATGGTCCGCGCGCGGGTTGGCTGCTCGCAGCGATCGATCGCACCCTTATCCTTACGAGGCTGCGGGCTGCCGCGGCGGTACAGGGGGTGAACGCATGAGTGTTGGCACACAGCGACTGCGCGACGACGCTGATCGGCTGCGCGCTGGCGCGATCGCCAAGCGCGAAGACCCTGCTGTCGTTGACGCCGCACTCGAGGCCGATGCCTCACGGCGTGCCCTCTCCCACCGCGTTGACACTCTGCGCACCGAGCGCAAGCGCCTCTCTGCCGAGGTCGGTGCGCTGCTCGGCGGCAAGCCGGCTATTCCCGCCACTGATCCGAAGGTGGTGGCGCTGAAGGCTGAATCGCAAAAAGTCGCCACGGAGATGGAGACGCTGGAGAAGGAGCTCGCCGCCGCCGAGGCACAGCTCGAAGATCTGCTCTTGCGCATTCCGAATCCGCCCGACGAAGATATTCCGGTTGGCGGCGCCGAGGCGAACACCACGATTCGCACCTGGGCACCTGTGGGGCATCCAGCGATCGGCGCGAAGGGCGAAGATCCAGCCACCGCAGCGGCGCCAGAACACGATGTGGTCGCGGAACGACTCGGCATTTTCGATCTGGAGCGCGGCGCGAAGGTGGCGGGCGCCGCCTTCCCGGCGTATCGTGCCGATGGGGCCGCGTTGATCCGAGCGCTGATCAATCTCTTCCTTGACACCCATGTACGTGAGAACGGCTTCACCGAGATCTGGCCGCCGATTCTCATCAATGAGGCGTCGGCGCGCGGCACGGGGCAGATCCCCGACAAGGAAGATCAGATGTACGTGGTCGGTCGCGACGGCTTCTACCTAGCGCCAACCGCCGAGGTGCCGGTGACGAATATGCATCGCGACGAGATCCTCGACGGAGCGCAGTTGCCGATACGCTACGCCGCCTACACCCCATGCTTCCGTCGCGAAGCGGGCGCCGCCGGTCGCGAGACGCGTGGCATCCTCCGCCTGCACCAGTTCGACAAGGTGGAGATGGTCAGCTTTGAGCGGCCTGCCGAATCAGCCGCCGCCCTGGAGTGGCTGACCGCCCGCGCCGAGTCGCTGCTACAGCAACTCGAACTCCCGTATCGCGTGTTGCTGATGGCAACGGGTGACATGGGCTTCGTGCAGATGCGCAAGTATGACCTCGAAGTGTGGGCACCTGGCTCGAAGCGCTGGCTCGAGGTGTCGAGCTGCTCAAACTTCGGCGACTACCAGGCGCGCCGCATGGCGATTCGTTACCGCACCGTGCAAGGCGAGAAGCCAGAACTGGTGCATACGCTGAATGGCTCCGGGCTCGCAGTGCCGCGCGTGTTGGCGGCGCTCTTGGAGCATGGTGCGCAGCCAGACGGTAGCGTCAAGCTGCCCGCCGTGCTGCACCCGTATCTCGGTGGGCGCACGCACCTCGCCCCACCGAAGCAGAAGTAGTCAATGAGCGAACGAGTTCAGAACTTCATTGCGCGGCTCGATGCCGCCCGCGCTGAGTTTGAGGCCGCCATCGCCGCCACCCCCGAGGCCGCATGGAGTCAGATTGCTGACGGCGATCTCACCCGAACGGATCTGCTCGCGCACATTGAGTGGTGGGAGCGCCGTGGCACCGATGAGATTCGAACGCTGATTGCTGGCGGCACCCCCGAGATCACTGCAGAGAGCCTCGACGAACTGAATGCCAGAATCACCGCCGAGAACCGCGGTCGCGAGGCGAGCGAGGTACGCGCCGCTGAGGCCGCTGCGTGGGCAGAGCTTCGCGTGGCTGCGGCGGGGCTCTCCGAGGCGCAGCTCTACGACGAGGCGGCCTTCCCGTCGCTGGAGGGGGAGCCCCTCAAGAAGATCATCAAGATTGAGAGCAGCGCCCACTGGGCCGATCACCTCGCACACTTCGGCTGAGCGGGACCGCCGCTTCCGATACACTCCCTCGTGGAGGGGTGCCGGAGTGGTTGAACGGAGCTGTCTTGAAAACAGCCCAGGCTGGTAACGGTCTGCGGGGGTTCGAATCCCTCCCCCTCCGCCACACCCCAATCGCTGACTCTGCGCCACACTGCGCCTCATGAGTAGCGGCCTCCGTTCCATCTGCATCCATGCGCGGCTCGTGGTGAGCGGTCGCGGGTCGCACTTTATGCGCTGTGGTCTCTCCGATACGGATGACCGCTATCCGCGCTACCCGCGTCTGCCAGTAATGCGCTGCGCAGGATTTAGCGCTGAGACTCCGCCCGACGCGTCGCAGCCATCAGCAGCGTCCACAACTCCACCAGATCCGAAGGTGTAAGGGCGCCGGCGCCACGCGCCGCAACGCGTGCGAGCAGTGCCGCTTCGCGCTCTGGATCTTGTACCGCACGGCCAAGTGCCGCCTTCGCCGAACCAGCCTCTAGAGCGAGCTCGGTGCGTGCGGCGAGCAGCGTCAGCAGTTGGTCGTCAATGGTGTCGATGGCGGCGCGAATCTCTACGAGGCGTGCAGCAGGGTCGCTCATCGGTGGCCATCCGCATCTAGCGCCGCAGCCTGGAGCTCGGCAATGAGTGCCACCGCGCGGAGGTAACCCGTTGCCCCGTAGCCGCGCACGGTGACTGCGGCGAGATCTTCCACAAAGTTCACGCTGCGGAACGGCTCGCGCGTTGCTGGATCACTGAGGTGTACCTCGGCGAAGGGTCGCTCCACGGCAAGCAGTGCGTCGCGCAGGCTGACGCTGGTGTGGGTGAGCCCGCCGGGATTGATGATCAGCCACGAGAAGTCGCGCACATGCAGGCGGTCAATCAGCTCACCTTCGTGATTCGACTGCACCGCGTCAACAAGGTGGAGGCCAGCGGCGGTTGCCGCCGTTGCAACAGACGCCTCGATCTCGGCAAGGGTGGTGGTGCCGTAGGTCTCTGGCTCGCGCTCACCGAGCAGGTTCAGGTTCGGGCCACTCAGCATGAGGAGGCCATCCCCAGCGGCATGTGCGCGGATTCGTGCGCTCATTGCCGCAAGTTCAATGCGCTTTGAGATCTCCGCCATGGCCCCTCCCTACTTGACGCCGGCCAACATGGCGGCCGCTGCGCGCTCTACGAGGCTAGCAGGAACATCGTTGCGAATAACGTAACCGTCGTCACTGGTGAGCACCCAGCGAATCTTCGCCTCGGCCACCTTCTTGTCACGACCGGCGGCGGCAAGGAGTGCGGTAACAGATTCACCGCGCGGGGCAACGCCGAGCCCGAGCGCATCGAGCAGTGCAGTGCCGCGTGCGGCGAGCGCCGCAGGGGTCACGCCAAGCTCAAGCCCAATCTGCAGAGCGGCGCGCAAGCCGTAGCCGACCGCCTCGCCGTGCAAGAGATTCTGATAACCAGCCGCCTGCTCAAGGGCGTGACCGAGTGTATGACCGAGATTCAGACTCAAGCGCTCGCCCGACTCGCGTTCGTCGGCGGCAACGACGCGACACTTCCACCACCCGGCGCGCTCCACGATCTCGGCAAGGGTGCCGTTATCGTGCAGCGTTGGGTCGCCGGCACGGAGTCGAGGGGCAGCCTCTTCAAGCAGCGTGAAGAGGCGCGTTTCGCCAAGGAGGGCGATCTTGACCGCCTCTGCCGAAGCGGCGATGAGTTCGCGCGCAGGGAGGGTGCGCAGCGCAGCGAGGTCGGCGATCACCGCCTGCGGCTGATGGAAGGCGCCGACGAGATTCTTCCCTTCAGGTAGATCGACACCAGTCTTGCCGCCGAGTGAGGCGTCGACCTGTGCGGCGAGCGTCGTTGGGACGGCGATCCAGTCGACACCTCGCAGATAGAGGGCGGCAAGGAGTCCGGCGGCATCGGTGAGTGCCCCACCACCAACAGCAACGATCAGATCGCGACGCTCCACACCGGCGTTGGCGAGTCGCTGTGCTGCGGCGCCAATCTCATGGAGCTCTTTCGCCGCCTCGCCACTCGGCAGTTCCAGCGGAATTACCGTGATGCCAGCAGTTGTGAGTGCGTCGCGCAGACCATTGGCAAAGGCGCGTGCGGCGTTGGGCTCTGTTGCAAGCACCATGCGTGCGGTGCCGCGCTCGGCGAGGATGGCGCGCAGCGAATCGACGGCAATCCCGTCGCCCACCAGCCAGCGGCCAGAGAGCGTCTCGGCATCGACCAGTGGACGGGTCGTTCGTGCAGCGGTGCGAAGAAGGTCAATCGCTTCGTCGGCGAGTGACCCAGGGCTGCGGGTACTTCGCAGGTGCACAGCTGGTCGATAGAAGCGTTCCCGGTCTCCACGCAGCCGCTCTAGTGTGGCAACCGGATCAGCATGATTCATCAGCGGGCGTACGACGCGCGCGGTGCGCAGTCGTCGGGCGATGGAGTTGTCGGGGGCGTCGAGCCAAAAGAGGAGGGCGCGCTCCCGCAGCGCCCAGCGGCTACGTGGATCTGCAGCTGCGCCGCCGCCCAGCGCCACGACGCGGCCAATGCCGAGCTCTGCGCCGATTGATCCTGCGGGCGGCTCAGGTGCAACGAGCGAGGCAATCAGGCGACGCTCACGAAGTCGGAAGCCAGCCTCACCCTCGCGCTCGAAGATCGACGCCACACTGTCATTCTTGATGCCGGTTTCGGCGATCACCTCACGGTCGGTATCAAGAAAGGGGACGCCGAGCTTTGCCGCCAGGCGCTTGCCGAGCGAGCTCTTCCCAACGCCGGGGAGCCCAACAAGGGCGAGATCGCGTGGGGCGGTCATCGCAACCTAGTCGTCGCCGCCGGAGCCGGCGGTGCTGCCACCGGCGGACGGTGCGGTGCGCGGCGCGGCAGCGCGAGCGCGGAGTGCGGCGAGGTTCGCTTGAATCTCTGCGAACGAATCGCCGCCCGTCTTCTCGAGCAGGAACGGAACGATCGCGAGGGCGACCATCGCCTCGCCAATTACGCCAGCCGCTGGCACGACACTGATGTCGGAGCGCTCGTAGTGCGCCTTCTCCACCTTCTCGCCGGTGATGAGGTCGGCAGATGGGAGCGGTCGCGCCAGGGTGCTGATCGGCTTCACGGCGCCGCGCACCACGATCGGCTCGCCATTCGAGACGCCGCCCGTGAGACCGCCGGCGCGATTGGTGCGGTGCACCCAGCTGCCGTCGGGGGAGCGGCCCTCGATCACGTCGTGCACTTCGGAGCCGAAGATGCGCGTCTGCTCGAAGCCGAGGCCGAACTCCACACCCTTCACGCTTTGAATGCTGGCGATCGCTCCTGCGAGTGCGGTGTCGAGTCGGCGATCCCAGTGCACATACGAGCCGAGCCCCATCGGTAGCCCCTTCACCACGACTTCGAAGATGCCGCCAACGGTGTTCCCCGCCTCGCGAGCCTCGTCAATGCGCGCAATCATGCGCTCCTCTGCGGCAGGGTCTGGGCAGCGCAGCGGGCTCGCGTCGGCCTCGTCGCGCGTGCGCGTGCAGTTCGCCGGATCTACCGCCACGCCGCCAACTTCGGCGGTGAACGACCAGATCTCAATGCCGAGGGCGCTCAAGAGCGCCTTGGCAACGCCACCAGCGGCAACGCGCGCGGCGGTCTCGCGCGCCGAAGCGCGCTCCAACACGTTGCGCACATCATCAAATCCGTACTTCAGCGCACCAGCAAGGTCAGCGTGCCCTGGGCGAACGCGTGTGACGGGGATGGCGCGCTTGGTTCCCTCCGCCGCTGCAGCGGCGAGTGCCGCCGCCTCATCGGCGCTGAGTGGGGCGACCTGCATCACGCTCGTCCAGTTCTCCCAGTCGCGGTTCTCAATTAGCAGCAGGATGGGGGAGCCGAGCGTTGCGCCATGTCGCACGCCGCTGCGAATCCGCGCGCGGTCCTGCTCAATCGTTTGGCGGGCGCCGCGGCCGTAGCCACCCTGGCGTCGTCGCATATCAATTTCGAGGGCGGCTTCGGTGAGCGGCACGCCCGCAGGCATACCTTCAACAATGACGCCGAGCTCTGGTCCGTGTGACTCACCTGCGGTCAAGAATCGAAAGGCCATGATCGTCCCCCTACTTCTGCACGTGACCCGCAGCAGCGTCAAACGCCGCGCGCATCACGTCAATTGGGGCCGGACGCCCCGTCCATAGTTCAAATGCCGCTGCACCTTGCAGAAGCAACATCTCACGCCCGTCAATTGCTTCGGCGCCCGCGGCACGTGCCGTGCGCACCAGCGCCGTCTCGCCCGGCGCGTACACGACGTCAATCACGAACTGACCGGTGCGGAATGCCGCTGCTGGGAGCGGCAGTGCGCCGTCGCTCAGACCAAGGGTGGTGGCGTGCACCACCAGGCCCGCAAGCTGCGCCTCTTCGATCAGGAGCCCCTCATGCCACGGGGCCGCGCGCACCGTCATGTGGGGCGCGTATTTGCGCACCTCGGCAACGAGACGCTCCGCGCGCGCCAGATGGCGATTGGCAATGGAGAGCTGCGCAACGCCTGCAGTTACCAGCGCCGAGATCACCGCCTTCGCTGCACCACCAGCACCGAGTACCAGCGCATGGCGCGGGGTGCGTCGTCCATCGAGCAGGCCATCGAGCGCGCCGCGGAACCCAGCCGCGTCGGTATTGCGACCAACGAGTCGGCTCCCGGCGCGGGTGATGGTGTTCACCGCGCCAATCTGCACGGCGTCATCGGTGAGCGAGTCGAGCAGCGGCGCGATCTTCTCCTTGTGCGGCACCGTGACGTTTGCACCCATCACGAGAGGATTGGCGCGTAGCTCGGCAACGACGCGGGCAAGATCGGCGGGGGCAACATCCATCGCCTCATAGCGAACGGGCAGGCCAATCGAATCGAACGCCGCCTGTTGGAATGCTGGTGAGAGGCTGTGCTCCACCGGGTGCCCCAAGAGCAGAATGCGTCGCCCGCTCATGCTGCCGCCCCGATTCGGGCCAGGTCGTCGTAGAAGGTGGGGTAGCTGACCGCTGCCGCAGCGGGGTCATCAACCGAAATAGTGACACCGCCCACCAGGCCGGCAATGGCAAAGGTCATCGCCAAGCGGTGATCGCCCAGTGAGGCGGTAGTGCCAGCGGCAGGTCGGCCGCCGCCGACGAAGTGCAGATCATCACCAGTGACCGAGACGGAGAGTCCAAGTGCCGCAAGGCCGGCTGCGACACCGGCAATTCGGTCACTCTCCTTGGCGCGCAGCTCGCCCGCGCCGCGAATGCTGGTTGCGCCAGTGGCCATGGCGGCTGCCAACGAGAGAATCGGCACCTCATCAATGGCCAGCGCCACGTCGGTCGGTGTCATGTCGATGCCGTGAAGGGTGGCACTTCGCACGCGTAGATCGCCTACTGGCTCCCCAGAGCCGTCATCGGCGGCAGGGAATTCGTCAATGCGGGCGCCCATGCGCTGCAACAGGTCGATGGCGTGGCGTCGGGTGGGGTTCAGTGAGACGCCGCGAAT
>JBAXWE010000010.1:0-37411 GCA_037128565.1 bacterium
ACCCTCGACCTGACCCATGCCATCCCTCCCTATGACGTCGAGGCGGGCGCCGAGGCGCTCGTCGAGTCGCTTGTGCACCTGCCAATCGGCGCCCATGTGGCAGTGGTTGACCCTGGTGTTGGCACGCAGCGCAGGCCGATTGCCATTCGTTGCGGGCGCGGCGACGCCCTGATCGGACCAGACAACGGACTCCTCCTGCCAGCCGCAGCGGCGCTTGGTGGCGCAGTGGCGGCGGTGATTCTTGATGACGAGCGCTGGTGGGGCACTAGCCGATCGCACACCTTTCACGGGCGCGACCTATTTGCCCCGGTGGCGGCACACCTCGCGGCGGGGGTCCCCTTTGGCGACCTCGGCACGGCGATCTCCCCCAGTGATCTGGTTCCGGCGACCAAGCTGCCGATTGAAGTTGGTGACGGAGTGCTGCATACCTCGGTTCGCATCGTGGATGGCTTCGGGACGCTGGTGCTGACGGGCGATCGCCAGGCGATTGAGGCGTCAATCGGCGCCCTGACCGCCGGGGATCCGTTGAAGATCACCGTCGGCGACAAGGCCCTTGCAACCGTCTGGGCGAACCGCTTCGGCGACGTGCCTGAACAGGAGCCCCTCTGCTACATCGATTCGGCTGGGCGGCTCGCCCTGGCGATCAATCGGGGCAGCGCGGCGGAACGATATGGTGCCGTTCGCCGAACACCGGTGGTCATTACCCGCGCATAGCCCGGTTCTCAGCGAACACCCCCTGCTATCCTTCCGCTCGTGGGGACACAACGTCGACGGCGCGCCGCGCGCCGATCACCGCCCCACCGTCGCACTGACGCTGTGTCAGATCGTCGCCAATAGCGGCTGTACAGGAGGTATGGATATGAGCACAACGCGCTCACGCATCGCAATCGGCCAGACCACACGTATGGCGGTCGTGGTGATGGCGATGTCAATGCTCCTTGCCGCCTGTGGCGGCTCCACTGCATCGCCAACCTCTTCTGTTGACGCCTCGTGCGTGAAAGAGAAGCTCGCCGTGAAGACGGCCGGGAAGCTCACCCTCTCCACCGACAATCCGGCCTACAGCCCGTGGTTCCAGGGTGGCAACGAGGGCGCCTCAGTGTGGACCGGTGACTTCAACAATGATCCAGCAAAGGGTCAGGGTTATGAGGGCGCGGTGGCATACGCCGTTGCCGCCAAACTCGGATTCACCGCTGATGAGGTTGTGTGGATTCACACCACCTTTGATCAGTCGTTCGCTCCAGGGGCAAAGGACTTTGATCTCTTCTTGAATCAGGTCTCGATCAAGCCGGCGCGTGCTGAGGCCATTGATTTCAGTAGCGGCTACTACGACGTCGCCCAGGGTGTGGTGACGATTGAGGGTTCGCCAATCGCTGGCGCAACCAGCATTGCCGACCTGAAAACGGCAAAGCTTGGAGCGCAGATCGGCACGACGAGCCTCGATGCGATCAACAACGTCATTAAGCCTGATACCGCACCGGCCGTGTTCAATACGAACGACGAAGCAGTTGCAGCGCTTGAGGGCGGCATCATTGACGGCATCGTGACTGACGTTCCAACCGCGTTCTATATGCGTGATGCACAGCTTACGGGCGGCATCATCGTGGGGCAGCTCCCTTCGGAGAGCGGCGCTCAGGAGCAGTTCGGCATCGTGATGGAGAAGGGTTCACCACTCACGGCATGCGTCTCATCGGCTGTTGAGGCCCTCAAGGCTGATGGCACCCTTGCAGCGCTGCTGAAAGAGTGGATTGCAGACAAGGCGAGCGCGCCAGTCCTGAAGTAAGCGAAGCGCACGATGACGGCGGCGAGGTCAGCCCGTAGGGGAACCCTCGTCGCCGTCATCAGCACACTCGCCGTCGCGACCGTAGTCGCGCTCTCCATCGGCGCTTCTCCGAGCTGGCCGCTCGTTCAGAAGGCCTTCTTCGACGGAACCTACTTCTCCACCTCGCTCCCCGACGTGATTGGCGCCTTCGCCATCAACATTCAACTCTTCGTTCTGGCAGAGATCCTGATCTTGCCGCTCGGACTCTTGATTGCCCTTGCGCGATCGATCACCAGCCCCGCACTTGCGCCACTGCGCATCTTCGCCACCATCTATACCGACTTCTTCCGTGGCGTGCCGAGCATCTTGGTGATCTACGTACTCGGCTTCGGCGTTCCTGCGCTGCGACTCCCGGGCGTGCCAAAAGAGCCCTTCTTCTGGGCGCTCGTCACCCTTGTGCTGATCTACAGCGCCTATGTGAGCGAGGTCTATCGCGCCGGCATTGAATCCATTCACCCGTCGCAAGAGCGCGCGGCGCGGGCGCTGGGGCTAACGCGGCTGCAGGCGCTTCGCTACGTGGTGTTGCCGCAGGCGCTGCGACGCGTGGTGCCACCACTCCTCAATGATTTCATCGGCCTGCAGAAAGATACGGCGCTCGTCTCGATCCTCGGAGTTGTTGAGGCCTTCAAGCAGGCGCAGATCCTGAAGTCGGCGAACTTTAACTTCACGCCGCTGATGACCACGGCGCTGATCTTCTTGGTGATCACGATTCCAATGACGCGACTGGTTGATCGCCTCGCCGCTAAGGATCGTGCGGCGCAGCAGGGGGGTGCCCGCTGATGGCCCGCGACGCAGCGAAGCGAGTTGTAGCTTCGCCGGTGCTGGAGCTGCGCGGCGTCTCGAAGCGCTATGGGCGCGCGCTGGTTCTGGACAAGATTGATCTCTCTCTCGCCGAGCACGAGGTGGTCTGCCTAATCGGCGCATCGGGTTCGGGGAAGTCAACACTCTTACGTTGCGCCGACCTCCTTGAGCCGATTGACACTGGAAGCATCACGCTTGAGGGCCGCACGGTGCGTGCCGATGACCGCGACGCCGACGCGACGCGGCGACAGCTCGGCATCGTCTTCCAAGGTTTCAGCCTCTTCCCGCACCTCACGGCTCTTGAGAATGTGGCGCTCGCCCCACGCGTCGCACTCGGCCTGACTGCCGCAGCGGCCGAGAGGCGCGCCCGAGCGCTCTTGAAGCAGCTCGGGCTTGCCGCGAAGGCGAACGCCTACCCGGACAGCCTCTCAGGTGGACAGCAGCAGCGCGTGGCGATTGCCCGTGCGCTGGCAACGGAGCCGAAGGTGCTGTTGCTCGACGAGATCACCAGCGCCCTTGATCCGGTCTTGGTTGCCGAGGTGCTCGAGGCCCTGCGAGCTCTTGCAAAGGGCGGGGCGACAATGTTGATTGCCACGCATGAGATGGCCTTCGCCGCCGATGTCGCCGATCGAATCTGTTACCTCGAGGGCGGACGCATTATTGAGCAGGGCTCCCCAGAGAAGATCTTTAAGGCCCCACGAGACCAACGAACGCGCGCCTTCCTACAGCGTGTGCGCTCTGTTGGGGCTGGCGCACTGCGCTAAGGGCTGCGATGCGCCGTCCGTATGGGGTTCGCGATAGGGTGACGCAATGAGCCGTATGTATCGCGTCAAGATCGCCGGGCGTTGGACCGAAGCACCGAAATGGGCGCTCGATCTTCCCTTCGAGGTGCGCCCGATGCGTGGCTTCACTGTTGCCGCCTGGCCCCACTGGCGTCCGACCCTTGAGTTGCTGGCGCGTGCAACGGCGCGTGCGAAGCGAAAACTGGAGTGGGTGCGCATTCACGACCACACCGGCACGCGACGTGAGCCGTCGCATCCGTTCGGGTGGGTCGTCACTGAAACGGGTGAGATGTTCCTCTGCTCCTATGACAAGGGAACGGCACTGCACGAACTGGCCCACCTACTGAGTGGCGATTCACATGGTGATGCCTGGGCGCGTGCCTGCTTTGATCTGCATCGCATCTGGCTACGGGGTGCCGCGATTAGGGCCGCCGATCTTGAGGTGACGCGCTACCTCTCTGGGCGACGGGAATGGAAGCGTCGATTCGGTGAGCGGCCACCGAAGCAGCCGGTGCCGAAGAGCTCCTGGGTTACCGAGGGTCGCCGGGCGGCGGCAGCAGCGCGGTAAGTCGACGTACGTAGGCGGCACCAGCCGCCTCCCAGCTGAGGCCGCCACGAATTGCTGCGAGGCCCGACTCGATTCGGCTCGCACGTTCTTCTGGATCAGCGGCGAGGCGCCGAAGCACAGCAGCGGCCTCCTCGGCACTCCCTGATGTGTAACGTGCGACCGAGGCTTCAGGGACCAGGTCATCAAGGGTTTTGAGTCGTGTCCCTAACACCAGGCGCCCACTCGCCATCCCTTCGAACACCTTGTTGGAGATCGAGAGGTCGGTGAATTCATCGAGGCGAGTCGGCGCAAGCGCAATGTCGGCATCACGAATCAACGCCGGAACAGCATCAAAGGGGACCCGACCGATGAACTCCACCGCATCTGAAATACCGAGTTCCACAGTGAGCGCACGTAACGTTGGCTCTTGATCCCCGCGCCCTGCGATGACGAGGCGAGCTGGGAGCGGTGACGGTGCTGAACGAAGAAGTGCGACCGCTCGAATGATCACGTCGACCTCATAGATCGGTGTGAGCGCGCCAGTGTAGATGAGGCGAAGGATGCCATCAGACATCCAGGATCGATCATCTTTTGAAGCGGCGGAGAAGCGCTGTGACTCGGGAACATTCAGGATCACCTCGACGTTCCCTGCGCGACGAGGCGCAATCTTGATCAGACGCTCTCGAAGACGTGGTGCGGTGACGAAGACCCAGTCAGCAACCCGAATAGAGCGACGCTCAGCAAACGCGACCAGTGAGACCATCGCTCGCGCTGCAACTCGCGTAAAACGTGAGCGCGATGAGCGGGCAAAGCGCATACGGAAGAGCTCAGGCGACGCCTCATGAAGGTCGAGGATCAGGCCGATTTTGTGGCGGCGGCGCAGTGGGAGCGCTGCGAATACAAGCCAGTCTGGAACGCTATTCGCATGCACCACGTCAATCGTATTTTCACGATCAATGCGGAGTAGTTGACGGGCTGCAAGAGTGGCAAAGCGACCGTACTCCAGGACGTAGGTGCTAATCCCGGCCCCTTGGTGACGCTGCACTGGCTGGCGGTAGAGTTCGGCCCCATCGAGCATCCCCCGTGCGGCGTCGCCGTCGCGCTGGAGGGAGACGATGCTTACCCGCCAACCGGCTGCGACCGCGGCGCGGGCGGCGCGTCGGACGCGCGGATCCTCATCCACGTACGAGTGCACCACGAGTGCCAGATGTGGCATAAGCCTCCTCGCCTTCCCTCTCCGTGTGAGCGATCGTAGCAGGGGCTCCATTCGCACCAAACCCGCAGTTCTGGATGCAAAGCCGTACACTCACCCCCTTATGGAGCGCCGAAAAATCTTGCTAGATGCCGACGTGGGGATTGACGACGCGATCGCCATGCTCCACCTCGCTGGGCGCCCTGATGTAGAGCTGATCGCGGTTGGTAGCGTACACGGCAACATTCCCTCGGACCTCGCCGCCGTGAACGCTCGCCGTCTGCTTGAGCTCTGTGGCCTTGACGACGTGCCGGTCGCTATTGGGGCTCGGCGCCCAATGGCGCAACCGCTCGCAACGGCTGAGTGGGTACATGGCGAAGATGGCCTCGGAAACACCAACCAACCAGCGCCAAAGCACGGGCCCGTCGCCGAGGATGCGGTCTCACAGATCTTGCGCCTCACCCGCGAAGCGCCTGGAGAGATTGACCTGCTCGCCGTTGGCCCGCTGACAAATCTTGGCCTCGCTCTCTGCATTGACCCAGAGCTCGCAGGGCGTGTGCGATCTGTCGTCGTAATGGGCGGTGCGATCGCTCACGAAGGGAACGCCTCCGCTACCGCTGAGGCCAACATCTGGCACGACCCCGAGGCGGCAAACCTCGTCTTTGGCGCCGAGTGGCCAGTAACGATGGTTGGCCTGGACGTGACGCAGGTCACACGACTGCGCACCAAAGAGCTTGCAGCGATTGAAGCAATCGGTTCAGTGCGCTCGAAATTCGCCTTGAGTGTTTTGAGCCACTACCTCGATGTCTATCAGCGCACATTCGGCACGCGCGAGTGCCCTCTGCATGACCCGCTCGCGGCTGGCGTTGTGGCCGACCCGACCTACATGACCGAGTGGCTCGATCGTGCCGTTGAGGTGAATACCACCGGTCCGACGCGTGGAGCCACAATCATTGACCGACGCGCCTGGATGGCTCCGGCAGCCGACGCTCGCGAAACCCGAGAGCGCAACGGCGGCAAAGATGCGGCGCCTCCGCTCGTACGGGTACCGATGAAGGTTGATGGTCCGCGCTTTGTCGCTGACCTCATTACTTCGCTGAAGTGACATCTAACGCGCCGATGGTCGCGGCAGCGGTGCCGCGCCCCGCTCGGACGCTCGTTCTCGGTTGTGGCTCGATCGGGCAAGCCGTCGTCCCACTGCTCATCCGCGATCTGGGGATTGATCCGCGCTCCATCCGCGTCGTCGAAATGGCGGATACGCGCCACCGTATCGCCGACTCGATCGCCGCAGGAGTGACCTACGAGCAGGCTGCTGTCACCCGCGAGAACCTCGCCACCTTCCTCGCTGAACGTCTTTCGAGTGGAGACCTGCTGCTTGACCTGGCCTGGAACATTGATGCGAACACCATCATGGGTTGGTGCCGCGCCGCCGGCGTGCGCTACCTGAATACCAGCGTCGAGGTCTGGGAGCCGTACACCAACATCTCCGAGCAAGAGCCGACCTCACGAACTCTCTACGCCCGTCACATGGCGATGCGCGAGATGATCCGTAACTGGGGCGACAACAGCGGCCCAAGTGCCATTGTTGAGCACGGCGCAAATCCTGGGTGGGTAAGCCACGAAGTGAAGTTTGCCCTCGAAGAGCTTGGCGCAGAGCTCTTGAAGCGCAATCTTCTTACGGGCGTAGCTCGTGATGCACTGACCGCTGCGCTAACTGCGCGTGATCATGCGCGCATCGCCGAAGCTGCAGGCGTCAAGGTGATCCAGATTGCCGAGCGCGACACACAGCACACGGATCAGCCGAAAGAGGTTGGAGAATTCGTCAATACCTGGTCCGGCGAGGGGTTCTATGAAGAGGGGGTCGCCCCAGCAGAACTTGGCTGGGGAACGCATGAGCGCACACTGCCACCACGTGGACTAGCGCATACCGGCAGTGGTCCTCGCAACCAGATCCTCATTCAACGCGCCGGCATGGAGACACTGGTGCGCACCTGGGTTCCTGGCGCAGATCCTGCCCGCGCCGCAGAGGAGGGCCTGCCAACGATCGGCATGCTGATTCGACACGGCGAGGCGTTCACGATGAGCGATTGGCTCACCGTACGCAGCGCGGATGGCGTCGCGCACTATCGCCCGACGGTTTACTACGCTTACTGCCCATCAGACTCAGCGATCGCATCGGTGCATGAGCTTCGCGGCAATAACTGGAAACATCCAGAGCGATTTCGACTGCTGAATAATGAGATCATTCGTGGTGAAGATCGCCTCGGCGTACTCCTCTTGGGTCACCCATTGAAGGCGTGGTGGAGTGGATCACTCTTAGGGATAAACGAGGCGCGCGCAAATTTGGCAGGTCACTCCGCTACCACACTGCAGGTTGCAGGCTCCGTTATTGCCGCTGTCGCGTGGCTGCTCCGGCACCCGAACGAGGGGCTACGAGTACCCGACGAGCTACCCCACGACGAGCTTCTGGCAGACATTCGCCGCTACATCGGCACACGCTGGTCGGGCCCCGTTGATTGGACGCCGCTCCAAGATCGGCTTGCGCTCTTCCCTGACCCGGCCCACCCGACCCCTACTGACCCCTGGCAGTTTGAGGCGTTCCAGGTCGCAGATTAAGTACCTCACGCGTGCCACGCTGCTGGCACGTGCATCCACCACACTCAGGAGATGAAGAGGACGGAGCGCACCCCTTGGCTTGCCGCTGTAGCGCTGGCTGCCCTCATTGTCGGATCGGTTGCCGCCCCGCGAACCCTAGGCTGGGGGACCGGGTCGGTCGTTGCGGCGGACGAGAGCCCTATTGACGGCGATCCAATCGTCGAGGAAAGCCGTACGCCCGATGAGAGCGTCGCGCCAGACGAGAGCCTTGATCCCGATGCCCCACCTCCTGGTGATGGAGAGCCGACGCCTGACCCTGGGCAAGATCCAGGTGACGAGAGTGGCCCTGATGCCTCAATCGAACCGCATGCGACCGATGGCGACGATGGCACCGTTGACGCCACTCCGACTGATACCGCAGCGACGCCAACGCCACCAGCGCTCACGCTCGGCGATCTCCTCGCTGCCGCCACAGCAGGCACACCATTTGATGCCGACCTTGCACTGCAGATCTTGCGCGACTACGCGCCAACGGGCTCACGCGCGATTGAGGTTGCTGATCGACAAACGTTCCGTAACGCACGAACCTACGCGCTCCGCGAGGTGCGCAACTGGACACGCCTTCCGCAACTGGGAACGTCAAGCGCAACCGTATGGATGCGCTTCGTTGGCGGCTTAGAGCACACATCGTTCGCGGTTGCCGCCGGGCGCGACCGCAGCGATCCGCGGATTAGCAGCGTCCGAGTGCGTGAAGGTCGAGCGTCGCATGGGAACCCACCGCCGTATCTTCTGACCGTCGTTGGTAGTGATGCAGGTACCGGAGCTGTCGCCATAGAGGTGCGCGTCGGGTACGAGCGGCCGCTCAGGTTTACCGCTGGTGATGAGATCGAGATTGGCCCGTTTATGAAATCAACGAGTGGGAGGGTCCTCTTGCTGATGCATGGCATCACCGTTGAGGTGCGGCTCATTGACGCGGCTGGTAACGAGAGCTCCTGGCGCCGCGTGCGCCTACCGTAGCGAGAGAATCTCCCGCCACCGCGCCGCGGCATACGCTGTGGCCATGAGGGCCAGTGCACCCGCAACGATCAGCGCGCCTGGAGCACCGATGAGTGACACGACTGCCCCAGTGCCGAGACCACCAATTGGCGTTGAGCCCGCAAAGACTGTGGTGTACACGCTCATCACTCGACCGCGCAGCGCCGGTGGCGTGGAGGTCTGTATAGAGGCGTTCGCAGTGGCGGCCATCGCAATAGCTCCGAACCCGGCGCCAAACAGCGCAACGCCAGTGGCGACTGCGGCCCACGCCGCTCCACTCCCACTTGTGAAGCCAGCGGCGATTGAGAGGATCCCCAACGCTGCGGCTCCGCCAATTATCACGACGGTACGTGGCCGACGCAGCATGGCAACGGCGAGCGCTCCACTGAGCGATCCGAGACCGATAGCGGCCATCAGGAGTCCGAGACCGGGTGCTCCAACCTGCAGCACACTGCGGGCGAGCGTTGGGATGATGACGTTGAAGTTCATTGCTACGCCCGAGACCACGCCGATCACAAACACGCAAAGGGCAATGAGCGGCGTGCGCGCCACAAATCGAACCCCCTCAGCCAGACTGACTAGCACGTCGGCAACGGTGTGCGGTCGGGGGGCACGCGGCGCTGGGCGTAGCTCGTCGGCACGCATGAAGATCAGCGCGAGCAACACGGCGAGAAAGCTCGCGCCATTCACCGCAAAACACCCCGCAACGCCAATCACACCAATCAACACGCCGCCAATCGCTGGGCCGATCACACGCGCGCTGTTGAACATCGCTGAGTTCATTGCGACAGCTCTGCCAACCTCTTCTTCGGGAACCATCTCGCTAAAGAACGACTGGCGCACCGGCATGTCAATGGCGTTCACAATACCGAGCAGGACCGCCATGAGAATGAGGAGTGGCAGCGTCATAAGCCCTGTTGCAACCAGGGCCGCCTGCAGAATCGCGAGCGCCATCAGGCTAATCTGCGTCCCCATCAACGCACGATGCTTAGGGAGCGCGTCGGCGAGCACGCCGCCGAAGAGGCCGAGGAACATCACCGGTGTGAACTGCGCGGCGGCGATAATGCCAAGCCATGCCGGCTCGTGCGTGAGCTCGGTGATGTACCAGGCCTGCGCAATGGACTGCATCCAGGTACCCGCGAGCGAGACGAGTTGCCCGAACCAGAAGAGGCGATAGTTGCGGTGGCGGAATGGGCCACGCCAGGCTGGAGCAACGCGGGGACGCCGTCGTGATGGTGGCATGCCTAGAGGCTACACCTGCGCGGCGTTACCCCTCCTTTCAGGAGGGGTAGTGGGACCTCTTATCGTTGACTGCTCTTTCTGGTGCGCTTTGCGTTTCCAGCGGTGGCTGGAAACTCCTCGCGACGGATCGCGGCTACGGCGGCGACGACGGGCAGGGCGAAGATTGCCCCCAGCACGCCGCCGACCAGCCCGCCGACGCTACCCGCAATAAAAACGGCACTCCCGGAGAGATGCAGCACACCGCTCATGAGTCGAGGAGCAAGCTGGGTGGCGCACACCAGCCAGCCAATGAAGATGATGATCGAGCCTGGAAGTAGATATGGCCCGGCAGCAACAATTGAGAGCGCGAGCGGAGGAAGCACCGCCGCCCCCTGCCCAATAGAGGGGATCGCCATCACGAGCCCACCGAGCACGGCGGCGAGCAGGCCGTCGGCACCGGCAATCGTTGCGCCGACATAGACCACTAGGCCATACACCAACCCTAGTGCGACATGCCGTCCGATGAATCGCGCAATGATCGTCTCAAGGATTTTTCGTGAACGCTCCGCGCTGCGCAGCCGACTGCGAGTAGCAAGTCGATCTACGGATGCGAGGTGGGCCGGATTCGCCGAAATAATAATGCCGACGCCAACCGCCAAGATGAGTGGGCCAAGTGCGCTGATTGCACCCGCAGCGACCGCGGCAATGTTTGACTGCACAGTTGTTGCTACATCTCGGATTGCATAGATGATCGTTGTTGCGATGGGGACCAAATCAACGGTGAGCCCAACTGAGGCAAGGAGGCTACTCAGATGTGCAACCATCGTGCCGACCTCTGCCGGCGTCGGCTCAGGTCCAGAGATGATGCCGCCAAGCGACTGCGCAAAGGCAATCGCCAACTCAACAGAAACAATAATGACAGGGACCGCACCTGCAATCCAAACCAGCAGTGCTGCACGCGTACGCGGCCAGCCGCGGAGTACGAGCCACTCAATTGGCGCATCGGCAAGGGAGGCGAGTAGCCACCCACCAGCAAGTGCGTAAAGGAGAGGCCCCTGCGCCGCGAGGAGACTTGCCAGAACGCCAAGCCCGGCCATGATCACCACGAGAGCGGCACTAGCCAGAGCGATCCACGCGATCACGCGCACGGGTTGTGTCCACTCATCGCTTCGCATGGGATTTGGCAGAGTCATGCGTTGATCTTAGTCCAGTGCTGCGCGCACCACGTCGAGCGGGAGCTCCACCGCCGTGGCGCCGTTGGCACCGCTCATCGTTTCGGCGGCAAAGAGGGCGTCTAGGATTGCCGATTCCGTCGCGTCAGCCGTTGCTTCAAAGAGTGCTGAAAGGTGTGCGTTCACCACCATCGTGACAGAGGTCTCCCGCGGCTCTTTCGGCTCAAGATCTTCTGAGGGGAGGTGACCGTTCGCCGTGCTAAAGCTCAAGACAAAATCACCCGAAGAGTGCTCGCCGACGCCACCCACGCGGCCGATCCCGATGACCGCTCGCTGCGCGAGACGATCTAACTGCATGGGGAGAAGTGGCGCGTCAGTAGCCACAATCACAATGATGGAGCCTGCACCGCCGCGGGGATCATCGGACTGAGTGGCGGCGCCGGACTTCGTCTCCCATGGGAGCGGGTAGCGCTCGGTTGAGAGTGGCCCGCCGGGAGCACCAAGCAGATGCCCCTGCAGCGTTAGCCGGTGGCGCCGACCATGGTTGGCTTGGACGAACACGCCAATCGTGTATCCGCCAAGCTCTGGGGGAAGTTGGCGACTCGATGTTCCGTTGCCACCCTTGAAGCCGTGACAGATCATGCCCGTTCCGCCACCCTGATTACCGCGCGGAACCGGCGCGCCGTTTGGGAGTGCGGCGGCGGCGTCAAGGGCGTGTTGCGCATGCGCGGCGGTGACATGAAAGCCATTGACATCGCTGAGTACGCCATCCCAGGTCTCACCAGCGACAGGGAGACTCCACGGTGGAGTGCCAGGCACCCGATCTAACGACCACGCGATCATCGCATCATGCACAACGCCGATGGAGTGCGTATTCGTGAGGCAGATCGGCGATGTGAGCAGGCCAGACTCTCGAATCCATTCAAGTCCTGTGAGCTCACCATTCCCATTCAGTCGATGGGTTCCCGCGAAGAGGGGGTGCCCCATCTCAGGCATAGGGCGGGGCAGAATTGCGGTCACGCCGGTGCGAATCGGCCCGGTGCCACGAACTAGCGCCCCCTCTCCTGAGATGATCGTTGTGGCTGCAACGCGCACGCCCTGCACATCGGTGATCCCATCGGTCGGACCTGCGGCGAAGCGTCCGATATGGATTCCGAGATCGGTGACGCGGACGGTTCGAGGCATACGGCTAGTGTGCCATCTCCTACTACACTCCTCCTATGTTGAAGCCACTACGGGTTGACCGAGATGTCCGCCGCAAGAACACGCCGTTTCGCCATATCGGGTCAACAGTCTTGCTGGCTACATCCCTGATTCTGGCCGCTGGCGCAATCATTTCGCTCGCGATTGACCAGCAACTTGGGCCCTGGTCCCCAGATGGCGTCGTGGTCATCACTGCAGATCCAACCTCGGGGACGAGCGCTTCCCCGGGCGCAGAAGGCTCCGCAACGCCGCTCCCCGACCCTTCAGACCCTGCGGATCGCGTCCGAACGACGCCACCACCGCTCCCTCCAGTTGACCCAAGCCTGATTGTCCCGTCGGTTGCTGGTGACCCTGTACGCGTTCTCGTCAGTGGCGTTTGGATTAACCTCCCCGTCGTGCGCCCACCAACAAGCACGGATGGTGCTCCGCGGTTCCCTTGGTGTCGTGTTGCTGAATGGATGCCAAGCAAGGGGAAGGCCGACGGCAAGACAGGAATCCTCTTTATCTATGGGCATGGGCGCTATTGGGAGTTCGGCGGCCTACTTGATAAGACGCCGAAGCAGATGCTTGGGGAGATTATTGAAGTTGATGTCTTACCCAAGGCCGCCGGGCAAAAACTTGTACGTCTTCGATATCGCGTGACCGAGGTCCGACAGCACGTGTCTACATGGGCCGAGATCAGCGATGTCCCGAACGGCCGAATCATCTTGCAAACCTCTGAGACCGCTCACGACAGTGGGACAAAGCTTGTCGTGATAGGAAAGTATCTTGATACAACGTTTTCAACGCGACCAGCACCGGTGGCAAAGCCGCAAGTCTGCGACTAAGTTCTGAAGGCTCCGTTGTGCGCCGCGGAGCCCCGACCTTTACTGAGCAGTTATCGCTGATCTCGTTCCGCCGCGTACAGCATGATCGCTGCGGCAACTGCGAGATTCAGACTCTCGGCGGTACCAAGCATTGGGATTAACGCGGCACTGCTGCACGCGCCCCGCAGATTTGCACTCAGGCCATCTGCCTCAGTACCGATAACAATCAAGCTTGGCGTCGTGTAGGAGATCTCGGTGTAATCTGATGCCCCATCGAGTGCTGTGGCGACCGTGCTCCCCGGCCAGCGTTTAAGCAGCACGATCGCCTCTTCGTGTGTCGCGCGATAGATCGGCACCGTGAAGATGGATCCCATCGTGGCCCGGACCGTTTCAATGGAGTACGGATCACAGGTGTTCCCGACAAGAATCACGCCGCCAGCGGCGCACGCATCAGCGCTACGAATGGCGCTGCCGAGGTTGCCGGGGTCGCGCGGCGCCTCAAGCATCAGCCATCGTGCAGCGTGACTCGGATCAATCGTCGCAACAGACTGCGCAGTTGGCGCGGGGTCGGCATACACGGCGAGCTGCTCCTGTGGGTTGTCGCGCCCCGTGATCTTTGCCAGCACCTCAGTCGTGACTGAGAGCGATTCGCGCGCGTGACTTGCCCCGCCATCGATCGGGGCTCGGAGCGGTCCCGCGGTCAAGAGCATCTCGGGGATCCAGCCAGCCGCCGTGGCGGTGGCGATCGTGCGCTCACCCTCGGCAAGGAAGAGGCGCTGCTCATCGCGCCCCTTTGGGGTGCGTAGGGCGCGCAGGCCCTTTACGACAGGGTTGGAGAGGCTCTCAATGCGCAGCGGTTGCATCTGTGCAGGATACCCCGATCACTTAAGCGTCTTGATCTTGCCAACCTCTATGCGCGGCGATGGGCCTGCCGGTGCTGACCACGCGACGAGGGTAACCGTGTAGGTCGCTCCTTTTACTAGCCCAGTGATCGTGCAGTGCGCGGGGTTGCCCGCGACCGGAGCGACCGCCGACCCGGCAAAGGTGCAGCGTTGTGTCGTACGCCCCTTTGCGGTCGCCGTAGCGATCCACCCCGTCGCCGGAGTTGACGCGGCTGGTAGGACCCAATCGACGCGAATCGTTCCTCGCCCTGCAGCGAGCACGATGTTTTCGGGTGCAGCGGGTGCCTGCTGCGCCCATGCACCAATACATCGCCCGCCACTGCCGCCTGGCGCGCTACTGCGCACCCGCGTAGCGGCATAGAGAGTTGCGAACGCGCTTGAGGCGAGGGCGTCAGGCTCGATCGCTAATCCGGCGCCGATAGCCTCGTACCGTTGCACGACTGGATCCCAGAGGACGAGGTTTGGCGCTTCGAGCGCGGCCGCTTTGCTGAAGTACCCACCGACGGCGACCTTGCCGTCGCTGAGCGTTGCCATTGCCGTTACCCATGCGGTGCGACGCGGATAACTCACACCACCACCTAACGAGATCCAGCCGCCAGGTGCGGCAGGCTCGATCGTCTGTACCGCTTCGCCATACCAACCGACACCACGGCCGATGAGCGGGTGGCCAAGCGCGTCAACCAGCATGCTCGTCGGTAAATCAGAGAAGAGACGGACGTCACCAATGACACTCCAGCGCTTTGTGCCAGGACTCCACTGCGACACAAGGCCGTCGGCGAACCGGCCAGCAGCGTAGATCGTTCCGTCGCCCGAAATTGCCGCGGTGACGACATCAGATTGCAGCCCAGATCCAAGTGCGATCCATCGCTTTCGTGATGGACTCCACGTCGCGATATTTGCGGATGCAATTCCGCCCGCACGCGTAAAGTGGCCCGCAACGACAAGATCGCCGCTCTCTTCGCTCAGCGACAACGACCTGACCGCAATCCCTTTTCCGGTAAGCCCCTTTCCGATCGCCGACCAGGCGCCACTTTTGAGATTCAGCTGGGCAATGCCAACGGCGACGACCGTTCGTTTTCCTTGCGTGACTGTCTTGAAGTTTCCGGCGACGTACAGCACATTCTTGCTGGCATCAACTGAAAGCGCATAGACCGAAGCGGTGCTGCCAGACGATGTTTTCAGTGCGGCGAGTGACTGCCATGCCCCGGTCCGTGGGTCGCGCACGGCAAGTCCTGCGACCGACGCGCCAGCAGCCTTGGTCAGCCCAGCGCCGCCAACGACGAGGCGCCCGTCTGGGAGCTCTGCCATCGCCGTCGTGCTCCCTGACCAACTGTTCGTCGCGCCGAGGGCGATCCAGCGCGGTGCCAGCACATCAGCCTCGCTAGTGGGCGCAGGGTCGCCGCAGAAGTCCGCAGGGAGGGCGACTGGTGGATCGGGTGGTTCGGGGTCACCGCTGTCGGCAGCTGTTTGGCGCGGCAGCCCACTCACGTCGGCGGCTGGCCGATCAATCACCTTAAAGAGCTCCTGAACGAGATCGTCGGCAAACGACTTCTTGGTCGGTGATCCGTTCGCGACCGCGGCAATGGTGATCCCGAGGGTAGGGATTCGGTGAAGTGCACTTGTCACACCAGAGAATCCGCCGTCGTGGCCGTAACTGCGCAGCGTTCCCAACCAGGTACGATCAACCTGTGTTCCGTAGTTGTAGAGCCACGAGCCCGTGGCCTGTTGCGCGACCCCGTTCATCGAGATCGTCTCGGCCCCTTCGGTCAGTCGATCTCCCCAAAAGAGTTCGCCAAATCGAGCCAGATCGCGAGGGGTCGAGAGGATGTCGCCGGCGCCACGCAGCACCGTTGCGACGGCTTTACTGGGGCCCCAGCTGGCAAACCCGTACGGTTTGCGACCCATGTGTGGGCGCGCCGCACCAACCTTTGGTCCCCACCCTGTCTCCGTCAGACCCATGGGGTTCAGCAGAAGCGTTTGGACAAGTGTCTTCCAGTCTGTGCCGGTCGCGCGTTCGGCGGCAATGGTGATGAGCGTGAACCCAGAGTTTGAATACGAAAAGTTGCCGACGGTTGTTGGCGGAAGAAGATTCTCTACGGCGGTGAATGGTGTCACTTTAGCGTTCTGTTTCCGGCTCAAGTAATCCATCCGTGAATCTTTATCGGTGAGCCAATCGCTCATTCCTGATCGATGCAAGAGCAGCTGAGCAATCGTGACTTCAGGTTGCACAGCGGCCTCAGGAACGAGTGACGCGGCAGTCGTGCTCAACGGCAGGACTCCGCAGTGATCAAGGAGTAACGCGACCGCCGCAGTGAACGACTTACTGATGCTGGCGATCGCGAAGGGCATTGATGGCGTCACCACACGCTTACTTATGGTGTCGCCGACGCCAGCAGTAGCGGTGAAGCTCCGGCCATCGTCCCACCGGATTGCGACGGAGACGCCCGGATGGCGGCGGCGGCGTGCCTTCTGCCAGGCGATAACTTTGGCGGTGAGCGTGCTGGCCAGTGCGGGATCGAGAGCACGAGCCGCTGCCGGAGGCACGGGGCGTGCTGCACAGGAGCGCCAGTCCACGGGATCCGCCGCGGAGACGGGCGTCACAACGTTGCCCGAAACACTGATAGCGGCGATGAGCAGCGCGACGCAGAGGCGGGCGACTCTGCGCTTGGTCGCGGCAAGTGGCATGCGGAGAGTCTAGCGCCGCGGCGCCGCAGTCGCGCGGTAGAATATTTTGAGCGGGCTATGCGGCTCGCACAATATGGAGAGTGAAATGCCTGAAGTGAATGTGCTTGGAATTATTGCCGGAACCGCCGTAAGCTTCGTGAGCGGATTCCTCTGGTTTGGTCCTGCAACCTTCTACTCAACCTGGTGGCGACTCATGGGGAAGGGCCCAAAGGAAGTTCCCGGTGGCGGCATGAACATGGGGATCGCCTTCGGCTCGGTACTTGTTGGGCAGATTCTGCAAGTGACCGTGCTCGCGCTCATCCTCAGCGCACTCAATCTCACGGCGCCTCTCGATGGTGCGCTCGTCGGGCTCTTGATCGGGGTCGGCATTGTCGGTGGCAGCAGCATGAGCCACCGTATCTTCGCTGGACACGGATTTGGTGTGCTGCTCATTGAGGCCGGTAACGACATCGTGAATCTCGGCCTCGTTGGCGCACTCCTGGTTGCACTCCGCTAGTTGTGAGCAGCCCCTCCCGCGTTGAGCGGCTGCCGCGCGTTACCGGCTACGACGCCGTACGCGCGGCAGGGAGGGATTTCGGTCGCTACTCGTCGCTCCATCAGGGCGACGAAGATGTGCGCTCGTATCGACAACTCCCACTGGAGTCAGACCCGACACTGCATTCGGCACTCCGCGCATTTCTCGTGCCGTTCTTCTCAAAGGGGTCGCTCGCCCCGTACCAGTCGGGCATTGAGGCTGACGCGCGTGAACTAGTTGCGCCGCTCGCAGGCGGTGAGCTTGAGATGGTGCGCGGCGTAGGGCTCCCCCTCGTTGTTCGAACAATTGCCCGGCTCCTCAATCGCCCAGACGACATTGATGAATGGGCTTCCTGGGGCCCGTCGGTCTGGGGTGACCACGACGGACGACGTAACGGGGCTGCGCTCCTCGCCTTCCTTGAGCGAGCCGTTGATGAGGGGGCGACGGGCAGTGGTGGGCGACTCTTTAACTCGCTCGCGAGCACACCGATCGGCGGCGCAATGCTGAGCCGCGAAGAGCAGATTGGCGTTGGCAGTCTCTTGCTTGCAGGGGGCCGCGACACAGTGATGAACCTTATCGCTGGGATCGCCTGGATGGTCGCCGCGCATCCAACACACGTTGCGGCACTGCATGGCGACAGCGCCACACGAACCGCCTTCATTGAGGAGACGCTCCGCCTTACAACACCACTCGGCCTCATGGAGCGCATTGATCGCGGGGTCGACGGTGGTGATCCGCAAAAGTCGCCACACGTTGGGCTTGACTTCGCCTCTGCTAATCACGATGCAGCCGCCTTTACCTGCCCGGCTGAGCTTCGCCTCAATCGTCCTTCGACCTCTCCGCATGTCGCATTCGGAATCGGCCCACACGCGTGCGTTGGCGCGCCATTAGCGCGTATAGAGGCGCATGCGGTGCTAAACGCGCTGCTCGCTCGTGCTCCTCGTGGCTGGAGCGCGACGGCGCACGACGCGCAGTTTAGGAGTGTTGACGGCGTACAGGTCCCGTCAAGTTTTCAACGCTTGGTCATTGCTCCGAGCTGAACCCAGCGTTACGCGTGCAGCCCAAACTGCACCGCGGCTAGTTCGGCGTAGAGGCCGCCCTTCGCGCGCAACTCCTCGTGTCGCCCACGCTCCACGATCGCGCCGTGATCCAACACGATGATCTGATCTGCTGAAGCAACGGTGCTTAGGCGGTGTGCCACGGCGATCGTGGTGCGCCCAGCCATGGCGCGCTCCAGCGCCTGTTGCACGTGACGCTCCGACACGGAGTCAAGCGCGGAGGTTGCCTCGTCGAGCAACAGGATTGGCGGGTCCTTCAAGAGTACGCGGGCGATCGCGAGTCGCTGACGCTCGCCGCCGGAGAGCTTGTAGCCGCGCTCGCCAACCACCGTATCGAGCCCTTGCGGTAGCTCGTTCATGCGCTCAGTGAGCGACGCTCCTTCAAGTGCTGCAAGGATCTGCGCATCGGTCGCCTCTGGTCGTGCGTAGAGGAGGTTGTCGCGAATGCTCGCGTGGAGCAGGTGCGTCTCTTGCGTCACAACGCCAATCATCTCGCCGAGCGAGCGCAGCTTGATGCCCCGCACATCAACACTATCAAGGTGCACCGAGCCGGTGCCTGCGTCCCAGAATCGCGGAATGAGACTAAGAATCGTGCTCTTCCCAGAGCCGGATGGGCCAACGAGAGCGGTCAGGCTCCCAGGCTCTGCGCTGAAGGAGATGCCGGTAAGGCCAAACGAATCACGGCGCTGACGCCCAGCACCTGCGGGCGGCTGTGGATAGCGGAACGACACGTCATGGAGTGAGACCTGCCCGCGAACGCCAGCCCTAGTGAGGGTGATCGCATTTGGCGCATCAACAATTTCTGGGACCAAATCTAGGTAAGCAAAGATGCGCTCGAAGAGCGCCAGGCTTCCGCCAATCTCGACCTGCAAGCCAAGGAGTGAGGCGAGTGGGAAGAAGAGGCGACTCTGCAGCGTGGTGAAGGCAACGATGTCACCGATAGTCGGGGCGTCGGGTGCGCCAGCAACGGAGAGTGAGCCCGCGGCAAAGTAGACGAGCGCTGGGATGCCGCTGAAGACCACCTGCACCACGACGCCAACCCAGCGCCCGGTGAGCGCCTGGCGCAGCTGTAGCGCGGCGAGTTCGCCAGAGCGTTTGGTAAAGCGCTCCGCGCCAGCTTCTGAACGACCGAACGATTTTGCCAGCAGCGCGCCGCCCACCGAGAGGTGCTCTTCGGCGATCGAGGTGAGATCGGCGAGCGCCGATTGCACCTCACCGCTCGCCTTGCGTCGTGCGGCGGAAGCCTTCGAGGTGAGGAAGAGAAAGAGCGGCGCAACGGCAACGCTCACCACCGTGAGGCGCCAGTCGATGAGCGTCATCGCAACGAGTGTTGAAGCAACGATCGCGATGCTTGAGGCGAGGTTTGCCGCGGCATCGCTCACGACCGACTGCACCCCCGACACGTCATTGGTGAGGCGACTCTGAATCTCGCCCGTGCGCGTCTCCGAGAAGAAGCGAATCGGCATTGACTGCACGTGAGTGAAGAGCGCGTTGCGCAGGTCGCGCATCACGAACTGGCCAACCGAAGCGGTGAGCCACGCCTGGGCGAGCCCGATGCCACCGTTGATGATCGGCACCACCACCATTAGCCCGGCATAAAGCGCGAGCAGTCCAAGATCACGCTGTGGAATTGCTTCGTCGATGAGGAGCTTGAGAAGGTACGGGTTTGCAAGCCCCAAGATGCTCGACCCAAGAATCGCCAACCCAATGACGCCGAGGCGCCCGCGATACGGACCGAAGAACTTCGCCGCACGGCGAAGGAGTGGCAGTGCCGCGCCCGCTGGCCTCGTTGGGCCGCCAGACTCGCCACCAAACATGTGCCCGCCGCGTCCTGGGCCCATGCCGCCGCTCATCGGTGTGGGTGGTGTGGTGCGCGAAGGGTCGTCAAGGGAGGCATCCTGCGGATTGTAGTCCCGTCGCAGTGATTGCCGCGGAGCGTGGCCAACAGAGGGAGCAGGCTAGTTCCCCGTCACCTCTAAATCGGCGTACATCCCCAGCTGATAGTGATCAGCGATGTTGCACATGAGCACGTAGTGTCCGGCGGGAAGGTCAATGGTCACCACCCCTGTTACGCCCGCAGCAAGGTCGCCGTACTCACCAGGTGAGGTGAGCAGCTCTTCATCAAGACGCATGGTTGCAGGGTCAACCTTGGCCACCAGATCTTTCGCCAGGGTGTCAGTCTGAATAATCACAAACTCGTGATCAATATTTCCTTGATTGTCTAGGTAAAACGTAGTTGGCCCAGCAATGTGACTTGGAGTATTGGTGGAGATCTTCCACTCTTTCACTACGGTGATGATGGCGGTGGTCTTTAGGATCTGTGCGCTCGCGATCGGTGCGCCAACGAGAACTGCAAGAAAGAGCCCTACGCCAACGAATCGTTTCATGGGCTCAGTATGCTCTTACCCCGGTCAAGTAGATATACCCACGCGGGCCGATCAGGATTCTGTTAAATGCCTGATCCTTCACTGGCAAGCTCGTCGCTCCGCGCCTTTGCCTGCGACAGTTGGCTCCCGGCAGGAACGCTCTTGGTCAGCCAGACGTTGCCGCCGATCGTTGAGCCACGCCCAACAGTGATGCGGCCAAGCACCGTAGCGCCCGAGTAGATCACCACATCATCTTCAATGATTGGGTGGCGCGGCTGGCCCTTGACGAGGGTGCCATCGTCACCCTTCGGGAAACTCTTGGAGCCGAGCGTTACGCCTTGATATAGGCGCACACCGTTGCCGATGATCGCCGTCTCACCAATCACCACGCCAGTGCCGTGATCAATAAAGAAGCGTTCGCCGATCGTGGCGCCAGGGTGGATATAAATACCGGTAGCTGAATGCGCCGCCTCTGACGCAATGCGCGGCAGCAGTGGCACCTGCAACGTACAAAGAATGTGCGCCATACGGTGATCGATCATCGCGCGTACGCCAGGGTAGCCATGCAAGATCTCGGAACGGCTCCGGGCCGCTGGGTCTCCCGCAAAGGCCGCGGCGATATCCCCTTCAATCAGCGTGCGAATAGCGGGGAGCGCGGCGGCGAACGCGTTCGTCACACGATCGACCTGATCTGGAGCGAGCCCCTCGCCCGGTCGCTCGGCAGCAAACAGCACGACGCAGCGTCGGATCTGCTCGCGCAGTCCGGCGAGCGCCGCCGCAAGGTGTGCCGCTACCGCCGCCTCACCATCCGCGGCAACGCCGAGTTCACGCGGAAAGAGCGCCGCACGAAGCTCGGCCAGCACGCGGGTGATCTCACCCCGGGATGGGCGGTCGCCCGCCGCCACCGCACCACCCGCGAGGGCAGCGTCAGCGGCGGTCAGTGCGCGACTTAGCTCGGTTGCGTCAAAACTCACAGCGTGATGCCGTTCGTATCGAAGAGCCCCTCGTAGAGCGCGGTGCTCAGGTAGCGCTCGCCCGAATCCGGCAGCACCACCACGATGGTCTTCCCAGCGTTCTCTGGCAGATGTGCCAACTTCAGCGCAACATGTGCTGCAGCACCGCACGAGATGCCAACGAGGATTCCCTCTTCGCGGGCGATGCGACGCGCCATTGCGATTGCCTCTTCATTCGTCACTGATTCAACCTGGTCAATGAGTGACAGATCGAGAATGTCAGGAACAAAACCAGGTCCAATACCTTGAATCTTGTGTGGCGCTGGCTGATTTGGTTGGCCCGCCATGCGCTGCGCAATGACGGGACTGGTGGCGGGCTCAACGGCAACAATCTGCACCGCTTTGCCGCGACCCTTTTTCAAGTAGCGGGCGACGCCGGTGATTGTGCCACCCGTGCCACTCCCCGCAACAAAGATGTCAATCTTCCCATCGGTGTCATCCCAGATCTCTGGCCCGGTGGTCGTTTCGTGAATTGCTGGGCCAGCTGGATTCTTGAACTGCTGCAGCAGTACGTAACGCGCAGGATCCGATGCGGCAATCTCTTCCGCCTTCGCGATTGCGCCTGGCATGCCCTTTGCCCCTTCCGTAAGGACGAGGGTTGCGCCGTAGGCAACGATCAGCTTTCGTCGCTCAATGCTGACGGTGTCGGGCATGGTCAGTGTCACCTTGTAGCCGCGTGCTGCGCCAACCATCGCCAACGCGATGCCAGTGTTGCCGCTTGTCGGCTCAACGATCTCCATGCCGTGCTTTAGTACGCCACGCTTTTCGGCATCGAGCACCATCGCGGTGCCGAGTCGGCACTTCACGGAGTAGGCGGGATTACGCCCTTCGATCTTGGCAAGCACCGTGGCGGCAGCGCCATCGGTGACGCGATTCAGGCGCACGAGCGGGGTGCGGCCAATGGTGAGGGCGTTATCAGAGAAGATCCCTGGGTTCTGAACGGTCATGTCGGGTACCTCCGGCTATCTGGTTGGGTGGTGGACTACATCCGCCGCCCCCTCTGCCGTGTGGTCCCTGGTTGCGTGTGCCTCAGCGCGCGCAGGACGGCCCGAAGGAGAGCGACGGGCATCGACAGATGCTCGGCTCACCAGCGGCTTGGGCAATCAGTTCAGCAGCGCTCATATGGGTATCGTATCCACTTCTCACTCGCGGTGTTACTGCAACAACGTGCAACCCTTGAGCGAGGGCACCGAGGCTAGATGCGGCGGGTGACCCCGTCGATGAAGCCAAAGATGCCGGGCCGTTCAAACGATGGTCGGACTGCAAGGCGCCACAGCGCCCCGATAATCTTTAGTACAACGAATGCGCCGAGCGCTCCAGCGGCGCGCGCCAAGATGTCGTGCGCATCAATCCGGTAGGGCGGCACAGGGTTTGAGAAGTGGTTCGCAAGGGCCTGGCTGATCTCAAGGCCTACGGCCATGATGCCAATGACGGCGAAGGCTGCCCGCCGAGCATCTCCGTAGAGGGCAAGGGTTGCGAGCAAGAAGGTCGAGGCACCCATGCTTAGCTGCGCCAGCAGCCATGGGGTTTGCAAGAGCGCTGGGTCAAAGTTGACGACGGGGATCAAACGAACGACATCGGTGCCGATCGGTGCGCGCGACCACGTAGAGTTTGGGAAGCCAATGGGTGCCCACACGTAGGCGACGAGGACTGCAAAAGCGATCATGCTCACCTTGGTGCCGCGGGATGGACGAATGCGCTGCGCACGTTGGACGTACAGCACAACAAGGAAGCTAATCAGCCCCCCAAATATGCCATTCCAGTCCCATTGCGCCTGCATCACCGAATAGTACTGAAAAACGTTCAATGCGGCGATGCTTTGCGAGCTACTTCCCCTCGTACGCTCGGCGGAGTTCCTCAATGATCAACTTCCCCATGCTCAACATCGCCTGCTGGGCGCGAGCCGCCCCCGCCTGGTCAGGGCCGCCCAGGTAGTGGCCCAGCTGCTGGGGAATCACCTGCCACGAGAGTCCGAAACGGTCCTTGAGCCAGCCGCACTGCCCCGGCTCCCCGCCCCCTGCGGTGAGGCCTGCCCAGTAGTGGTCGACCTCGGCCTGGTCGGCGCAGGAAATTTGGAACGAGATGGCCGGCGTGAACTGATACATCGGTCCGCCATTAAGGGCGAAGAACGGCGCACCGTCCAAGGAAAAACGCACCCCCATCGCACTTCCCGGCGTACCCATCACCTCATCGATGGAGCTGTTCGGGAACACGGAGACGTAAAGATTCGCCGCATCTTCCGCGGTTCCGTCAAACCAAAGAACGGGTGTCGTCTTCGCCATGCGGGCCATTGTGCAGGGTTTATTGAGTGTGTGAACGCTCCACTAATCCACGGGGGTTTTAGCGGCGTGTACGGAACTGCTTCGCGATAAGATGCCCGAGTGGATAGTCGTGGACGAGCTCAGAAGTTCTTGCGCAGCGAGACCGTCGGCGGCGCGCTCCTGATTGCCGCGGCCCTCATCGGCATCCTCCTCGCTAATAGTCCCCTCTCGGGTGCCCTACAAACCCTAGCCACAACGCACATCGGCAGCGAGGCGCTCCACCTAAACCTCACCGTGCAGGAGTGGGCCGCCGATGGGCTGCTCGCTATCTTCTTCTTCGTGATCGGTTGCGAGCTGAAGCACGAGCTGGTCGTTGGCACGCTTTCGAAGCCGCGCCAAGCGGCACTCCCGGTGGCTGCTGCACTTGGCGGCATGATCGTTCCGGCGCTGCTCTATGTCGCAGTGAATCGTGGCGGGGCTGCTGATGCGCTTAACGGCTGGGGGATACCTATGGCAACAGATATCGCCTTCGCTCTTGCGGTGCTGGCAGTGTTCGGTCGCGGCCTCCCTGCTGGCGTCCGCATGTTCCTGCTTACGCTCGCAGTCGTTGACGATCTGGGTGCGATTCTTGTGATTGCGCTCTTCTACTCCGCCAGTCTCCACTTTGAGTGGCTTGCAATTGCAGCACTGTTGCTGGCGCTATTTGCGCTAGCCCAGCAGCGACGCATCGCTTCGCCGCTGATTTATGTCCCCCTTGCACTCGCCACCTGGTATGCGGTGCACAGTGCTGGGATTCACCCAACGATCGCCGGCGTCGCGCTCGGGCTGCTGATGCGCGTCAAGAAGGATCGCGGTGAGGCAGACGCACCAGTTGATCGCGCAACTGCAACTTTCCACCCGATCAGCGCGGCGATCGCCGTGCCGCTCTTCGCCCTTTTCGCCGCGGCTGTTGACATCCGCTCCATCGAACTTGGTGCGGTAATCAATTCCCCGATTCTATTCGGCGTGTTTGTTGGCCTGGTTGTGGGCAAGCCAGCGGGGATCCTGCTCGCCGCACGGCTGGCTACCGCGCTGGGGGCGAAGCTCTCGGCTGGCGTGCACTGGATCGACATCGCTGTTGTTGGCGCACTCGGCGGAATCGGCTTCACCGTGTCGCTGCTCATCAGCGAACTCGCCTTTACAGGCGAGGAGTCTCTGAGTGCGGCGAAGCTCGGGGTGCTACTCGCCTCGATCGCTGCTGTCGCTGCTTCAGGCGCGCTGCTTGCGCTGCGTAGAGGACGATCAACGCCTCGCTAGCGGCGCGCCAACTACTTTTTGTCGCCGAAGTAGCGGATGATTGCAATCGCCATCGCGAACATTTGCTGTTCTACGTTGGAGATTGTGCCGGCCGCCGGAGTCTCCTGCGCCGCAATTGCGAGTGGACCAGCCTTCCACATTGCGTGGCCACTCACCAACCAAGAGACGGCACCGGTCGCGTATCCCAGCTCTGGCCGCCGCGCAACATCGCCCGGGGTTGCGGGGTGATTCCAGGCCTTTCCGTCAACGATACCGCCAATGGCAGTCGTCAACAGCGATACGTTCTGCACCAAGGCCTTGTTGATGCGCGCAAGTTGTTCGCTCGTGAAATCTTCGGCGTCACCGAGCGTTACGAGTGGCAGGATGAACTTGTGCGAAACCGTCCAACTGATTTGGTGTTGGGCAGCGGCCATGAAATGCTCGCGCGGCGAATGACCGAATTGCTCCCACGCCTTCACAAATCCGCGGCCGTACTCCTCGTACGAGGTGACCGCCGCCTCTCGAATCAGACCTTCACGAGATTTGAAGTGGTAGTTGACGAGATTGGGCTTAATGTCCAGTTTTTTGCAAATCGAGAGAGGGGTAAACGTCTCGGTGCCGGCGCGCATGATTTCGGCAATTGCTGCCTGTAGGATGGCGTCACGAGTTGAAAGATTTTCGGTCATTTCGCGACCCTAGCACTTCGATGTCAAAGTTGGATTAGATTCAAGGTGTATACAACTTATCCAAAGCATGAGGGGTACTCATTTATGGCAATTCAGTCGAATCTGACGCTGAACCGTCAACTCGCGCACATGGCATGGGCCAATACTGAAATGTTTTCAATCCTTGCCGCGCTCCCTGTCGATGCGCTCGCCTTCACGGCGCCCGGCTCCGAGTGGAGCGTTGGGGCCATCGCCCACCACCTGGTCACGGCCGCCGAAAACTACGCGCAGCGCCTGCACGGAGAGCCGCGCGCCGACAAGCGCGAGTTGCCCGCTTCCGCCGCCGACCTGCTGGTGCTTGCCACGGGCCTCGCGGTTGCCGATGGCAAGTTGCTGGCTGGAGCGCAGTTCCCAGGCGATGAGATGCTCACCTGGATCTCGTTTAGCGGCGAAGAGCTCTCGGTACCGCGCTGGGTGTTGGTAAACCAGGCCGTGCACCACGCCACCGAACACCGCGCCCAAATCGCCGGTGCGCTTGCCGCGAACGGCAACAGAAGCCTCGACCTTGACGCGCTCGACGTGTGGACCTACAACGACGCCCTCTAGCCCACCACGCACGAAATGGCAGGTCTAAGCCTCTCCAAGTTCCTCGTTTTGATCATGAGCGAGAAAGAGCAGTCCGGTCGCTGGCTTTGGCATGAAGTGTGTGGCCTTCTGCGGCATCACTTTTGATGCAAGCGCTGTTGTATACACTGATTCCAAACTCTCAGGTGGGAGTAGCAGTGCAATGGTGTTCGGCTGCTGTGCAGCACTGATAGCTCGTTCAGCCTGGCGCTCGTAGCGCAGTGCGCCGGCGATTGTGGCCACGGAAGATCCGCCGCGATGTTGTACCAGGCCTTCGGCATCCGATTTTCGTCGAGCACGAATTTCGTCTGCTTTGGGTCGGCCACGATACACCTCCGTATTAATGGCAGCGCCTCAGGGGAAGCCCCCCAATGAACAGCTGACTCGGCGGAGTATACGGGAGCGCCTGCGTGAGAACGCCTGCTCGCACCAATTTGAAAACGCGGTACGATCCCGCCGTTATGACCACCCTTCACAACCGAACTGCAACGGCGCTCCTGATCATCGACGTGCAAGTCGGCGTGGTTGGCGCCGCGTACCAGCGCGAGGCGGTCATCGCCAACATCCAGACGCTCCTCACCGCCGCCCGCACCGCCGGCACCCCGGTCATTTGGGTGGCGCACTCCGAAGAACAGATGCCCATCGGCAGCGACGCCTGGCAGTACGTACCTGAGCTCGTACGACTCGAGAGTGAACCGCTCGTGCACAAGCTCTACGGCGATTCATTTGAGGCAACCGATCTAGAGGCGGCTCTTGCCGCCGCGAAGGTTGGCCACCTCGTGGTGGTTGGCGCACAGACCGACGCCTGTATTCGCTCAACGATTCATGGCGCCTTCACCCGCGGCTACGACGTGACGCTCGTCAGCGATGCCCACACCACCGAAGACATGAGCGAGTGGGGTGCGCCGCCTCCCGACGTAATCATCAAGCACACCAACATGTACTGGGGCTTTCAGTCGGCGCCTGGGCGAACCGCAAGGGTTCTTGAAACGAGTGCGGTGCGCTTTACCGCCTAGCGGCCCTTGGCTCGTTACGCCCGAACAGTGGGGCGTCGAATCATCAGCGCCGCCAGGCTTGCCAGCCCAGCGAGCAGTGCCGCAGAGATAAAGGCGATCGTGTACGAGCCCTGGGTATCGCGAATGATGCCCGCGCCCCAAGCGGCTACCGCGGCGCCAACCATATGCGCGGCAAAGACCCATCCGTAGACCACGCCGACATTCCGTCGACCAAAGGTATCGGCGGTGAGGGCAATCGTGGGCGGCACCGTCGCGATGTAGTCAATCCCAAAGAGCACCGCAAACGCCACGATGCCGAGCGAATCGTGAATCGCTGGAAGGGTGAGCAGGCTGACACCGCGGAAGAGGTAGTACACAAAGAGAAGCTTGCGCGGATCAATGCGGTCGGTAAGCCATCCTGAAGCGATCGTTCCGAAGAAATTGAAGATGCCCATCAGCGCGAGCGCCTCAGCGGCAACACCTGGAGTGAATCCGTGGTCCACGGCATGCGCAATGAAGTGCTGCCCCACGACGCCGTTTGACGAGAAGCCGCACACAAAGAAGGTGCCAGCGAGTAACCAGAAGGTCGGCGTGCGGAGCGCGCGGCGCATCGTTCCCTCCTCAGAGGTTCGCTGCACCGGTCGATCCGTCGCACTCTCGCCGAGTGGCTTGAGGGCCAGATCTGCCGGGTCATCGCGCAAGAGCAGCGCGATCGGAATTGACAAGAGCGCAGCAAGGATGGCCAAGGTGAGGGCCGCTCCGCGCCAGCCAGTGCCTTCAACCATCGAGGTGAGGAGCGGGTAGAAGATCAACTGCCCCGCACTCGAAGCGGCGCCAAAGATGCCGATCACCACACCGCGGTGACGAACGAACCATCGATTCGCGACCGTCGCACCTAAGACGCTGGCGATCATGCCGGTGCCGATACCAGAGAGGAGACCGAAGGTCAGCGTGAGCTGCCACTCCTCTTGGACGACGCTCGTAACGGCCAACGCAGCCGCGGTGATGAGCAGCGCTGCCGTTGCAACCGTGCGCGACCCAATGCGCAACATGAGTGAGCCCGCTGCTGGTCCGGTGAATCCGTACACAAGAAGCCCTATCGCCGCGGCGAGTGAGAGCGACGCACGCGACCAGCCGGTGGAGTTCGCCATGTCAAGGAGGAATGCGCCAGGCGCAACGCGAATCCCCGCCGCAAAAAGGATTGCCACGGCTGTCGCCGCAACCACAACCCAGCCGTAATAGAACCGTGATGCTGCGCGCGTTGCCATTGGGTGATGTTACCCGCCAACGCGGGTGCCGACGTTACAGGATGCGCCTACCCCTTGCGCTCGCGCGCGGTCTCGGTTTTCGGCGTCACTGGCTTCGTCCCAACTGCACCGCCGAGACCAAAGCCAGTAGGCATGTCGACATAGAGCGACTCCACCTCGACAGGGCGTACGACATAGGTCTCGTGATAGATGCCCACGGCGCCGGTGCTGCTGGTGGCACGCTTGTAGAAGGCGGTCCATGCCGGACGATGCTTTCGGTCGCCCTGCGAGGCGTATGCCTCAAGCGCTTCGAATGACTTCCAATACTGGATCACCGTGATCGTTCGGCCAGCCATTTCGGTGCGGGCGCTCAAGAAGCCGAGCTCGGGGTTCTTGTAGAGCTCAACGATCATTGGCCCCATCGCCAAGAACGATGGGAGCCACTCCCACACACGCCAGAAGGTGTTGATGCGCATGCCGATCAGGAAGAGCACGAGCGGCTCCTTGACGTCGGCCATGGTCCGAACTGGTAGATGTTTAGCCACGATGAGCCCTCCTTCGTCGAATAAATAGCACACCGCCGATTCCTGCAATTACTAGGACGGAGACCGCACCAATCGCGGCCGCAATGAGGAAACCCGGCGGCCCCTGACCTGGGCCAGGGCCACCACCTGGGGGCCCCTGCTGCTGGCTCGTGGTGTCAACGGCGAGGAGGCCCATGTAGCACTTCACCACCTGATTGAGCTCCGGCGCCTGCGCGTAGTAGTGATAGCCGTCCTTCTCGGTAGTGCGGCCATTGCACTCATCAAGTTGAATCGTGGTGTCGTGAGCAAGCGGCGCAAAGACCGCCACGCCATCCAGCGCGTATCCAATGAGTCGCGTTTCGGCATTTGCATCGTCGATTGACGCGTCGTATGAGATTCCCTTGCAGTCGGTGAAGGCATGCAGGTGATATCCCTCAATCGGATTGAAGTGTCCACCGCAATCATCAAAGGCCGCGATTGTGTACGCCTTCAAGATTGCCTGCACTGGTGCTGAAGGGGCGATCACCAGTCCGTTGATCGTGACGCCGAGGTCGGCGCCTTGGGTGCTGACCGGCGACGACGCTTTTACCGGCGTCACTGGCACAAGAATTGAGATTGGCACCGCCGCGCCGGAATTCGTCCACTCGAAGCGACCTTCAACGCAATGGTACTTGTACGCGTCGAGCACATCAGGCCGAGCCGCTCCCTGGAACGACTCTTTGCTATCGGTCACGTTGACCTTCCCCGACTCGTCATAGAGACGCCACTGTGCATCGCCATAGATAGTGCTGAGGTCAAGAATGAACTGACCATCGGCGTCGTAAATATTGCTGCCATCAAGCCAAATGCCTGAGTTTGCTGCCGAGGTGCTCGTGGTCTCTGGGCAGAATGGCCCGATCACCGTGTCTACTGGAGTCCCCGTCACGATCACCCGGTAGCAGGTTGTTTCCGTGCCATCGGTGAGGGTGCACGCCTCTTCGACAATCGGCTGCGACAGGGCGCCGTCTTTGAAGTTACTTGCCACGAGTCCTTGAGCCCCGAGAGGCTGTGGGGTGCTGCTCCCAGCAAGGAACGTTTGGCTCGCCGTGAAGCCAGCGACTATCAGGATTGCCGCAACTACCGCGATTCGTCGCACCGATCGATTCATCTTGGGGCTCCTCTCACTAACCTTTTCATGCCCCGTCAGCGACGGCGCACGGTCGATACGTTTACTTGCGGAAGCTCGCGTGTGGCGTGCCTGAGAAGCACCCCATTACGTACGGGAATGAGTCGGTGACGTAGTAACCGTATTGGCCATGAACGGTCATGCCGTTGCACGCATCTAAGGCGCCCGCACCGGTGTATTCGTAGTCTTCGATGTAGGTTCCGTCGTATACGCCACCTGGGCTGGTACTGCTTTGGGCGGGCCGATTGCCCGCTTTCAAAGTGTACCCCGAAGTTGCCTTCACCATCAGGCCCGACGACGGGTCAATGTAATGCGGCCCATAGATAGGAAAGCCATCGGCAGCAAAGCCAATAACTGGTGAGCCTTGTGCTGTTTCAGCTGGGTCAAATAGCGCTAGGGGGTTGCCGTGATAGTGGTAAAACCCGCCAGGTTGTGTGTGCCCATTGTGTGAATCGGTGCCAAAGCGAACTGTGCCGAGCGGGTTCAAGCGCCACTCCACGGACGGGCCGCATCCGTTGCTGATATTGCCGTTCTTATCTGCGTGACCGTCGGTCGGTTTGTAGCAACCATTTGAGAGCTGATCTAGCACGACACCATTTAAAAGTATTGCGTTGTACATCATTAGAGTGAGTGGGGTTGTCGTTGTGGCCTTTGTCGGATTACGTGGAATCGTGAGTGAAAGACGCTGCTCCGCTACTGGTTCTGCAAAGTGACCGGTGCCATCATTGAAGTCGTAGTTGGGAATGTCATTTGAGGTCATTTTGCAGAAGTCTTCATCATTGGAGACTTGGACTTCCGCAAGGAACGGCGTTTCAAGTTGCACGTCGTTCACACGTGCCTGGTAGGTCGCGGAGTAGTCGGCACAGTCGCCGCTCATGTTGGTCAAGATCGCATTCGTAATGTCGACGGTTTGGCTTCCTTCAGAACTGGATGATGCGCTTCCGCACGCCGAAAACACTACGGTGGCTGCGCCGAGGAGAGCAGCGAGAATTGTTCGACGATTCGTGTCCATCGGGCTCACCTCAGCTACCTGTTTTTAGACTATGATGTATATAGTGATTACATTGCACGGGTGTCAAACCGAGGCCCGTATCAAGGGAGGTTAAGAGTGGCGGTCACGACCTATCACCACGGAGACTTGGCGAATGCAGTGGTCGAGGCCGGGCTACGCCGCGTGCGACAGCGCGGCCTCAGCGCGATCAGTGGTCGAGAGCTTGCTGGGAGCGTGGGGGTTACGCCGGCGGCCATCTATCGGCACTTCACCGATAAAGGGCACCTACGCGCGGCGATCTCTCAGGCCGCGCGGGAGCAGCTTGCACGCGCAATCTCTCTTCCTCGACCGCGCACGCTGAGCAAGCGAGGGGCCGCGGAGCGCTTCCGCCAGATCGGCCTCGCCTACGTGGAGTTTGCCCTCAACGAACCGCTCCTCTATGCGGCGGCATTTGAAATCTGCGAGCCGCCACGGCCTGACAGCCCATCGGCATGGGAGGTACTCACAGAAGCGCTCGATGATCTGGTCCGTAGCGGTGCTATGCCGGCATCGCGTCGCCCGGGCGCCGAAATGGTGGCGTGGTGCGCCGTCCACGGCGTATCCAACTTGATCACCGCACCGATGGCAGGAGTTCCAGTAAATCAGCGGGGTGCAGTGATCCAGCAGGTCTTAGACGGCGTTAAGCGGAGCCTTCAAATCACTCCGTAACGAGTCTCACAGATATGGCTCGCTCCACCACAGTCTTCCGCCTGCGCTAATGCAGTTCAGATGCACTTCCGCAGTTTGAATGGGTGATAGGGTTCCTCCGAGGGCCCAGATGGACGCCCATCACCCGTTAGGAGTTCCCGTGTCGACATTTATCGTCGTTTGTAGTTTTAAGCCCGACACCTCCGAAGAAGCGATTCGAGCGCTTGTCCCCGCGGAGCAAGCCGCAGCGAGCGCACTCCAAGCGGCTGGCCGTATTGGCGCCATCCACATCGCACCTCCGCCGAGGCGCAAGGTGTTCATTGAGGTCATTGCGAGCGACATCGCGTCTGCGGAACAAACGGTTCGCGAACTTCCACTGGCAGCGCTTTGGGACCTCGACACCTACCCAGTCGTCGCCCCACCCTCAGCCGCCTAGGCCTCGCGGGGGGCATGCCGCTCCGCTACAATCCCCCTCCGGCGCCGATGTAGCTCAGTGGTAGAGCAGCTGTTTCGTAAACAGCAGGTCGTGAGTTCAATCCTCACCATCGGCTCCAGCCGCTACGGCTGGTTGACCGGAACCCCCATCCACTTGGCCAGCACGGCCGCCGAGTAGCGCCCGTCGTGATACTTGCGGGCGAAGGCCTCCCCTGCAGCGGCACGTGCGGCCCAGGTCGAGCGGTCGGCCACGAGGTCGCGGATTACCTGTTCTAGGGTGCTGGTTGAGCTTTGAATCAGCGGTAGATCGGGTAGCTCACTGCGCACGATCTGATCGACGTCACCAATGAGGAGCCGACCCGAGGCCATCACTTCGGCGCCCATCACGCCCGTACCTCCGATGCCGATCTTGTCGATCACGATGTCTGACCACTCCACAAGGGTGCGCACCTCCGTCGGGGAAACTCCCGTGATGCTGCGGTACTCAATGACGCCCTCCTCGTGTAGCTGCTGACAAATCTGATCCACCCGGTCGCTTTGGAAGAGTGCGCGTCTCGATGGTAGATGCAGCACGCGTGGACGTGGTCGATCCGTGGAGATTGCCAACATCGGTGCAAGCCAGGAAGCATCGGGCACCACAGGAAGCCACTGTCCGCGCGGCACAAAGCGCTTCAGGTCAAGTGTTGAGATAAAGATTGGGAACGGCCATACCCGTAGCCATTTACGCATCTGTTTCGTCTTCTGCTCAAGCTTCGCCGTCAAGCCATCTGGGTTCTCGTGAAACGGCGAGTCAGGATGCACAGCAGCGTGGAGACTCGGCACGCGAATATCGCTGCCGTGGAAGACCAGGGCTAGTCGGATGCGGTGTCGACGGGCAATGGCTGCCTGAAAGAGCATGCGACGGACAGACCCCCTGACGCTGATCGGCTTGCCGCTCTCAATGATGAGGTGGGTTGGCTTGAGTGGCGCACGAAGAAGATCAGTAAAGGCTTGATCAATAGCGCCGTTAATCAGCGGATAGGCCCGGTCGGCCGCAAACGAAATTGCTGTCTCTTCGGGCCGCTGCATTGCCCAAGACTCAGCCGTTACCGCTGTGTTGTGCCTGAAAGCGTTCGCCCACTGGCGTGCCTGCCCCGCGGTATTGAGCATGCCAATGACGAGTCGGTGCGGGGATCGGCTCATGCTGCTGTTGTTGGCGGCAGGGATTGATAGAGCGCCGTAAGTCGGGTGGCCTGGACTTCCCAGTTCCACCGCGCGGCAGCTGCGCGCATACAGCGGCCGCGCAGAGCAGCGCGATCAGTGAGGCTCATGCTGAGGATTGAGTGAATGGCAGTTGCGACTTCGTGTGAGCTCGTCGGATCACAGACCGCGCCGAGGGGACCGTCGGGATCTCCGAGCACAATGCCACGCATCGTAGCGAAGTCGCTGGCGATCACTGGAACGCCTGCGCCAATGGACTCAAAGAGTTTGTTCGGTGTAGAGATTCGATGATTCAACGTGTTCGGCAATACGGTGCACATGCCGACGTCAGCCCCCGAGACCCAACGATCAAGCACATCTGGTGCGACTGCCTTGAGGACGTGAACGCGTCCGCCATACGTAGGTTCAGCGGCCGCTGCGCGCAAGATGGACTCAAGCGGTCCGTATCCAAGGAAGACCAAGTGTGCGTTTGCAAGACGTGGGTCTCGCTTCGCTTCAAGCAGCTCTTCAAGTCCACGGTGCGCTGAGAATCCTCCGTGGTAAAGCACCACCTGTGCCGCAGCATCAACACCGATCGCGGCGCGGAGTTCCGTTCCGCGCGGCTCAGGGCTCCACGCCGGCGGGCAGTTATACGTCACCACCTGTCGCTCTGGAACCTCGTAGCGCTTGGCGAGCTCCTCAATGACCTGGGGGTTCACCGCAATCAACGCAGCGGCGCGACGAAGCGCTGGTTGTTCGAATCGTGCGGCAAGGGCGCGGCGAATAAATCCTGGACTCTTCGCCCATCGCCCGCTCTCAAGGAAGACTTCATGGCTGTCATAGAGCAGCGTGGCGGTGGGGTTGGTGCGGAGTGTGGCCAGGGCGGGGAGGGCACCCGAGAGGTCATGGGCGTGCAGGATCTGCGCAGATTGCGATGCGCGAGCCGCAAGGGTTGCCCACGAAGTCCAGCGGATGGCCAAATCAGCTGACGTAGCTATTGGGAAGCGCAGCCGTTGGGCAACAACGCTAATGACAGCCATTGCAACCCAGAACGGATGCAAGAGCAGAGCAAAGATCTTTGGGTGAAGTGGTAGCAATGGTGGAATCAGCCGGAGTTTGTGTCGCACGATCGTGAATCCCTCTGGGTGTCGCTCGCGGAGAGGTATTTCCTCACGCCGCTGGGCAACTCCGTGCACTGTCACTTTGAACCCTGCCGCCGCCACCGTTGCTGCCTCACGAATCACTCGTCGGTCGTTCACGACGCTATTCGCTACGAACATTGAGACGCGAGGACGTACAGGGCCGGCACCTCTGCCGAGTTCAAGGTAAAAGTTCTGCAACGTGTCGACCTGCGCCTTCCAATTCCAGCGCGCGACCGAGGCGGCAAGGCATCGTCTTCGATAGGCCGCACGCTTTTCGTTGCTGCCCCCGATCACCTCCACAATTGCACGTGCAATATCGGCTGAGTCCCCCGGATTACATAGTGCGCCAAGCGGCCCTTCAGGTCCTTCTAAAACAATCCGTCGCCGCTCTGGAAAGTCACTACTAACTACCGGCGTGCCAACACCAATGGATTCAAATAACTTGTTTGGTGTACTCACGTATTCGTTCAGGGTTTCATGTTGGTTTGGCATCAGTCCAACATCGGCACCCGCAACCCAGCGATCAAGCACCTCTGGCGAGACTGCTTTTAGAACGTGAATGCGGCCGGCAATGTCGGGGCGAGCGGCGAGGGTTCGCAGTTCGGCCTCCATCGGCCCATATCCAAGAAAGACGATGTGGATGTTTGCAAGGCGTGGGTCTATGGCGGCGTCTATGATTTGGCGTAAGCCACGGACCGCGGAAAAGACGCCGTGGTAGAGCGCGATCGGCGTATCGTCGCCTACACCGATGGCCTCACGTAACTCACGAGGTCGCGTTGCGCTCTCTAGCGGCTCAACGCAGTTGTACACAACTGCGCGGCGCTCTGGAAGCTCATATCGCTCTTCAAGGACCTGCTCTACGGATGGGTTCACCGTGATGAGGGCCGATGCACGCTCTAAGAGTGGGCGCTCAATCTTTATGGCGAGAAGATGCCGTACGAACCGTGGAGCGCGCGCCCAGTGACCGCTCTCAAGGAATACTTCATGGCTGTCGTAGACAACAGTGGCACCGCTGGCATCTGATGCAAACAGTGCGGGGAGTCCTCCGCTGAGATCGTGGGCGTGCAGGGTTTCCGCTTGGGTGGCGGCACATGACGCACTGGCAGACCAAGCCCAGAGGGCGAATGCTGAGCGAACCTGGTGCGCCACCCGAATTCCTACAAGGGCGGGAAGGGCTGTGAAGATGAATTGCAGTGCGAATAGTGGTTTAAGGAGAAGGCCCCACGCTGGATTCCATGCGGGTGGGGTCGCTGGAAACACCGTTTGCGGGTGACGAACAATGACCACGCCAGAGCTGCGTGGCTCACGCAGGGGCGCTGTCGACCGCCGCTGGCGAATGCCATGAATCGTGACGGTCCAGCCGGCCGCCTGGAGGGCGTCCGCCTCTTTAAGCACGCGGCGGTCGTGGCTGACCTCATTGAACACAAACATGGCGACGGTCTTCGGTACGATGGGTCGACGCGGATCAGCCATGGTGCGAGTCTATCGCAGCCTGTGCACACAATCGGCGCGAGGAGGGCTATGCGCATCACGGCAGTCGTTGGCACGCGACCCCAGCTCATCAAGTTGGCCGCGCTCGCCCCACAGCTCACCGCGCCAATTGAACCGTACGTGATTGACACGGCGCAGCATCACGACGAGGTGCTCGCCGGTCAGATCTATCGCGACCTTGGCATTGCACCGGCGGACCTCTTGCTACCCGAGCCAGGGAACCTTGTTGGTGAGGCCCGACTGACAGAGATGCGACGCTCTATTGCGGCGTCTATTGCACAGACCCGCCCAGAAGCCGTCTTAGTGTTTGGCGATACTGACTCCACGCTTGCCGGCGCGCTTGCCGCGCAAGACCACGGCGTGCCGATCATTCATGTGGAGGCGGGTGTGCGTTCGGGTGATCTGGCGATGCCCGAGGAGAGAAACCGCATTGCCGTCGATACCATCGCCGCACTTCGCCTCTGCACCAGTGACACCGCGATCGCAGCACTTGCGCGCGAAGGTCGAGTCGATGGGAATGAGGTGGTAGGCGATCTTATGGCCGACCTCGTTGTTCGACTTGCCCCCACAGCACGATCGGTCGCAGCCCTCAACGAGGTGGGTGCGCGCATCGGTCGATCACTCGTCTCGGGTGGGTACATGTTTGCAACCTTGCACCGTGCCGATGTGCGCGAACCATCACGCCTTGCCGCGGCACTCGCCGCGCTGCAGCGCGCCGCTGAAGTTCTTAATGTTCCGGTGCTCTTTGCGGCGCACCCTGGAACAAGTGCCGCGATCGCAGCGCACGGTATTGACGTTCCCGACGGCGTAGAGCTGGTGCCGCCAGTCGGCTATCTCGACTCACTCGCCCTCGCCGCACACGCCGCCGCGGTCCTCACCGACTCCGGCGGGCTGCAGCGCGAGGCGGTCTGGCTCAACACCCCAACGCTGATCTTGCGCGACACCACGGAGTGGCCAGAGCTCCTGCATCCGGCTGGCCCGTCACTCCTCATTGGTGTTGATGGGGGCCGCGTTGCCGC
>JBAXWE010000011.1:0-29927 GCA_037128565.1 bacterium
GTTGTTGAGGGTGCGTCGGTGGCAACGGCGGCGCGCACGATTGGCATGCATGAGTTTCCCGCCGGCAAGCTTGCCGAGGCGGCACGAAAGTGGAGCAGCGCAGAGATCGCCGACGCGATCAATGGCCTCGTTGAGTTGGATGCAATTAGTAAGGGTGACGGCGAGCGGGCTTGGGGCCCGGCGCTGACTCGCTGGAGCGCTGCGCGCATTCGCTAACGCAGCGCTCCGAGCGCGTCGATTATCAGCCTTCGCGCTTCTCCGGCACGGCCTGCAACAGGTACCAGCCCACGAGCATCGTTGCGAGCAGGGTCAGCAAGCCGACCGTGTACGCCCCGTTGCCGATCACTGGGTGCAGGAAGAAAATTGTGCCGCCGTAGAGCAGCCCGCCGAGGACCTGTGAGCCCTTCCCCACGAGGCCATAGAGGCCGTAGAACTCACCGAGCTGCTTCGGTGGGGAGAGTCGATACATGAGGATTCGGTCAGCGCCCGAGAGGCCGCCGAAGCCGAAGCCGAGCACCACGCCGGCAACGATGAACGGAATCGGCGAGACGAAGAGCGCACCGATGACTAGTGCGACTGCCCAGAGGGCGAGCACGCGATTCAACGTTGCCTTCGGTCCACGGCTGTCGGTGAGGCGTCCCCACACGAGACCACCAATCACTGCGGTCGTTGCCAGTGCAACGAGCACATAGTTCGCCTGGCTCTGGGTGAAGCCGACCGCCTGCACCGCGAAGATCGCCATGATCGAGATCACGGTGTTCTGAGCGTCGGTATAGAAAAAGCGCGCCGTAAGGAAGCGCTTCAGGCCCGGGTACTTCCCAAGTTCACGAATCGTGCTGAGCGTCGCCATCAGGGAGTTGCCGTTGCTGGCCTTCCCCGCTGGCTCTGGAACTTCTTTGATGAAGATGAAGATCGGGATCGCCAAGACACCGAAGAGGATCGGCGCAAGCACGAAGACCTGTTCAACGGTGAGCCCACCGAAGAGGATGATCACACCGATAAGAATCGTGCCGAGGTAGCCAAGGCCGTTGCCGAGGCCTGAGACCCAACCGCGGTTCTCCGGCGTGCTGACCAGCTTGATCGTTGCGTCGTAATAGACCAGCGATGACTGGTAGCCGAAGTTTGCAATACAGAAGAGCACCACGCCCATGCCGACCGGCACCGACGGAATGAAGATCGCCGGAATAATTGCGAGAAGCGTGAAGAAGAGCAGGTACGGGAGTCGTCGACCCGCACGGTCAGAGATCGCGCCGATTGCCGGCGAGATCAACGCATTGACACCGACGGAGAGGGCGATCGAGATCTGCAGCCAGAGGTTTCCCTGTGACTCGCCGAGGCCGTTCTCGCTCGTCAAATAGAGGCCGATCGCATACGAGAAGATGCCGTACGACCAGATGGTGTTTGCCAGGTCGTACAGGGTCCACGAGGCGATCCAACTCGCCGGAACGGTGATCTTGACGCCGCGTGCGGCGTTGCGTGTTGCCATGTTCTTCCTCCCCCTATGCCGAGAGCGCGGCGCGAGCACGCCGTCGATTCGGCCAGGGGACAGGATGAGGGGTAACGGGGCGTAGCGCCTGCTCGGGCGCACTTGGTGCGCCCTGATTTGGCGCGGCTGGGGGTTACGATGCAGGCATGCCACCCGCACGAAAACGACGCTCTCCCGCACCAACGAGCCTGGCGCAGACCTGGGTGCGGCAATTGAAGCGGCGTCGCCCTGAGCTGGTCGAGGACGTTTTATCGGGCCTGGCCACTCTCTACGGCACCCCGGCCTGGAAGCCCCGAATGGACCCGATCAGCGAGCTTGTGACCACGATCCTGAGCCAGAACACCAGCGACACCAACGCCGAGCGCGCCTTTACGGCGCTCCGCGAACGCTACCCGGACTGGGCCGCGGTTGAGGCGGCACCAGTGCGTTCACTCGCCGCCGTGATCAAGAGTGGCGGGCTTGCTGCGCAGAAGGCACCGCGCATCAAGGCGGCACTCCGCGCCACCCACGAGCAGAGTGGCTCGTACGATCTGTCGTTCCTCACCTCTATGGCACCAATCGAGGCGCGCGACTGGCTCACGGCAATCCCAGGGATCGGCCCCAAGACTGCATCGATCGTGATGCTCTTCTGTTTTGGCGTGCCGCTGATGCCAGTCGACACCCATGTCGAGCGAGTCTCTAAACGTATCGGCTTACTACCGCCAAAGGCGAGTTTGCAGTTTGCGCATGATGCCTGGCTTGATCTCGTTGAACCGTCGCGCATGTACGAGGCGCACGTTGCGCTCATTCGCCACGGTCGCGGTCACTGTGATGCGCTCCGTCCAGACTGCGAACGCTGCCCAATTCGCGCACGTTGTCGCTATGTTGACAAGCGCGCGCCGTAGCGCGTTGCGAGATTTAGCGCGCGTCGCTGCGGTGCGCACTCGCTTGTGACCAGGGTGCACTTCTAAAGTCGAGTCCGCCCGGCTCACCCGAGGTACGAGATCCCAGACCAAGCACTTCAACGGCGGCGCCCGTTGGCAGCGCAAGGCGTGGACCACCGTTCGGTAGCGCCGCATCGGCAAGGTCGGTGAGCCGCTCATCGTTCCCACCACTCGCGTGCGCCAGAACACTCCACGCGCCGAGTGCACCGATGCCGTCGATGACGCGAATTGGGTGACCGCCGCAGGTGCAGGATGCGGCGCGCCTCCCGAGCGCCATCGCTGACGCAGAGTCAGCGACGATCGTGAGGTTCGGCAGTGTGAGGGCGTTCGTCAGCTCACGCACCCGTTCTGGTTGATCGAGAAGGCCTGTTGCGTCGCCGCCGCACAGGAATAGCGTGGTTGGCTCAGCCGCTTCTTGCGGGAGATGGGTGATAAGCGTGGCTTCGCGTCCAACCGCGGCGAGGAGCTGCTGGAGGGTACGCGCCTGCCGGTCATCGTCTGAGGCAATGGAGGCAAGCAGCAGGGGGCCCGGTTGCGCGGCGAGCCAGCGTAGCGCCTCCGGCCACGCGTGGGCCGAGCGCCCGAGTCCGCCGCCAGAGAGGTAGAGGGTTGCCATCAAGTGATCCTACTGGGGGCTGCGCCATACTTACGACATGGCGGCAGAAACGGCTCCAGGGAGAATCGTCCTCATCGGTTCGGGTGAGATTGGCCCGTCGATGGCCCCGCTACACCGCAGTCTGGTCGCCTCGCTACCGAAACGCAGCACCCCATCGACGCTTGTTGCCCTTGACGGCAGCTACGACTTCCAGACCAACCGCGCTGAGATGGGTGAGAAGATCGCCGTCTTCTTCCGCTCCAAGGTTGGCATCCCCACCACGGTCATTGGCCTCCCGGAGACCGATCGCGCTGGCGCCGACCTGGCTCCGTCGGCACTGGCGCCAACGATCGCTGGCCTCAACGCTTCGGACCTGATCTTCCTTGGGCCAGGATCCCCTTCGCGAGCGCTCCGTCGTTGGGGTGGAACGCCAATCGCTGAGCAACTCATCGCACGCGTTCAAGGTGGTGCGACGTTGATTACCTCCTCGGCGGCGGCGGCGGCATCCAGTCGCTACACGATTCCTGTATATGAGATCTACAAGGCGGGTACAAATCCAGTGTGGCTCGACGGCCTCGACCTTTTAGGTTCCCTTGTCGGCATCACCGTTGCAATCGTCCCTCATTGGAATAACAACGAAGGGGCGACGCACGATACATCTCGCTGCTTCATCGGTGAGGCGCGCCTGCAGCAGCTCGAGCGAGCGCTCCCCGACGGCGCCGCGATTCTCGGTATCGACGAACACAGCGCGCTCACCATTGATCTAGGTGCACAAAGTGTCACTGTCGGTGGTAAGGGGGCAGTAACCATCCGTATTCCAGGAATCGGCGAAACGGCGATGCATAGCGGCGCAACGGAGTCGTTGGCCGCCTTCATCGCACGATTCGGTGCTGCTGCCGGCGCGCCACGCGCCGCTCTTCCACCAACCGACGCACTAATTCCTGTGCCACCACGCGAGTCTGGAGTAGACGTGAGCGAGGCCGTAGAACAGCTGATCGCGCTACGAGCAGCCGCCCGTGCGGAGCGCAGATTCAGTGATGCCGATGCACTTCGCGCTGCGATTGAGGCGCTTGGTGTAGAACTCGTTGATGAGCCGACGGGTGCGCGCTGGAGCCTGCGCGCTTAGCGGAAACTCTCAGCGCGGAAAACGCGAGCCAATCGCACCCATGCGACGCAGCAGGAAACTCGGCATCACGCTCAAGAAGCGCGCCGAAAGCGCATTCATTCGCCCCGGGACCACAATCGCGCGCCCGTCACGCAGCGCCTCAAGGGCGATGCGCGCCACGGTGTCAGCGGAGGTCAGCAAGAAACTCGGTAGACCCGAGCTCTGGCTCAACCCGCCGCGCTCTTGGAATCCAGTTGGCGTAAACCCAGGCGCAACGCAGGTGACGCGTACGCCGAGCGGCTTCGCCTCTTCGTGCAGTGCCAGGGTGAAGTGTCGAACATAGGCTTTTGTTGCCGCGTAGGTGGTAAAGCCAGGAAACGGAATGAAGGATGCGAGTGACGCAACGTTCAGAATTGCACCGCGTTTTCGTGGTGCCATGGAGAGAAGTGCCGCACGTGAAAGGAGCGTCAGTGCGGTGACATTCACGGCGATCTCATTCGCCTCGCCGGCTCCATCAAGCTCAATGAGTTTGCCGAATCGTCCGTAGCCGGCGTTATTCACAAGGATCTCAATCGGTCGATCTGCATCCAAGATGCGTGCCTCAACCTTCGCCACGTCGGCACCCTGTGAGAGGTCAGCAATGATCGTCTCGCTCGCAGCCCCGGCGGCGGCGGCGAGCGCGGCGACCCGCGCGAGTTCATCGCCCCTGCGTGCCACGAGCACCAGGTCATGGCCGCTCGATGCCAGGCGGAGGGCAATGCGTTCACCAATGCCTGACGACGCTCCTGTAACGAGGGCGATTGGTCGTGCCATGGGGGGAGTATGCTCCGACCATGGAACTTCTGCTGGGAATCGTTCTGCGCACCGCGGCGGTCTATCTCTTCCTGCTTGTGGGCTTACGCCTTCTTGGTCGCGGAGAGGCGGCGCAGCTCCGCACCATCGACCTGGTGCTGCTACTTGTTCTGGCGAACTCACTGCAGAACGCCATGGTCGGCGCCGACACGAGTCTGATTGGCGGCATCGTTGCCGCGGCAACGCTGCTCATCCTTGCTCGACTTCTCCACATCGTCGAGATGCGCTTCCCGCGACTTCGCCGGGGCATTGAGGGGGAGCCGATCCTCTTGGCGCGTAATGGGCGCATCTTGCGACGCGGCCTCGCCCTCGCGAACATGACCGCCAGCGACCTTGGTCTCGCTGCGCGGCGTGTTGGCATTGGTGAGCTTACGCAGATTAAATTGGCGATCCTTGAGGCCGACGGCGAGGTCAGTGTGATCGGCGGACAGACGCGCAAAACAGCGCCACGGCGCACCAGCCGAACTCGCACCGCGAAGCGCGCGCGTAATTAAGCGCGGCTAAGCGCAGGTCTGAATTTGGTAGGGGGGCCTGGAATCGAACCAGGGACCGCCGAGATATAAGCTCGGAGCTCTAACCAACTGAGCTACCCCCCCTTGGAGGACGTACCGCTGCGGTGCCGTACCGCGCCAGTATGGGGTCTCTGGGGCTGGTCGCGCTACTTCACGACCAGGATCATCTCGAGCGCCTCGCGCTGATCCCCAAGCGTGCAGACCACGGTGATCACGGAGCTTGCAGCCTTTGTGCCAGCCTTCCAGGCGACCAGGGTGATGCCACCCGCTGGAATCACAATCGGTTGCGGCGCATCGCCAGTACGAGCTGCGAGCGGCACCCCAACCTCACAGGTGGCCCCTGAGGCCGCACTGATTTCAAGGCTAACCGCGCCTCCACGGTTCACGGCCGGCAAGGTTGCAACTGAGAGAGCAATCGGCACAGTCACGTCGGTAGTTGGTGAGGCGATCGGAGTTGGCTCTGCGGTCGGATCAGCCGATTGACGCCAACTACCGTTATTCGGCGAACAATGATTAACAATGAGCCCAATGACGATAAGTACCAGAACCAGCGTGCCCCAGCCAAACCCGCCGCCGCCCTGTTCTTGCGAAGTTGGCGTTGAACCGCCGCCGCCGGAAGTCTCGGTATATGAAACTCCAGTGCCTGGAATTCCAACAGTCCCGCGCACACCTCGACGCCCGACCGTCACGCGGGCACCACGTACGCCGCCCGAGAGTGAGAGACCGCCCTTGCTTAGGTTGATCCTGATACCAGGGGCGACACGGATGCGGCGAAAGAGGCGGAATCCCATAGGTGCATCCTGACACGCTGCCCAGTTACATGTGAGCCGTCGTTTGCTATTGCGAAAGGGCGAGTCCAAAGGCGCAACAGGCGAGGCCGATGGAGCTGATCTCCCAGCCACGCCGCCGGGCGTACACCGATGGCCGCCACCCGAGTGCAAGGCCGACAATCAGCAGCACTCCGCCAACCAACTGAGCTGGCGCGTATGCCGCGCCACTGAGGGTGATGGTCAGCCATGCGGTGAAGTGGAGGACACCTGCGGCGGCGCGTGCCGTTCGCTCACCAATGCGTACGACAACGCTGCGCATCCCCACTGCTGCGTCGAGGCTGAAGTCTGCGAGTGCATTCTGCAGTGCTAGTGCGCTTCCGCCAGGGATTGCGGCGGCGCTCAACAACAAAATGTGCAGCGACGGTTCGCGGCTGGCGGCGCTCCAGGCGAAGAGCGGAATAAGCGCCACACCAAACGCAAATGGTAGGAACGATGCCCATGTCCGCTTAATACCAGCGTCATAGAGGTAGCCCAACATGGCGCCGAGCGCCGCGATCTGCAGGCTGAGCGCCCCTAAAAGGCTCGCCGCGCCGAGGCCGATCGCGGCCCCCGTCGCGATCACGGTGCGAGCCGTGCGTTCACTGACTTCGCCGGTCGTTAATGGTTTCTCTACACGTCCGCGATCGGTGGTGCGATCGAGCAGGTCATTCAGCGCACCAATAGAGGTATGTACGCCGAGCATCGTCAGCGCCGCCAAGGAGGCCTGGTCTCCCCTCCCGCCGGCGGCCAGGGTAAGCCCCGCCGCAACCCCTGCGTTCAGGATTGTCGGGAGCGGATGTGCCAGTCGAACGAGGGCGGGAAGGCTACTCATCAAGCGAGCCTACCCTGAGAGGGGTAGGATTGCGAACATGTCACCTACCCCCGCAATCGTCGTCACGGACCTCGTCAAGCGCTACAAAGGCGCCGACCGTAACGCCGTTGATGGCGTCTCCTTCTCCGTCGAGCAGGGCTCCCTCTTCGCCCTCCTCGGGCCGAACGGCGCAGGGAAGACCACCACGATCAGCATCCTCACGACCACGCTTGCCGCAACCTCGGGGAGCGTGCAGATCGCTGGTGCCGACCTGGCGCATGACCAGTCCGAGGTTCGCCGCCGCGTCGGCATCATCTTCCAGAAGCCGTCGCTCGATCGAGCCCTCACCGGCGAGGAGAACTGCCGCTTCCATGCCGCCCTCTACGGCGCATACGCGTATCGCCCATCGTTTGCACTCATGCCACAGGAGTACCGCGACCGCGTCGTTGAGCTCGGCGCTCTTGTTGGCCTCGACCGCGACGATCTCTTTAAGAAGATCTCGAAGTATTCGGGCGGCATGCGTCGAAAGCTCGAGATCGCACGTTCGCTGCTCCATAGGCCACAAGTGCTCTTCCTTGACGAGCCGACGGTTGGTCTCGATCCAGAGTCGCGCCGCTCAGTGGCTGGCTACCTCGACGCCATCCGTCGTAGCGAAGGAACGACGATGGTCCTCACCACGCACTACCTCGACGAGGTGGAGATTGCCGATCAGGTCTGCATCATTGATCGCGGCAAGATCGTGGCAAATGGCACACCAGCCGAACTTCGCGTCGGCACGGGCGTGACCCGCGTCGAACTGGAAGCCGCGGATCGCGTTGCGCTTGGCGCAGAGATCGAGCGACTCGGCCACACCCCACAGGTCATCTCCGCCGGTTTCGCCGTTGAGGTGAAGGGTGCTGAGTCGGCCCATGCGCTGCTCCGCGACTTGAAGATGCCACTCACCCGCTTTGAAGTACGTAGCCCAAGTCTTGAAGATGCGTACCTGAAGATCGTCGCCGCCACCGCCGATGACCGGGAAGAGTCGCCACTGGATGACGCACCGCGACGGGGGTTCCGCCGATGAGCACGCCAACAACCTACAGCGCAACTTCGCGATTCAGTCTGCGCCGTGAGGCGGCGGCGGCGGCGGCCATTGCTGCTCGCGACGTCACCAAGCTACTACGTGATCCGATCCGCCTTGTCGGCGGCCTTGTCTTCCCGGCCCTCTTCATCGGCGTCCTCGGTGGGGCGTTCGCCTCCAACTTCCAGTCTCCAGGGATTGACCTCCTGCCGTTCATCTTCGCCGGGCAGTTGGCCCAGGGCGTCTGGCAGTCATCGGCGCTCGGGCTGGTCTCCATCCTTGAGGACCGCGAGAACGACTTTAGCCAGGAGATCTTCGTTGCGCCGATCGGCCGGCGCACGATCCTCGCCGGCAAGATCCTCGGCGAGTCGCTCGTTGCCTTCCCACAGGCCTTCACGGTTATGGCCTTCGGCATCGTCCTCGGCATTCCGCTCACTCTTGCGCAGGTCTTCGCGATCATCCCGGCCCTCATCCTGGTCGCACTCTTCGGCGCCTCGTTCGGCGCACTGATCGTCAGCCTGCTGCCAAACCAGCGCTCCGCGAACCTGCTCTTCCCGTTCATCTTCCTGCCGCAGTTCTTCTTGGCTGGTGCCTTCAACCCGATCCGCAACCTGCCGTGGTACCTCGACATCGTTAGCCACATCGCACCGCTCCGCTACGCCGTAGACCTCATTCGTGGCGCCTATTACGGCTATCCAAATCCTGCGGTGCTCGGCGACCCAACGTGGACGGTTGGAGTCATTGCCATCGCAACCGTCATCATGCTCTCCGTCGGCACCTTCCTCTTCGTTCGCAGCGAACGGAATCGCTAGCTCGTTCTAATCCTTACCGCGGCGCTATGTGATAGCGCAGCGCTATGGATTACCACTTTCCCTAATCTCGGCGCACACTCGCCTCAGCGGCACGAATCGCATCGATTCGTTTTCGGATCGACGATCTGGGCCGAAAGCTGGAGGCAGTACATATGCGTACGACTGCATCACCTACCTGGTATCCGAAGGCGGTCGCCGTTGGCCGAATCCTGGTCGGAATCATCTTCCTGTGGGCTGGCCTCGAGAAGGTAGTCGGCGGGGCTGGGGCTTTCACGGCGAAGGGTTTCCTCGCGTTTGGCACCAATGGCACGCTCGGCTGGCCATTCGTTACCGGCGCGGTGGTTGAGGGCACCATCTACAACCCAACGCATCAGTTCTGGGTTGACCTGTCGAAGAACGACGGGCTCATGAACGTTGTGAACGTCCTCGTTCAGTTTGGACAGATCTCAATCGGCCTCGCGCTGATCCTTGGAATTGCGACGCGATTCGCGTCGGCGATGGGATCACTGATGATGCTCTTCTTCTTCTTCGCCGCATGGGACCTCGCCTACGGCGTCGTGAACCAACACCTCACGTACGCCGTCGTGACGTTCGGGCTGGGCGTTATTGGAGCGGGGAACTACTACGGTCTTGACGCGGGCCTCGGTGGAAGCCTTCCAGCCGGCATCCGCCGCTGGTTCGCCTCGGGGGACATCGTCGCCGCATAGCGACCTGGTGTTCTCACAGGCCGCGAGGGTCTGGTCAGCGAGAGCTGACCAGGCCTTCGTTGTTTCCTGGGCTATCCGGCTGGCGCCCCGCCTGAGCCGCTTACGCCTTGTCGGGGAAGTGGCAAGCGACCTGGTGGCCCGTCGAGATTTGCACGAGCTCTGGAGACTCGGTGCTACAGCGCTCTGGATTGCCGAGCTTCTCTTTCAGCCAGCAGCGCGTCTGGAAGGCGCAGCCGCTCGGCGGATTCGTTGGCGACGGCACGTCGCCTTTCAAGATGATGCGCTTGCGCTTCTTCTCAATCGCTGGATCAGGGATTGGTACCGCCGACAGCAGCGCGATCGAGTATGGGTGCACCGGTGCGCTGTTCAGTTCTGCAGAAGGGGCAACTTCGACGATCTTTCCGAGATACATGACAGCGGTGCGATCACTGATGTGGCGAACCACTGACAAGTCGTGGGCAATGAAGAGATAGGCAAGGCCGAGGCGCTGTCGCAACTCGCCGAGCAGGTTGAGGATCTGGGCCTGCACACTCACATCGAGCGCACTCACCGGTTCATCTGCTACGACCAGGTCAGGGTTGAGGGCGAGCGCACGTGCCACACCAATCCGCTGGCGCTGCCCACCAGAGAACTCGTGCGGATAGCGCTCCGCAAAGCGTGGATCGAGACCGACCAGCTCAAGCAGCTCCGCGACGCGAGTGCTGCGTTCTGCGCTCGTTCCGACGTTGTAGATGTCGGCCGGCTCGCGCAGGATTGCGCCAACGGTCATGCGTGGGTTGAGCGAGGCATAGGGATCCTGGAAGATCATCTGCACGCGGCGGCGAAGGTCGTGCAGCTCTTTGCCCTCAGCGGTCGCCAGGTTGTGACCGTCAAAATCAATGGTGCCTGCGCTGGGCTTCACGACGCGAGTGATCGCGCGTGCGACGGTGCTCTTGCCGCAGCCCGATTCACCCACCAGTCCGAGAATCTCCCCCTTCGCGACCTCAAACGAGACGCCATCTACCGCGCGCACTTCGGCGACGGTGCGCTCGCGCACCAACCCTTCACGAATTGGGAATCGCACAGCGAGATCTTTGACCGTCAGCAGTGGTTCTCGGCTCATCGGGTGGCCCCTCCAGAATGTGGAAGTGGGCGCCCTTCGGCAACCTCTGCAGGGGCGACTGGGTTGAAGCAGGCGGCCACATGGGTTGCGGCTGGTCCACTCGTCACGATCGGGCCTTTGCCGCCATCAACAGGCAGCAGGGCAGGCGTTTCAGTGGCACAGCGGTCGGTGCGCCAGGCACAGCGCGCATAGAACGAGCAGCCGACTGGCGCCTGAATAAGATCTGGTGGTCGACCCTCGATCGGCACCAACTTCCCGCCGGTCTCACCGTCAAGGCGCGGGATGGAGCGCAGCAGACCAACGGTATATGGATGGCGCGGGTGTGCAAAGAGGTCATCGGTGGTGCCCGACTCAATCACCGCGCCCGCATACATCACGTTGATACGGTCGGCCATGCCGGCGAGAACACCAAGATCGTGCGTGACAAGGATTGTCGCAGTGCCGCGCTCCTCCGTGAGGCGGCGGAGCAGGTCGAGCACCTGCGCCTGAATGGTGACGTCAAGTGCGGTGGTCGGCTCGTCGGCAATTAAGACCCGCGGCTCAAGGGCGAGGGCCATGGCGATCATCACACGCTGGCGCATGCCGCCGCTGAATTCATGGGGGTAGCTACGCAGACGCGACTCTGGGTTCGCGACGCCGACAGCTGCGAGTAGCTCAATGGCGCGCGCCCGCGCCGCCTCCTTCGTCACCTCACGGTGCGCCTGGATCGTCTCAATCAACTGCTCCTCAATGCGGAGCACTGGGTTGAGCGAGGTCATGGGGTCTTGGAAGATCATGGCGATCTCGCTGCCGCGCACCTGGCGCAGCTCCTCCTCTTTCAGCGTGGTGAGCTCACGTCCTTCGAGCTTGACGCTTCCGCCCTCCACACGACCGGCTGGCTTCGGAAGGAGACCGACGATCGCCAGGTTGGTGACGCTCTTGCCGCAGCCCGACTCGCCCGCCACGCCAAGGGTCTCGCCCGCGGCAAGATCAAACGAGACGCCGTTCACGGCGTGAACGGCGCCATCATGCGTGCGGAAACGCACCACCAGGTCACGAACTTCAAGCAGGTGTTGGTCGCTCATCGCTTCAACTTCGGGTCAAGCGACTCTCGCAACCCGTCTCCCAGAAGATTGAACCCGATCGCCGAGATCACGATCGCACCACCGATAAAGACCACGATGTGTGGAGCGGTCTGCATGAAGCGACGTGCATCAACAAGCATCGTCCCCCACTCTGGCGTTCGTGGGTCGGCCGGCCCAAGGCCGAGGAAGCCGAGACCCGCGATGTCGATGATTGCCGTAGCAAGCACCAGCGTCGCCTGCACAATGAGTGGAGTGAGTGCGTTTGGCAGCATGTGCCGTACGAGAATGCGCATGCGTGAGGCACCGATCGTGCGAGCTGCCACGACATAGTCTGCCTCGCGCAGTGCAAGCAGCGAGCCGCGCAGCAGTCGGGCAAAGGTCGGCGCATAACTCACGGCGATGGCAAACATCAACTGGACCATGCCGCGCCCGAGCGCCGTCACGATCCCGATGGCCAGGAGGATGCTCGGGATCGAGAGGAAAACATCGGTCAGGCGCATGATCACGCCATCAATGCGCCCGCCGAATCCGCCGGCGATAGCCCCAAGTACACCGCCGATCCCAAGCGCGAGCACCACGGCACCAACACCAACGAAGAGGCTGATCTGCGCCCCATAGAGGACACGCGAGAAGATGTCACGCCCGAGGAGGTCTGTGCCGAAGAGGTGTGTCAACGAGGGGGCATCGAGGCTGCTGCCGTTCATAGCGTAGGGATCGAATGGCGAGATGAACGGTGCAAGGATTGCGGCGAGGGCGAAGAGCATGATGCAGAAGAGTCCGACCAGCGCTGGTCGATTGCGCCGCAGGCGGCGGGCGGCATCACCCCAAAGACCGCGCGAGGCTCGCGCGATCTGCGGATCTACGAGCGCGGCTCGAAACATCATTGGTATCGAATCTTCGGATTCAACAAGGCGTACCCCACATCAACGATCAGGTTCACAATCAGGAAGAACACTGCAAAGACAAGGATCGTTGATTGCACAATCGGGTAGTCATGATTCTCAATGGCGTCCACAACCCAGCGGCCGACACCGTTCCACACAAACACCGTCTCGGTGAGGACTGCGCCACCGAGGAGTCCGCCCACCTGGAGGCCAACAACGGTGGTCACAGGGAGCCAGGCGTTGCGCATGATGTGCCGGTTGTCGACCGTCTTCTCTTTGAGGCCCTTCGAGCGTGCGGTGCGGACGTAGTCTTCATTCGCCACCTCAATCACCGAGGCGCGGGTGATGCGCGCAATAATCGCCAGCGGAATCGATCCGAGGGCAATCGAGGGGAGGATCAGGTGGCGCACCACATCAACGAAGAGATCGAGCCGTCCTGCAAAGAGCGTATCAATCAGCAAGATCCCTGAGGTGGTATCGAACCGCGCCCGAGCATCGATGCGGCCCTGCGTTGGGAGCCACCCCAAGATCACGCCAAAGATCACCACAAGGGCGAGCCCAAGCACGAAAACGGGGATGCTCACGCCGAAGAGGCTCACTCCGGTAATCAGACCGTCAACCCATCCACCAACCTTGCGTGCGGCGATGCGGCCCAACGGAATTCCAACGCCGATAGAAAAGATCAACGCACCCATGGTGAGCTCAACTGTGCCAGGGAAGCGCGTCAAAAACTCACCCAGGAATGGCTGCGAATTCACGACGCTGGAGCCGAGATCGCCAGAGAGCGTCTTGAGTAGGTATGAGATGTACTGCTGCCAGAGGGGCAGATCGAGGCCGAGATGCTCGCGCAACGCGGCGCAGGCGGCAGGGGTGCGGTGCTGCCCAAGGATAGCGACGCACGGGTCCCCTGGGAGGATGCGGATATAGGCGAAGAGCAGAATTGAGAGCCCAATCAACACGGGGAGCGCGGCGATCAGGCGTCGAACGATGTATCTCCCCATGAGGGGCAGTCTACTGGTGAAATGACGTCGCCGCCCCCTCAGCCTCACGGCCAAGGGAGCGGCGACGATTGCTCTCGTTAGAGCGAGTCGGCGTCGCCCGAAGGCGGCGCCTTACTCAGTTACGGACGATCGAGCCAGACCAGGTTGAGCGGCTCGTTCAACCCTGCAGAGCCGATGAAGCCCTTCAGGTCGATCGAGGCGGCAGCCTGCGGCTTCGAGTTGGCGACCGGCACGGTTGGCATGTCAGCGCGGATCAGATCCTGCGCCTTCTCCCACTGTGCCTGCGCCTCTGCCTCAGTGCCCGCCGCAAGTGCGGCGTTCATCGCGGCCTCGACGGCATCGTTCTTGTAAGCGAACTCGGTGGACGGAGCTCCATTGACATACCCGAAGAAGGCAGTCTTCAAGAAGTTGTCCGGACCGGCCCAGTCGCCGGTCCATCCGAGCAGCCACATCTCGTACTTGCCGGCGTACTCGTCATCAAGGTACCCACCGCGCCACGGGGCGTTGTTAGGAACAATGGTGAAGCCAACGGCCTCGAGATTCGCCGTGATCGCTTCGAAGATGCCCTTTGGATCGGGCATGTACGGGCGGGTCACGTCGTTTGGATACCAGAAGTCGATCGTGAGGTCGGTTTCACCCGACTCCGCAATCAGGGCCTTCGCCTTCGCAACGTCATACGTTGGGAGGCCAAGATCCTTGGCGTACAGCACGCCCGCAGGCATCCAGTTCGTTGCCTTCGTCGCCGCGCCGGCGTAGAAGGTCTTGATCAGATAGTCGTAATCGATCGCATACGCGATCGCTTCACGAATCTTCACGTTATTCACTGGCGTGTAGTTCTGGTTCATCGAGATCTGGAACGTGTTGAACGACGAACCGCGGTCGATCAGCTGCAGCTTTGCGTTGGCCTTGATGGTTGCCGCATCCACTGGAGCGATCGTCTGGGCAAGGTCAATTTCGCCCGCGGCGAGACCGTTCAAGCGCTGTGCCTCTTCGGCAACGGCCTTGAAGACGATCGCGTCAACGTGCGCAATGTGCTTGGTGTCCCAATAGGTTGCGTTCTTGACGATTTCGACGCTGTCGCCAACCGTCCACTTGTCAAACTTGAATGGGCCCGTGCCAACCATCGCGCCAGCGCCACCCTGGGCGCCAGTGATCTTGGTCACATCGGACTCGGTGTTGTCACCCTTGCCCAGGGCCAGCGCTGTTGGCGACTGGATTCCGAAGACCGGAAGGGTCTGGGTCAGGATGAAGTTTGAGCTTGGCTTCTTCAACTTGATCGCGACCGTTGAGGCGTCTACAGCGGTAGCCGACTCAAGGTTGCTATTCGCACCGTAGCCGCCAAAGACAGCACCAATGTAATAGGTGTAGTCCTGGAGCGCGGTTGGAATATTAATGAAGCGGTTGTAGTTGTACACGACTGCATCGGCGTTAAAGTCGGTGCCGTCGTGGAACTTGATGCCGCTGCGCAGCTTGAACGTATAGGTGAGTGCATCAGCGCTCACCGTGTAGCTCTCTGCGAGCACTGGAACAACCTTTGCGGTTGATCCTGGCTCAAGCCCGACGAGGGTCTCGACAACCTGCTGAATCACGTACGACGAGTTGCTGTCGTCAGTGAGTGCCGTGTCGGTTCGTACGATGTCGCCTGGCAGAGCGACGATGAGGGTTCCGCCCTCTTTCGCTGATGGGGTGCTCGAGCACGCCGCAGCGACCATGAGAAGGGCGCCAAGAATGGCACCGATCCGTAGGTTCTTCATGTGTTCTCCTTCGGTGGCGAGTTTGGCCCTGGCCCGTAGCCCGACCGTCGCGGGGTTTCCGCGATCACCTCATCCTACCGCAGCGCAAGCACGAATTAGGTTCAGATAGCGCAACCTTGAGCCATTTTCCCGCACGATTTGAGCAAATCACAACCGCGCCGCTACCCTCAACGTCAACAGGCTGAAGTCCAGTCTGCAAAACAGAACAGAGGGAGGAACCTTCATGGCAACAGCCAAGAAGTCCGCGCCGAAGCGCGCGGCCGCCGCAAGCGCCGGGGTCGCAACATCGTTTGCCGCCATTCCGGCCGCTCGGGCGAAGCAGCTCTTCAACTGGAACCGTGCGCTTCTTTTCCTGCACGGCATCCAGGCGATCATCATCGTGGCGATCAGCCCAACCGCAGCGGCGGTCCGCTTTATTGGGCATTACCCGGTCCAAGGCCCAATCGTCAATGGCATGCCAACGCTGACCTCGGCGTCAGAGTTGCTCTTTAGTTTCCCGCTCGCCTACCTGGTCGCGGCGTTCTTCGGCCTCTCGGCCCTGGCGCACTTCCTGGTAGCGTTCCCGCTGCGCAAGCGCTACGAGGGCTGGCTCGCCCGCGAGTTCAACCCAATGCGTTGGGCTGAATACGCGTTGAGCTCAACGCTCATGATCGTGGGCATCGCGTCGCTTAGCTTTATCACCGATGCAGGCGCCCTGGTCGCACTTGCCGTCGCGAATGCCGCCATGAACCTCTTCGGCTGGTCAATGGAAGAGGCGAACATCGGCCGCAAGAACGTGCAGTGGAGCCACTACATCTTTGGCTGCATCGCCGGCATTGCACCATGGATCGCCATCTTCATCTCGTTTGGCCTCTCGCTCGCGCACTGGCCAACGGGCACCACGGCAAACGGCGTGGATTTTGCAGCGTTTAAGACGGTTCTGATCGTGATCTATGTGAGCCTCTTCGTAAGCTTCAACATCTTCGCGATCAATATGGTCTTGCAGCGTCGCAAGATTGGAAAGTGGGCTGATTACCTCCACGGTGAGCGCAGCTACATGATCCTTTCGCTCGTCGCGAAGACCCTGCTCGCATGGCAGGTCTGGTCGGGAGTCTTCCAGCCAGGATCGAACTAGTCCCGTTACGGCGCACCCGGAGACCCTCGCCCATCTGGGCGGGGGTCTCCTTTTTGTAGCGGTGGGGCGTACTATGCAGCCATGAGTAATGAGCGGGTCCCTGGTGATACAGAAGGGCTGACGTACGCAAGCTACTTGGCACTTGGCGAACTTCTCGGCCTCCAACGTCCCCGCTCTGATGAACATGACGAACTGCTCTTCATCACGATTCACCAAACGTATGAGCTCTGGTTCAAGCAGATCCTGCATGAGGTCCGAGGCGCCATGAGCGCTCTCGATGCGAACGAGAGCTGGCGTGCCTCCCACAGACTTAGCCGGGTACGACACATTCTTAAGATTGCCGTTGCCCAGGTGGATATCTTGGAGACTCTTACGCCACTTGAGTTCGCGGCATTCCGCAGCCGCCTCGCAACCTCCAGTGGGTTTGAATCAGCACAGTTCCGCGAGATTGAGGCGCTCTTTGGAATCCGCAACGCGCGTCTCGCCGACCTACTTCCAGACGAGCAGGCTCGAGAGGTTGTGCGCACGACCATGCGGGCACCAAGCCTTTGGGACATCGCGATCCGCTGGCTGGCAGTCCGCGGATGCGCCGTCCCGTCTCGACTCCTCACCCGCGATGTGTCGGAGCCCTATGAGGGCGATGAGGATCTACAAGAGGTTCTCCTGGCGGTCTATCGCGCTGGTGGTGAAGCGGCGGGCATTCTCGAGCAGCTTGTCGATATCGATGAGGGTGTTCAGGAGTGGCGCTATCGCCACGTCAAGATGGTGGAGCGGACCATTGGCCGAAAGTCGGGCACAGGTGGTTCCACCGGTGTGGAATATCTCGCCGCAAGCCTACGTCGATCGCTCTTCCCAGACCTTTGGGCCATTCGCGACCGGATGTAATTCGGCGCTCAGGTCACCGTCTGCTTCGAAGCAAACCCAGCAGCACGCCACGCTTCAGTTCGCAGGATCTCCGCCAACGTTGCCGCCGCGCGATCAATGTCAGTGAAGCGCACATAGAGTGGCGAGAAGCCGAATCGCAGGATGTTCGGCGCGCGGAAGTCGCCAATGACTCCGCGGCTGATCAGTGCCTGCATGATCGGATAGCCGCTCTCATGCGCAAAGGAGACCTGCCCGCCGCGCAGCTGGCTATCCCGCGGTGAGACGAGGGTAAGGCCGTAGCCCTGGCACTCCGTTTCTACTCGCTCAATAAAGCGAGAGGTTTGGGCAATCGACTTGCGCCGAATCTCGGCGGTTGAGATCCCCTCCCACAGTTTGAGGGCCTCATCCAGGGCCGCGAGGCTGAGCACCTGCTGCGTACCGGTCACGAAGCGCCGAATGCCAGGGGCGGGCTCGTACTCGGGCACGAATGCGAATGGATTCGTATGACCAAGCCAGCCCTCTAGTGGCTGCCGCACCTGCTCAATGAGCGCCGGTGAAACCCAGGAATATGAAGGGGCACCTGGCCCTCCATTGAGGTACTTGTATCCGCAGCCGATCGCAAAGTCGGCGCCGTCGCGAGCGATATCAAGCGCTAGCACTCCCGTGGAGTGTGAGAGGTCCCACACCGTCAGCGCACCGGCCGCATGGGCCGCGGCACTTAATTCGCGCATATCGCGAATCCGCCCGGTTCGGTAATCGACGTGCGTCAACATGAGGACCCCAGCCCCATCGAGCACCGATGCTGGGCTCGTTGACTCATCCCAGAAGCGCACCTCTAGGTTGGGGAGGAGCTGACGTAGGCCATTCAAGATGTAGAGGTCGGTAGGGAAGTTCTCCCGTTCGGTGACGACGACCTGGCGGTCACCACGTAGCCGAAGGGCAGCAGCCAGCACGCGGAAGAGTGAGACGGAAGTTGAGTCTCCAACAACCACCTCGCCCTTTCCAGCACCGAGAAGCGGGGCAATCCGGTCACCAACGCTAAGCGGGAGGTCGTACCAATCGGACTCGTTCCAACTGCGGATGAGCCGATCGCCCCACTGTTGATCAATCACGCTGGCGACTCGCTCATGCACCCCAATGGGCAGCGCCCCCAGGGAGTTCCCATCGAGGTAGATGACTCCTGCGGGTAGGCTGAACTTCTCTCGCAGCGCGGCAAAGGGATCGTGCGCGTCAAGCTCCGCTGCAGAAACAGTGGGCTGCATCATGTGCCTATCGTCTCACGGGCGAGCGACCTGCAACAGCTCGGCCACTTCGCGCAGCAATGAACCCCCTGGCGTATCAAGCTCTTCGAGCACATCGAAGTGATCGCGTCCAGGCACGGTCGCGAGTGAGACCGTGGCGTGATCTCCCCATCGCTCCTGCAGAAGCGTTGACTGCCGATGGAACTCTGATGGCTCATGCTCACCAACGCGGAGCAGCACCGGGATCTTCCGATGTGGCTGATAGTTCACAGGTGAGAGCCGTTTCGCATCATCTGCACTCATCGCCACCAGATTGTTGACGTAGCTCTCGGCAATCGGCTCCAAATCAAATGCTCCGCCGATGAGCAGCAGTCCTGAGATGGCATTCCGCACGTTCAACGGTGCGAGTTCGGTCACAAGCGTTGCTGCGAGGTGCGCCCCGGCAGAGTGTCCGCCCACAACCATCCTGCTCGCGTCACAACCGAGCGCCGTAGCGTGATCAAGCAAATACGTCATCGCAGCAGATGCCTCCGCAACGATCGCTGCGAGAGTCGCGCTCGGCGCAAGTGAGTAGCCAACGGCAACATGTGCCGCCCCTAATGGAACGAGCGTGGTTGCGTAGCGACCGCCGTCGTCAATGCCACCCTCCTGCCACCAGCCGCCGTGAAACATCAGTAGCGTCGGATGCTCTCCATCGTTGTTGGCGAAGATCTCGAGTTGGTTGGCTGCGCTCGGTCCATATGAGATACGGCGATGGAAGCCGCCCCCCTTCGCGATGCTACGCGCGAGAGCGGTGCGTTCGCGACCAGCTGCCATAGAGCCAGAGGCGTCTCGGGCGGTGCGACTTGGGGAGTACTCCGAATCGAGCCAGGCTCGCCGCTGCGGATTAGGGAACGAGCTCAATCGTCCCCTTCATGTTCGGATGCACTTCACACCTAAAGGTGTAGATCTTGTTTGCGTCAAGCGCTGGGATTGTGTACTCCTCGGTGGCAATGCCCGAAAACTGATCACCAGAGAAGACAGTGGTGCCACTTTCGACAATCGCAAAGTTGTGAGGGATGCCACTGTCCTTATTGGTCATTGTCAGTGTGACCTCAGTGCCAGCCTTGATCACCACCTTCTCGAGATTGAATTTCACCCCCGACGCGGTAATTGCGGGAGTCAGCGGGTCTGCGCCAGTTGGCCCCGGATCGGCCTTGGCACCGCCAGCAAAGATGGCCGACTGACCAATCAACAGGCTGAAGAAGGCAATAAGCAAAACGTCCACGATCCTGCGTGAGGGGCGAAGAGGGGTTGGGTTTTCGATAGCACCGCCGCGCGCTGTCACAACAGCCTTCCACTCACGACGGGAGTCGACGAGCCAGCCGATCATCGCGATACCAAGCATCACTGTCCCAAGGGTGAAGAAGGGCATATTCACTGCAAGGCCGAAGAACATCACGGCCGCACCGGCGCAGATCGCGATCGGCATGATCGATGATGGCGGCAGGTGCACGCCAGCTGGCGCCGCCGTTGCCGCGGGTGAGTGCTTGCCGCGGAACTTCTTCCACTCTGGAATTTCAGCATGCTGCTCAGCGGTGTCCTGCGCGTAGAGCAGGATGTAGGTCATGAGGCCCATCGCAAGGCCGGTGATTGCCAGCATGAAGGCCATGTGTGGATCGTCAGCGACCACGAAGAAGACGAGCGCCGCTACTTCAAAGATGGCCCCGATCACAAGTGCTAGACCAAACATAACGCGACCTCCCGTCCTACAGGCTTAGATGATGTACAGCAGCGCGAAGAGGAGGATCCACACCACGTCGACGAAGTGCCAGTAGATCGAGGTTGCCTCGACCATGTCGTGATGCTCCGCCGAGAACTGGCCGAGGCCACCGCGATAGAGGCAGACCGACAACATCAGCACGCCGCCGAGCACGTGTGCGCCGTGGAAGCCGGTCAAGACGTAGAAGGTGCTGCCGAAGACGCCGTCGGCGATGCCGAAGCCGAGCTGCGTGTAGTCGTACGCCTGGCCGATCAAGAAGGTGACGCCGAGCAGCACCGTGATGAGCAGTGCGCGATTCATTCCTTGGCGATCACCCTTGCGGATGCGCCATACAGCGACCTGGCAGGTAACAGAGCTCAACACCAGCAGGCTGGTCATGATCGCTGGGAAGAGGATCTCGCCATGCAGCTCAAATGCTCCATTCCCCTCAGGCGGCCAGGTTCCAGTCGCCGTGCGCAGGTTGAAGTACGCGGCAAAGAGGCCAGCGAAGAACATGATTTCGGAGACGACGAAGAGGAGCATCCCGAGAACGGGATTGCCGAGCCCCTTCTTGCCGTGACCGGCGCCGTGGCCACTGGTCATCACTACTGCGCCATCGCTCATTATTCGTGCTCCTTTGCCGAGCGCCCGTTGCGGGCGTCGAAGAGTGGACGCTCCGAAGTGATAGCTGGCAGACGGTCAAAGTTCCACGCTGGTGGTGGTGACGAGGTCGCCCACTCAAGAGTGTTCGCCTCCCATGGATCATCGCCTGCGTCCTCACCGTTGCGCAGTGAGATGTAGACGTTCCAGAAGAACGGAATCATGCTGGCGCCAATCGTAAAGCCGCCAATCGTTGCGACCAGGTTCAGGTCATTCCAGCCAGCTGTTGGCGAATAGTCGGCGATACGGCGGGGCATCCCCGAAAGGCCCAAGAGATGCATCGGCATGAAGGTCAAGTTCAAGCCGATGTACATCATCCAGAAGTGGATCTTACCGAGTCGCTCGTCGAGCATCTTCCCCGACATCTTTGGGAAGTAGAAGTAGATGCCGGCCATGATGCCGATAAACGATCCGCCGAAGAGCACGTAGTGGATGTGCGCGACGATCCAGTAGGTTGCGTGAATGGCGTAGTCAACCGGCACCGGCGCGCTGAAGACGCCGTTGATGCCGCCGATGAGGAACATGCTCAAAAATCCGACGGCGAAGAGCATTGGCGTCTTGAAGGTGATCTGGCCGCGCCACATCGTTGCAATCCAGTTGAAGAACTTCACCCCTGTCGGCACGGCGATAAAGAAGGTCATCACCGAGAAGAACGGCAGGAAGGCGCTGCCCGTGGTGAACATATGGTGGGCCCAAACGCTAAAGCCGAGTGCGCCGATCGCCGCCGTTGCGAAGACGAAGGCCTTGTAGCCGAAGAGTGGCTTGCGGCTGAACACTGGAATGATCTCGGAGATCACACCCATTGCCGGCAAGACCATGATGTACACCGCAGGGTGGCTGTAGAACCAGAAGATGTTCTGCCACAAGATGGCCGAGCCACCGAGCGCTGGGTCGAAGAATGCGCCACCGAAGTTTCGGTCGATGAAGAGCATCACGAGGGCGCTGGTCAGCACTGGGGTGCCCATAAGCACCAGCACGCTGGTGACGAGCACGGTCCAGGTGAGGATCGGCATGCGGAAGAGGGTCATCCCTGGTGCCCGCATGCGGAAGATCGTCACCATGAAGTTCACGGCGCCAAGGATCGAGCTGGTACCAACGAGCATCACGGCCACGATCCACAGGTTCATTCCGGGGCCAGGGCTGTACTTAATGCTGCTCACTGGCGGGTACGAGGTCCAGCCAGCGTCGGCTGCACCGCCGAGCAGGAAGCCCGATACGGCGACCAGGCCGGAGAACGGGACCATCCAGAAGCTCAGCGCGTTAATGCGCGGGAAGGCCATGTCGGGCGCGCCGATCATGAGCGGCACCACGTAGTTACCGATCGCCGCCAGGAACGGAATGATGACCCAGAAGATCATCACTGAGGCGTGCATCGTGAAGAGCTGGTTGTAGGTGGACTCGGTCAGGAACTGGAGGCCCGGCTGAGCAAGCTCGGCGCGAACGCCGAGGGCGAGTAGGCCGCCGACGCCGAGGAAGATGAACGACGAGATCGTATAGAGGATGCCGATCTTCTTATGGTCGGTGGTGGTCAGCCACTCATACAGGCTGGTGCGCGGTCGAGCCGCTGAGCGAACTGCGGTGGTTGCCATAAGTGACTCCTCCCCTACCTAAACGGCCGCGCTGCTTGTGAGCCGGATCGCTGATGGTGATGGCGATGGAGATTCCGACGGCGATGGCGATGGCTTCGGCTTGGTGTCGGCCAGCCATGTGGCGTACTCCTCAGGAGTCACGACACGAATCGTGAAGAGCATCGCGTGGTGCATGAGTCCGCAGAAGGCGGAGCACTGACCGGTGAACGTACCGAGCTTATTTGGCGTGAACTGGAAGACGTTCACATGGCCAGGAACCGCATCGCGCTGAAAGAGGAACTGCGGAATGTAGAAGCCGTGGTTCACGTCCTGAGAGACGAGGGTGACTTGAATCACCTTCCCGATCGGGACGACGAGCTCAGCGTTCTGGGCAGGCGTGCCGAAGACTTCAATGCCGTCGTCTGGATAGGCGAACTTCCACTGCCACTGATAGCCGACAACCTCAACTTTGATTTCGGCTTTGGACGCGTCGCGCGCATCAACAACGTTGAGCACGTTCCATGAGGCGATGAAGAGAAGGAAGACGGTGATCATTGGGATGGCGGTCCAGACAAGCTCGAGGACGAGATTGCCGTGCGTCTGGGTTGGCAACTTGGTGTCGGTCGGCTTGCGGCGGTAGCGAATGACCGACCAGATAATTAGCCCCTCAACGAGGACGAAGACAACGGCGGCAACGACAAAGACCAGGTTATAGAGGTCGCGTACCAGCAGGGCTTGATCGGTAACCGGATCTCGGAGGCTTACCGCCTGGCAGCCACCCAGAACCAGGGCGACGGCGGCGATCAGGAGTGGCGCTGCATAACGGCGGTTCATCTGGTGGCGGCTCCCTCTCTGTGGCTGGGGCGTATGCCCCGTTCGGGAGGGATCATAGCCGAGGCAGCCCCTTCAGGGGCCTTGATGTCGCATTTTCGCAACCGAATCGCAACGGGCCTACATTCTGAGCCGCGATGTCGGATACTCCCCCAGACGCCCGCCAACTTGGCGGCACTAGGTTAAGGAGGCCCCACGCCATGGCTCGAGCAGCGAAGCGACCCAAGAAGCGGGCAGCTGGAACGACAAAGCCTAAAGGCGTACTCGCTGAGGCGGGCCTCGCCCCAGGTCGTACTGCCACCATCGTGTTGGGTCTCGCCGTTGCGATCGGCATTGGCATTGGCATCTGGTCCCAAATCCCAACCCAGGGGGCTATCGCCGCGAAGGAGAGCGAGTGGAAGATTGTCGTCTCCGCCAATGCTCATACCGCCGGTGACGTCACCTTCCACCTCGACAATCGCGGCACTGTGCCCCATGAATTCCTTGTTGTTGCCACCGATATGAGTGGCACGCAGCTGCTCGACACCGTTGACCCAGCCACCAATCGACTCAACGAGGACAACCTCGACGTCGTTGATGAACAGCCCGAGTATGAGCCTGGCACCACGGCAACGCTGACCGTCAAACTGCCGAAGGGTCACTACGTTTTGATGTGCAATATCGAGGGTCATTACAAGAACGGCATGTTTGCAGACCTGATCATTGCTGACTCCCCCGACGGTTCAGTCGTGGAGCGCACGCCAAAGCCTGAGCCGGTTGCCGACATTGGGCCAGTCTCCGGTACGGAGAAGGAGTGGGCGATCGACATCTCCTCAAACCTGCATGAGGCGGGAACGACCACGTTCAATTTGCAGAACATTGGCACCATTGCGCATGAGTTCCTTGTGGTTCGCAGCAACAAGAGCGCAGCAGAACTTGTTGCCAGCGTTGATGCGACAACAAACCGCATCGACGAAGCGCAGCTGAACGTTGTTAATGAGCAGCCAGAGTACGACCCGGGCGTGCCAGGCATGGTGACTGTGAATCTAGAGCCTGGCCACTATGTGTTGATGTGCAACATTCCTGGCCACTACAAGGCGGGAATGCATGCCGACCTTGATGTTGTCGCGGCAAAGCCAGCAACGGGTGCCGTAAAGGGTACGGAGAAGGAGTGGAACATTTCGCTCGACGCCTACTCGCACACCGCAGGCTCAATCACGTTTGACCTCACGAATGCTGGAACGATCGCCCACGAGTTCCTCGTGGTGCACACCGATTTCACCTCAACCGAACTGCTTGCGAACGTTGATCCAACGACCCATCGCATCGACGAGGCACTCCTCGATGTGGTGAATGAGCAGCCCGAATACCTCCCTGGGGTGCCCGGGACGGTTACGGTTGATCTGCTCCCTGGCCACTACGTAGTGATGTGCAACATCGAGGGCCACTACAAAGCCGGCATGTACGCCGACTTTGACGTTCTCGCCCCGTAAGGGGAGCTGCTCCGGATCGATTCGTTACGCGATGTGCTCTGGCTGTACCTGCACGCGCGCAATTCCTGAAATCAAGAGTGGCAGTGGGCCGACCAGCACGCCAAGCGCTGAGACGACCAAGGTGGCGCGCAGTCCAAAGTTCTCAGCGATCACCGAGCCCACCACCGCGCCGAGTGGCAACCCGAGCAGCATCAGTGTCTTCATTGAGGCATTCATGCGACCCAGTAGACGTGTTGGAGTGATGAGCTGCCGATAGGTGACCTGATTCACGTGGAAGAGTCCCGCGCCAAAGAGCGCAATGAATTCCGTGAGGACAGCGATAAGCGAAATGAGCGGCGTGCCCATTGAACGATCAAGGAGGGCGAAGAAGAGCGGCATTGATGGGAGGAGGAAGCCCCCAGCAATGAGCGTGCGACCCATGCCGAAGCGTCGGACAAAAAGAGCGTTCGTCGTGGTAGAGAGAATGAGGCCAAAGGTTCCAGCGCCGATGATGATGCCGATCAACTCGGTCGGCAGTTCAAGCTCGCGACGGAAGTAGGCGATCATCAGCGCCGAACTTGCAACCCCACCAAAGAAATTAAAGATGAGCGCAGCAAGTCCGTTTCCGCGCAGATGCGGATGCTGCCAGATCCATGTCGCACCCTCGCGCATCTCACTCCAGATGCTGACCGTCTGGTCTTTCTGAAGCGTCACTTTGGGAAGCTCTTCAACATGTCGTACGCGTCGGACCATGAGTGCGGAGACCAAGAAGCTGAAGGAGTCGATCACGATTGCGATTGGTCCAGTAAGTCGACCCACGGCGATTCCGGCGAGCGCTGGCCCAGCCACCCCCGTGGCGGACTCCATCGCCATCAGTCGGCCGTTCGCTGCTGCAAGCTGCGGCCCGCGAATGATCGCCGGCAGATACGACTGGTGCGCGACGTCATAGAGCAGCGAACATGCCCCCACGAAAAAGAGCACCACGAGCAGGATCTGCATGCTCAAAACCCCCGCAACGTACGCGGCGGGGACAACGAGGAGTAGGGCCATTCGCGCAATATCGGTGGCGATCAGTACTGGTCGACGCGTTCGTCGATCAAGCAGGGCCCCCGCGGGGATGCCGAACAGCACAAAGGGGAGCAGGAAGGCCATCTCAAGCAGAGCTATCGAGCCGTTGCTCGCGTGAATGACGTCAATAGCGATGAGCGGGAAGGCGATGTGCGAGACCTGAGAGCCGAGTGAGCTGATCCCCTGTGCTCCAAAGAGGAGTCGGATGTCGGAGCTGCGAAACGGGTCGTCTGCTGCAAGGCGGAGACGAGCGAAGGGGTTTCTCACCCGCTGATGATAGGCGGCGCCCTGCAGGCGCGCGTATGATCTGTGCATGCCAGCCATAACCGTTCCCGACATCACCCTGCTGCAGCGAACGCCTGTCGCCGACCTCCTCACCGCGCGCCCGCGCCCGGTGATTTCGTTGAGCACTGCGCCGAGCGGCTTTGAAGGCGAGGGTTTCCCGGTGCGCCGCGCCTTTATGGGTGCGCCGCTGGCGGCGATTGATCCGTTCATCATGCTCGACCAGATGGGCGAGGTGGAGTACGCGCCAGGCGAACCGAAGGGAACGCCGTGGCATCCGCATCGCGGATTCGAGACGGTCACCTACATGCTCGACGGTATCTTGGATCACCGCGACAGCAACGGTGGTGGCGGACGTATTAGTGATGGCGATACGCAGTGGATGACCGCCGGCGGCGGCATCCTGCACATTGAGACGCCTCCAGAATTCTTGGTCGCAAGCGGTGGCCTCTTCCACGGCTTCCAACTCTGGGTGAATCTTCCGCGCGCCAAGAAGTGGTCGCCGCCCGCCTACCAAGACATTCGCTCGAGTGAGGTGAAGCTGCTCGCCTCACCCGATGGCGGCACACTCCTTCGCTTAATTGCTGGTGATGTTGGTGGACACAGCGGGCCTGGCTCAACGCAAACGCCGATCGCGTTGATCCATGCAACGCTGCAGCCGGGCGCCGAGCTCGACCTGCCGTGGCGCCCCGACTTCAATGCACTCGTCTACGCCCTTTCGGGCCACGGCGCCGTTGGTGCGGAACGTGTCGGCATTCAGGCGGGGCAACTCGCGGTGTATGGCGCCGGTGATCGCATCGTCGTGAAGGCCTCCGAACATCAGGATCAGCGCACGCCAGCCCTCGACGTGCTGATCCTTGGCGGACTCCCTATTAAGGAACCGGTTGCCTGGCTCGGGCCATTTGTGATGAACACGCGTGACGAGGTAGTGCAGGCGTTTGAGGATTACCAGGCAGGAAAGCTTGGCGTGATCCCTGCCGCCCATAGCAATCCGCACAACACCCCAACGAGCGTCGTTGAATCGGGGAACGAGTAGCGGTGGAGCTCTTCCTGCTCGGGGCCGCCCTTGCCTTCTCGATCAACATCGAACTCGGTGTCGTCAACGTCATGATCGTCCGCACCGCGATCGATCGCGGCGCGTGGCCCGCCTTCTTGATTGGTCTCGGCTCCTGCTTTGGCGATGTGATCTGGGCCTGCGCTGGCGCCCTTGGTGTCAGCGCACTGCTCCAGTGGCCCCCAGCCGCGTGGATGCTCTGGCTCGGCGGGAGCGCAATCCTCTGCTGGTTTGCTGCGGCGGCGCTCCGCGATGCGGTACGTGGCGGATCCATTGACGACTCATCGCCACTTCGTCGCGCGAACGGCCTGCGTGCCGTTGGCCTCGGGCTCGGTGTTGCTCTTAGTTCACCAACGCTGATCCTGTGGACGGCCACTGTTGGCGGAAGCGTCGTTGCCGCGCAGGCAACGAGCATCGCCGGATTTGTACCGTTCATCTCTGGGTTCGCGACCGCTGCAGTGCTGCACTCTGCCGTTCTCTCAGGCGTCGTTGGGGCAACGCGTCGCTTTACGGGGCCGCGCACCATTCGCGCCGTCTCACTCATCTCTGCGGTGATGTTTGCGGCGTTCGCCGTGGGGATCTTTGTTGATGGGTTCCACCGAATCGCGCTACCACTAATCAGCGGCACACCTTAAATTCGCGTCGGCTGCTCCGCGTTCTTCGCCGCAATCTTCAAGAGATCGCGCGTGAGTCGCTCCATTTCACTCGTCGGTAGCGCGGCACCGAACCGCTCTGCCACTGCGGCGAGGTGTGTTGGCGCAACTGCCTTGAAGGTCCTCAGACCAAGAGGCGTGAGGGTGGCCCAATGCACTCGCCCATCTTCTGTACAGCGGCGTCGTGTCACCCAACCGTTAATCGCGAGGCGGTCAATGCGTCGCGTTAGTCCACTCTTCGAGATGAGCACGGCGTCTGCCAGTTCACTCATGCGCAGCTTGTATTGGTCAGAGCGAGCCAACTGCGCCAGCACATCGAAGTCGGCGAGGCTCAGCCCCGAAGCATCCATGAGCTCTGAGGAGAGGGCGCGCGTGACCCGGCCGTAGGCGGTGAGGAGTGCGATCCAGGCGCGGGCGACGGTTGGATCAATGAGTTCGGAAGCGTCGGTACCGAGCACTGCAGAGAGTGCTTCAAGTTCAGCGCTCACGGGCTTGTTTGTTGTTGCCATTGCTTGCAATAGTTGCACTTGCAATCATTTCGGTCAAGGGGTATAGTTGCGTCTGCAACTACCTTGGCAGACGCCCGGGAGCCGCATCATGGAGGTACAGATGAGCGCAGCACGTTTTAAGCAGGTGGCAGATAGCGCCAAAATCGATCGCGCCGTAGCGGCGCTCAACACGCACGGATTTGCCGCCACGGTGGTCGCCAACGGCGCCGCCGCTAAGGCTGCCGTCCTGGCCCTGGTCCCCGCTGGCACCGAGGTCTTTACCTACACATCGGCAACGCTCGACGCGACCGGCCTTACCGAGGCGCTGAACGCAGCTCCCTACAAGAGCCTGCGCGACAAGATGTACGCACTGGATCGCAACACCCAGGGTGCAGAGATGCGTGCCATTGGCGCAGCCCCCGCATTCGCTGTTGGCAGCGTCCATGCAGTAACCGAGAGCGGCGAACTCGTTATCGCTTCGGCGACCGGCTCGCAGCTTCCCTCATACGCGTACGGTGCAGGCCATGTGGTCTTCGTTGTTGGCGCACAGAAGATCGTGAAGGATCTTGCTGAGGCAACCGAGCGCATCGCCACGTACACCCTGCCACTCGAAGATACGCGCGCACAGGCCGCCTACGGCGTGCACAGCGCGATCAACAAGACGCTGATCCTTCACGGCGAGATGCCAGGTCGTATTGACGTGGTGATCGTTGCAGAGGAGCTCGGCTTCTAATGCGCGCCGCAGTCGTACGCGGCGCAGGGCTCGCCGCAGTCGTTAACCTTGCCATCTGGTTCGTAGCCGCGCTGGCGGGCGTCGTTCCGCCTATCGCTGAAACAGTGCCGACGGTGGCTGGCGTTGCGTTTGCGTCTGCCGGTGGTGTTGCCGCAGCAGGGCTCGTCGCAAATCGATTCATTGGGACGGGTGCACGCCGTCGCTGGGATCGCGTCGCGTGGGTGGTCTTAATTCTCTCGATTGGGTCGCCGATTGGGCTTGCACTTGGACTGATTCCCGTTTCGCCCATTGACCCAACCAATGCACTCTTGATCTCGTTCAAGGGTGGGATTGCGGCAATCTACGGGGTGATGCACGTCACCACATTCGCAGCCGTGCAGCGAACGGTTGCTCGGGCGATCAAGGGTTGAGCTCGTTTAGTATCTCGCGCCTCAACCACGCCGTTCTCTTCGTTCGCAGCGCCAAGGCCGCCGCCGCGTTTTACACGCGGGCGTTTGGCTTTGTTGAGGTGAGCGAAGAGTTCGGCGGGAAGGCCATCTTCATGCGCTCGGCAACCACAACGAATCACCATGACCTTGGCCTCTTTGAGGTCGGGCCAGAGGCGCCTCGCCCACCACGGGGTGGGACGGGCCTCTTCCACCTGGCGTGGGAGGTGCCGACGATGCGCGACCTTGCCGCCGCCGCACAGATGCTTGGTGAACT
>JBAXWE010000012.1:0-27999 GCA_037128565.1 bacterium
GACGGCTCACTGGCGAACGCACTGCTGAAGCGCGATGGGAACCGACTGCAGGCCTACCTCGTCGACGCCGAAACCGCCGAGTATCACGAGCACTTGAGCGACGGACAGCGCCAGCACGATCTGGACATCCTGGTGGAGAACGTCGCCTTCGGCCTCGCCGATGCGGCCGCCGCTCTGGGTGGTGGCGAGGTTGATACCGATGCGGCGGTGCGCGCCTCGGCGGCGCTACGTGACCGTTACACCGCACTCTGGGGGCAACTGCACCGCCCATTCATCGCGAACGCCGATGACCGCCGTGCCGTCGCCACCCGCATTCGCGACCTCAATACCCTCGGTTTCGCCGTCGAAGAGCTGAGCCTTGACGCACTTAGCGGGGAGGGGATGCGCGTCTCCCTGGCCATTGCCTCACGTCGCTTCCACGCGGAGCAGCTCCTGCGCCTCACCGGTGTCGATGCGCTGGAAGGGCAGGCGCAACTCCTCCTCAACGATCTCCATGAATACGGGGTCTGGTTGCAGGTGCAGAGCGGTGAGCGACTTGCCGCGGGGCTCGTAGCGGCGCGATGGCGCGCCGAAGTACTCGAGCCGACACTCGTTCGACTGCGCCCACATCTGCTCTCTGGGCGCGATGCACTGAAGGCCTACTGCGACGCGCTCGAACATAAGTGGATCCTCTCCGAGCGCGCTGGTGCCGATGTTGGCTTAGATGCTGCAGTAGCCGACTACATCGCTCTTGGCGCACCTGCCCCCGAGAGCGCACGCGCTGGTGAAGAGCGTGCTGACGCGATGTCGGCTGAGGACGCACTCGTCTCAGCGGCAGTCATCGCAGCCGATGAGGACGCATCACGATGAGCGGGCGCCGCACGCCGCACGAGGTGCTTGGTGTGTCGCTCGGCGCGAGCGCTGATGAGATTCGCGCGGCGCGCCGGCAACTTGCACGCGAGCATCACCCCGACCGCTTCGTCAACGACCAGGCGAGTGCCGATGCCGCGACACGGGAGATGGCGCTCATCAATGCCGCCGCCGAAGCGCTGCTCGCAGAAGCCTGGGCCGCTGAAGGCGGGGCTACACCAGAGCCTCCTGCAAAAGGGGGGCATAAGCCTGAACGCCCAGTGACAGCGAGTGTCGTTGTTGATGGAGCGCCTCTGGCAAATGCGCGCACGAGTCGACCGGCACCGATCAACTGGCGACCAGAGCAACCGTGGGCGCCGCGCGCACCTCGCGGTCCCGTCGGCCCACTCCCAGGCTCACCGGCTGGTCCGGTGGAGCGCAGCTTCGCGCCGCTCCCCGCGGACTATCGCCGCCCAACGCTGAGCGAGGCTGCGGCAACGATCTTCGCCTTCGGCCGCTATGAGGGCGCAACTGTCGGCGACGTGGCGAAGCGCGACCCGGGCTACCTCGTTTGGTGTGCTGATAATGTGCGCCGGGATCAGGAGCTCGTGCGCGCGGCGAATGTTGTGCTCGACGATCTTGAGGATCGTGGTGCGCCACACCCACCACGTGGCAGCACGCGACGTCCAACGGCGCCGCTCTTCGATCCCAACAGAGAGTTGGAGTAGGCGTCATGATGGGCACTATGCGCACGATACTTGCAGCACTACTTCTTGTCGTTGTGGCGGGTGCGTGCGCGCCTGCGACGCCGCCCGATGGCTCACTCCCGTGTAACGAGACGATCGACCAACAGCGCGCCGCAGGCTTTGACACCGTTCTTGAGGCGGCACTCCCAGTCGCTGGCTGGGACGCAACGCCCGTTACGGTCGACTCGGGTCGCGAATGCTCACCGGCACGGCTCGGCCCGCTCTGGGGCGCCGGGATTCGCGAGCTGCGCTCGGCGGGCGCCATCTTTGAGTTGCCCGACAAGACGGGCTACACACTTGTCGTCTATTCAGCGGACGGGCTGACGCTCGCCAACCTTGCCTACGCGTTTGAGCGCGGCGCGCGCGGCGGCCGCAAGACGCAAGGCCTCACAATTGTCGACATTGCTGTTGGCGGCTGGCCTGGCAAGGAGTTCACGCTGATCAATGGCGATCACCGCCAGGTGATTGTCCTATTTGAGACCAACGAGAAGAACCGCGTCCGCGCGCTGCTCACATCAGATATCTCAAATGCGCTTATCGCCGATCGCCTCGCCGCATATGCGGCCGTGCTGAAGACTCCGTAAGGGTTAGGCGAGCTCCTTTAGCGCGAAGCGCGCCTCTAGCTGCTCGGCGGTCTGGAAGCCGACGGCGCCAACGGGCTGGGCACCGGCTCCCTTGAAGTAGGCGATTGTTGGGATCGACATGATGTTGAATGCCTGCTGCAGGGCTGGGTTCTCGTCGACGTTCACCTTCACGATGTCAACCTTCCCGTCGTACTGCGCGGCGAGCTTCTCGAGCTCTGGAGCCACCAGCTTGCACGGGCCACACCATGGCGCCCAGAAGTCGACGATGACGGGGCGACCCGAATCCATCACGTCCTTCTGGAATGCTGCATCGCTGGTGTGCTTGATCTCCGCCATGGTTCCCCCTGCGCTCTACTTGCGGCGGAACGGTCCCTCCGCCTTGGCCACCATCATAGCGAGCGTCCGCCGCCTCGCCCTCCCGTACGAGCAGGGTGGGGCGGGTAGGATGTCCCCATGCGAACCAAGGGGATCCCAGCCGTTTCTGTCACGCCTGCCCCAGGGGCCGAGGCGACCATTGCCGACGCCGCTAGCGCCATCCTGCGTGCCATTGGCGAGGACCCAGCGCGTGACGGACTCGTAGAGACTCCGGGCCGCGTTGCCCGTGCGCTCCTTGAGCTCACCAGCGGATACGCCAGCGATCCGTACGAGATTCTCGGCACCGTCTTCGAAGAGCCGGCGGGCGCCCCTGCTGGCGACCTCGTCGTCGTCGAAGGCATCCCGTTCCACGCCCTCTGCGAACACCACCTTCTCCCATTCCCTGGCGTGGCCACCGTCGGTTACGTGCCGAGCGGTCGCATCGTTGGCCTCTCGAAGATCCCTCGCCTCGTTGATGCGTTTGCGCGACGACTGCAGGTGCAGGAGCGCCTCACCGCGCAAGTTGCCGACGCACTGAACGACGCCCTCGCGCCAGCTGGCGTTGGCGTGCTGGTCAGCGCCGAACACCTCTGCCTTGCGGCGCGGGGTGCACGCCAACCGGGCGTGGTGATGACGACAGAGGCGATGCGCGGCTCACTCCGTACCGATGCCGCACTCCGCGAGGCGCTGGCGCGCGCCCATGATCGCGGCGTGGCGCGACGCGAGGGGCTCCATGGCTGAGCGAACGACGCCGATTCGCGTGCTGATCGCCAAGCCTGGCCTTGACGGCCATGACCGCGGCGCCAAGGTGCTGGCGCGCGGACTGCGCGACGAAGGTTTTGAAGTCATCTACACCGGGTTGCGCCGCACCGTTGATGCGATCGTTGCTGCCGCCATTGAAGAAGACGTGGATGTGGTCGGCTGCTCCATTCTCTCGGGCGCCCACGCAACCCTGCTACCAATGCTCGTCGCGAGCCTCCGCGCCTCTGGCGCCAGCGACATTCTGGTCGTCGCCGGCGGCATCATTCCCGAGGCTGATCGACCAGAGTTGGAGCAGGCAGGCATCTCTGGCATCTTTGGTCCAGGGACCACGATCGCCGAAGTCGCCACCTTCCTGCGCGCACATGCCCGTCGACGCTAAGCACCTCGCGGCACGTCGCGATCTGGCCCAGGGGATCAGCGCGGTAGAGCGCCCAGGGCCAGCAGCCAATCAACGCATTCAAGAGGCACTCGCCGCATCGGCGGCTGACGCACGCAATGGTCTTGTGGTCGGGATCACTGGTGCGCCGGGAGCGGGGAAGAGCTCGCTCGCTGCAGCGCTCGCTGACATCGCACGCGCCGCAGGTCGTCGCGTCGCCATCCTGGCGATCGATCCAAGTTCTCATGAGAGCGGTGGTGCACTGCTTGGCGATCGCGTGCGGATTGATGAGCATCCCGATGACGACGGTCGCTTTACGCGCTCCATCGCTACGCGCGGCAGCGGCCGATCGCTCGCACATGTCGCCGCCGCGGCAACGATCCTGGTTGAGGCGGCAGGGTTTGACCTGATCTTCGTCGAGACCGTTGGCGCTGGACAAGCTGAGATCGGCATTGCGCGGCTCGCTGATGTGCTGCTCGTTGTTGAGGGGCCCGAGGGTGGCGACGAGGTGCAGGCGATGAAGGCCGGGATCCTTGAGGTCGCCGATATTGTTGCCGTAAACAAGTCGGATCGACCTGGTGCACAGGCGGCCTTTGATCGCCTGCGTAGTGGACTCGCTCTCGGCGCGGGGGCACCAGAGCTTGCGCTCGTCTCCGCGAGCGCTGGCGCGGGCATCAGTGAACTCTTGGCCACCATTGACGAGGTGGGAGAAGATCGCGGTGTGCGCGGTCGTATTCGCCGTGTGGAAGCGCACCTTGTTGCTGCTGCCGAATCACATGTTGATGCGCAGGTGCGTGAGGCGACGGCGAGCGGCGCGCTCAGCACGCGCGCGGAGCAGATCGTTGCGGGGGCGCAACCCTTGACCGGCGCACTCACCGCACTCTTCGGCATCAGGGAGACGCCTGATGCATAAGCAGCTGGCTGCCGGTGTGCTCGTAGGCCTCATCGTCGCCGCGCTTAGTGGCGTCGGCGGATCAGCGCTGCGCTTTGATGCGCCAATTCCAGCACCGATACTGGTCGGCCCGAGCGACGCAGGGCTGCCAACGCTGAACCTTGTCGTACTTGGCGACAGCTACGCGTCGGCGGCGCTGCCGTTTGATCGCGGCACTCTACAGGTGCTCGGCGCGCCAAGTGTCTGTGCCCGCGGGCCAGCCTGGCCGCGCCTCTTGATGCCAACGAACATGCGCCTCTCACTGACCCACGTCTCGTGCAGCGGCGCCGTCGTCGCCGATCTCGTTGATCGCCGCATGCGTGCTGGAGAGCCGCTGCAGGTACAGGCGCTCAGCGCCGACACGGACATTGTCATGCTCGGCATTGGTGGGAACGACGCCGGCTTCTCTCAGGTGTTCGCCGCCTGCCGTACCGAGGATGCGGCCGCCTGCGTCGCCGCGGGCGAGCGCATGAAACCCCAGGCCGCGGCACTCAGCGGCACCCTGGTCCGTCTCTACCGCACGGTGCTGGTCAAGGCGCCAAATGCCGTCGTGATTGTGGTCATGTACGCCGACTCGCTCCCAGTGGCGGGCACCCCCGGCCTCGACGCGTGCTCGGCCCTGCGGGCGCCAGGGGACAGCATCTCGGATGCCGACCTTGCGGTCCTCGCAGCGTGGGGGAGCGACATCGCCGACCGCGTCCGCGGGGCGATCGTCACCGTCAACGACCCGCGCCTCCGCGTCGCCGACCTGGCTGACGCCTTCGCCGGCCATCGTCTCTGCGACCCCGAGCCGTACCAGTGGGGTCGGGATGGCGAGATCCCGTTCCACCCGAATGCCGCTGGCCACGCCGCTTTGGCAGCTCGACTCTCCGTCGTATTAGATGCCCTTGTTACTGAGGGAGCCGCCGCGCACCGGTAGCCCCGTAGCACGCTACGCCCCGCTCCTCTATTCTTCCGCGTGGGCCGGTAGCTCAGCGGTAGAGCAAGTGACTCTTAATCACTAGGTCGTGGGTTCGAATCCCACCCGGCTCACCAGTGAAGACTGGCGTTCCTTTCGAGACGATCCAGAGAGATCGCAGATGGCCCTGTGAGGCCGGAGAGGAGAACAGATGAACGAGCGCGCTGTGCGAAGCCTCGCACCCTATCGCCGCTCCCTTATTCCCCTCCCAGAATCTGCCTCTGTTGTTGACGCGCGCATTGGCGATCATGGCCCTGCCCTCCTCACACTCGAAGATGGCAGCGTCTTCCCCGGCGTCTCGTGGGGTGCGCCGATCGCCTCGGGCGGCGATCTCGTTATGAACACCAGCCAATCCGGCTACCAAGAGATCTGCACCGACCCGAGCTACGCCGGACAGGTAGTACTGATGACCTATCCGCTCATCGGCAACTACGGCCGGCTGATCGCCGATGATCAGAGCACCCGTCCATGGCTGCGCGGACTGGTTGTCGCACACGCCACCGCTGCGATCAGTGACGATGCCGCACAACTCGCCGCACTGTTGCGCGCGCACAACGTGCCCGCGATCGCTGGGGTCGAGACACGCAGCCTTGCGCGACGCTTGCGCGAGACTGGTGCCCAGCGGGCGCGCATCTCTGCGCCGTGGGAGAGCGACTTCGAGGCGGCCGTTGCCGCGACCAAGTTGATTGCACCGTGGGAGAGCGAAGACTTCGTCGCTCAAGTTTCACCAACCCGCGTCGAGACGTACGGCAATGCGAACGAGCCACTGGTCGTCGTCGTGGACTTCGGGCTGAAGTCCAATATTGTCCGCGCGCTGCGATCACGCGGTCTGCGCGTGCGCGTGCACCCACATAACACCTCAAGTCGCGATCTCTTGGATGGAGGACCGGTCGGCGTGGTGCTCTCACCTGGTCCAGGGGACCCGGCGCGACTCACCGGACCCGTGGCACTGGCGCGCGAGATCATCGCCACGGGGCGACCGCTGCTGGGCATCTGCCTTGGGCATCAGATCGTGGCGCGCGCCGCTGGTGCCGAGACGAAGCGACTTGCGTTTGGTCATCACGGCGCGAATCATCCGGTGCGCGACCTGCCGAGTGGCCGTGTCTACGTAACGGCACAGAATCACGAGGTCGAGGTTGTCGGCGGCACGCTCCCCGCTGGCTCTGGGTTTGAGGTGAGTCAGATCAACTTGAACGATGGCTCCGTTGAGGGGCTACGACACCGCGAGCTGCCGATCGAGACGGTGCAGTACCACCCCGAAGGTTCGCCAGGACCACTTGATGCCACGCCAGTCTTTGATCGCTTCATGACCGCGATTGCGCAGAGCGAGCGATGAGCACCAAGCCGGCAAGCGTCCTGATCATTGGCTCGGGGCCCGTGGTGATTGGCCAGGCGGCGGAGTTTGACTATGCGGGCACACAGGCGTGTCGCGCACTGCGCGCTGAAGGGGTTCGCACGATTCTCGTGAATTCCAATCCGGCGACGATCATGACCGACCCGTCGGTCGCCGATGTTGTGTACCTCGAGCCACTCACCGTTGAGGTGATCGAGCGCATCATTGAACGTGAGAAGCCTGAGGGGCTGCTCGCCGGCCTCGGTGGGCAGACGGCGCTGAACATGGCGGTGGCGCTCGACGATGCCGGCGTCTTTCAGCGCCATCCGATTCGCCTTCTCGGCACACCGCTCTCTGCGATCAAGATGGCGGAGGATCGTGAGCTATTCCGCGAGATGTGCGATCGCATCGGTCAGCCCACGGCGCCAAGCGCCATGGTGCAAGGGGCGAACGACGACGAGCGCATGAAGGCTGCGACGGCGGCGCTCGTGCAGATCGGCCTCCCCGCGATCATTCGCCCCGCCTTCACGCTCGGTGGCACGGGCGGCGGCATCGTTGCGACCGAAGAGGAGTACTGGGAGCGCGTACAGAGTGGCCTGCGCGCCAGTCCGATTCGCCAGGTGATGATCGAGCGCTGCCTCGTCGGCTGGCAGGAGATTGAGTACGAGGTGATGCGCGACGCCGAGGACACCTGCATTGCCGTCTGCTCGATGGAGAACGTGGACCCGCTCGGCGTGCATACGGGTGACAGCATCGTGGTCGCCCCCGTGCAGACGCTGCCCGACCCCGTCCACCAGCGCCTTCGCACCGCCTCGCTCGACATCATTCGCGCCCTCGGTGTTGAGGGGGGCTGCAACGTGCAGCTGGCCCTCTCGCCCGACTACACCGAGTACGTGGTGATTGAGGTGAACCCGCGCGTCAGCCGCAGCTCGGCACTCGCCAGCAAGGCGACCGGCTATCCGATCGCACGTGTGGCGGCGCAGATCGCCATTGGCCGCACGCTCCGCGAGATCCCGAACGCTGTCACGCGCACCACGGTCGCCGCCTTTGAGCCCGCCCTCGACTACATCGTCGTGAAACTGCCGCGCTTCCCATTCGACAAGTTCCCTGGCGCCGATCGCCTACTCGGCAGTCAGATGAAGGCGACCGGCGAGGTGATGTCAATCGATCGCACCTTTGGTGCAGCGCTGAATAAGGCACTGCGCTCCATGGAGCAGTCGGGGAGTGGCCCAACGGCGGAGGAGGCCTCATGGGAGGCCGAGCTGGCGCCGATCATCGCGAAAGACGACGCTCAGGCGCTGCGCCACTTCTTGCGCCCATCCGACTCGCGACTCTGGCGACTCTTTGCGGCGATGCGCCGCGGCGTGTCGGCCGACCAGATTCACACCGCAACGGGGATCACGCGCTGGTTCCTGGCGGAGTTCGAGCGCCTCATCGCCATTGAGCACCGTGTGCGTGAGGCCGGGCAGACACTGATCGGCCCGGACCCTGCCTCGGTCTCTCTGCTCGCCACGGCGAAGCGTTCCGCGATTGGCGATCGCGACCTTGCGCTGATGAGCGGCGTGTCAGAGCCGCGCATCGCCCAGCGCCGCTCACAGCTCGGTCTCACTCCGGGGTACGCGATGGTTGACACCTGCGCCGCGGAGTTCGCCGCCGCCACACCCTACTTCTACTCAACGTATGCGGCAGCCGGCTCGCCGCCAGAGGCGCCGCCCGTGCCGCGAAAGGCGGCGATGGTGATTGGCTCTGGGCCGGTGCGCATTGGTCAGGGGATTGAGTTTGACTACTGCGCCGTGCGCGCCGCGGAGCGGCTAACCGAGCGCGGCTGGTCGGCGGTGATGGTGAACAGCAATCCCGAAACGGTGTCGACCGACTTCGATGCGTCGACGCGCCTCTACTTTGAGCCGCTCGATGCGGAGTCGATCATGGAGATCGTTCGCGCCGAATCGCCAGACGGGGAGACGACACTGCCTGCCTTCGTGCAGTTCGGTGGGCAGACGCCACTCAATCTCGCGGCGCCGCTCGCAGCAGCCGGTGTGCCACTGCTCGGTGCATCGCTCGAAGCGATTGATGAGACCGAGGATCGCGTGCGCTTCGCTGCGCTACTTGATCGTCTCGGCATCTTGCAACCCGAGGGTGGCTTGGCGCGCAGTCGCCAAGAGGCGATCGAGCTGGTGGAGCGCATCGGCTATCCGGTGATTGTGCGACCGTCGTACGTGATCGGCGGCCTCGCCATCGACTTCGCCTATTCACGACCTGATCTCGAGCGCCAGCTCGACCGCATCGGCGAGATCGGTGATGGTCGTCCGTTGCGCATCGATCGCTTCCTAGAAGGAATTGAGATTGACATCGACGCGGTCACCGACGGCGCAACGGTGTTGATTCCTGGTCTCTTGGAGCACGTCGAGCTTGCGGGGGTGCACTCGGGCGACTCGATTGCCGTCTATCCACCGCAGCGACTCTCAGTGGCGAAGCAAGCAGAGCTGGCGGGGATCTTTATGCGACTGGTGCGCGAGATTGGCGTGCGCGGCCTGGTGAACGCGCAGTTCATCGTGCGCGACGAGGGAATCTACCTGATTGAGGTGAACCCACGCGCAAGCCGAACGGTGCCATTCATGAGCAAGGTGACGGGGATTCCGATGGTGCCGCTCGCCGTTGATGTCGCCCTCGGCGATACGTTGGCGTCGAAGGGGTACGTGTCGGGGATCTCCTCAGCGCCGAACGGCGTGGCGGTGAAGGCACCAGCGTTCAGCACTGCAAAGCTGCGCGGCGTCGACCCAACGCTCGGGCCCTTCATGCAGTCGACGGGCGAGGTGATCGGCCTCGGCCTGACTGCAGAGGAGGCGCTGGGCAAGGCGCTGATCGCAGCGAACCTGTTGCCACCACCGCCACGTGACCCGCAGCGCATCGCTCTCTTGAGCGTCGCCGACCGCGACAAGCACCTCCTGGCACACCTCGCCACCCCACTCCTCGCCGCTGGCTACGAGCTGGTCGCCACGCCCGGCACGCGCAGTGCTCTCGAAGGGCTTGGCATCGCTGCCGGTTCGGCGAACCCACTCGGTGACCAGGGGCGCGATGGCGCGCCGGGGATTGCCGATCTGATTCGCTCTGGGGCCGTTGCCCTGGTTGTCAACACGCCGTCGATGGCAACAGGGGCACTGCGTGACGCGCTGGAGATTCGCCTTGCCGCTGTTGAGTACGGGGTGCTCTGCCTCACCGCCATGGAGACCGCCGTGGCGTCGGCGGAGGCGCTGACGGTGCGGGCCACCATGTCAGCCGTATCGTTGAACCCGATCGGCGTGCGAGGGCTACGATAGGCGCATGGAACTGACCTACGCACCTGGCGCCTGCAACATCGGACCTGATGAGATCGCACGCCGCCGTCGAGTTGCGATCATCGGGTTTATCGCCACCCTCGCACTCGGGGCGGTACTTCTACTCGTCGGCACGCCAGCGGGTGATGCGACACGACTCCTCGTGGCGCTGCCGCTGACTGGCGCTGCAATCGGGTGGATTCAGGCGCAGCGACGCTTCTGCATGGCCTATGGGCTTGCCGGCACCTTCAACCTCGGAAAGATCGGCGAGATGAGCCGCGTCAGCGACCTAGCGTCACTCGCCGCAGATCGCCGCACCTCAATGATCATCGCGGCACAAGGGTTCGCCATCGGCGTAGGCGGCGCAGCTCTCTTCTGCCTTCTGCCGGTCGCACTTCCGCGTATTTAACATGACCACGCGCACGGCAACGCCGCCGCTGCCGATTCGCGAACATCGGCTCGCCAATGGCTTGCGCCTCTTCCTGATCGTTGACCGCACGGCGCCTATTGCCGCTGTCAACATCTGGTATCACGTCGGCTCCAAAGACGAACGCGCTGGGCGCACCGGATTCGCCCACCTCTTTGAGCACCTCATGTTCCAAGGCTCCGAGAACGTCACGAAGGCAGAGCACCTCACCCTCGTTGAGTCAATCGGCGGAGAGGGGAATGCCACCACCTGGCTCGATCGCACCAACTACTTCGCCACGGTGCCTGCTGAGTGGGCAGAGCTGATCCTCTGGATGGAGGCCGATCGGCTCGGCACACTCCTATCAGCGCTTGATCAGGCGAACCTCGACAACCAGCGTGATGTGGTGAAGAACGAGAAGCGATCCAGTTACGACAACCAGCCGTACGGCAGTGCCTACATCGAACTCTTCGCACTCGCGTATCCGAAGGGGCATCCATACCATCACCCCACGATCGGCTCCATGGAAGACCTCAATGCGGCATCACTTGAGGACGTGCGCAGCTTCTTCACCACCTGGTATGCTCCGAACAATGCCGTCCTCACCGTTGTGGGTGACATTGATGAGGGCGAGATCATCGCCGCCGTGGAGCGACACTTCGGTGCGATCCCTGCCAACCCTGCCCTTCCGGCGCACCCTGACCTCGCGTTGAGCGCGCCGCTTGGCGGTGAGATCCGCAAGACGATTCACGACAAGGTCCCTGAGGCGCGCGTGCACTTCGCCTTCCGCGCTCCGGTGCTGAGCGCACCACTGATTCCAGCGATTGAGATCGCCACGCAGATCCTTGCCGGCGGGAAGGGGAGTCGCCTCTATCGACGCCTCGTTCGCGACGAGCAGGTGGCGCAGGATATGAGCCTCTCGCTGCTCCCATTTGTTGGTGGGGCATCGATCATCGTTGGCGCCGCAACGGTGCGCCCAGGCGCCTCGAATGAAGCGGTGGAGCGCGCCTTCGTTGAAGAGTTGGAGCGCCTCGCCGCTGAGGGGCCAACGGCGGCAGAGCTCGAACGTGCCAAGGCGCTGACAGAATCTGAAGAGTTGCTGGCGCGATCCGATCCCGAGGAGCTCGCCGATGCGGTCGGCATGTACGCCACCCTGCTGAACGATCCCGGTCGCATCAATCGCGATCTCGACCTTGCCCTTGCGGTAACGGCAGATCAGGTGCAGACCGCCGCTAAGCTCTTCGCAAAAGAGAATCGCATCGTGCTCTGGTACATCCCCGAGGGTCAGTCATGAGCAACGCAACAGCGCGACCAGGCCCAGGGGCGCCGCGCGCGTGGCGCTTCCCGCGCGCGATCGAGCGCGTGACCCGCGCAGGGATGCGCGTGATTCTGCTCCCAATGCCATCGCGGCCGATCGCCTCAGTACAGCTCCTCTTTGCAGGCGGCGCGGCGGGGGAACGCCCCGAAGAGTCGGGGCTTGCGGCTCTCCTCGGTCGAATGCTGACTGAGGGGACGGAGCACCACGACGCAGATGGGCTCATTGAGGCGGGAGAGTTGCTCGGCGCATCGATCGGGGCGGAGTCAGGCTGGGAGAGCCTCACCATCGGTGCTGGTGCACCGGTCTCACGTCTCGCTGGTGTTTTTGACCTTATGGCCGAGATCACCCTGACGCCGCGCATTCCCGCCGCCGACGTTGAACGGCTGAAGGCGTTGCGACTCGCCGCGATTAAGCAGGCACATGCGAGCCCACGCAGCCGCGCCGTTGATGCGCTTTCCGCTGCCCTCTACGCACCAGAGGCGGCCTACAGTCGACCCTTCGCCGGAACGGCGCACGGCGTCGCGGGCCTGACGCGTGAGCAGCTTGTTGCGCGCCACCAACAGATCGTGCGCACCGGCACGCCAACGCTGGTCCTTGCGGGCGACATTGATGCCGATGCAGCCTTCGCCTTGATTGAGGCGAGCCGCCTGGGCGAGATCGCCGCAGGTGGTGGCACTTGGGATCGCGGTGAGCCAGATCGCGCCGCGACCACTACGCCCACAACAAGTGCTGTGCCGCTCGTAAAGGTGCTGGACCGACCGGGCTCGGTGCAATCAGAGATCCGCATCGGCCGCATCGGTCGCTCGCGACTCGACGCCAACCATCACGCCGCACTCGTCTACGCCGAGATCATCGGCGGGCTCTTCGGCTCGCGCCTCAATCGCGTGCTCCGCGAAGAGAAGGGGTACACCTACGGTGCAGGTGCACGGTTTGATTTGCGACGTGGGCGTGGCCCATTCATGGCGGGTACTGCGGTGGAGACGGGCGTGACCGCACCTGCCCTTGCCGAGGCGCGCCGTCAACTTGCCACGATGCAGAGTGTGCCTCCAACCGACGAAGAGCTGACCGAAGCCCGCGACTATCTCTGCGGAACCTTCCCGTTGCGATTCGGCACCGCCACCCCGGTTGCCAGCATGGCGGCGGGCCTCGCGGTGCTCGGACTCTCACCTGATGAGCCAGATTACTTCCGCGAGCGTGTCACTGCAGTTGATCGTGCCGCGATCGCGCTCATTGCCGATGAGCTTGCCGCCTCTGCCGAGCAGATCGTGATCGTTGGCGACGCCGCGGCGATCGTGGGGCCACTCGAAGGCGAAGGGTTTGTCGTGCGCGTCGAAGCAGACGGTGCGGCCTCGGAATGATCGTCGTGATCGGTTCCGTCACCGCACACACCGAGGGCTTGATCTACCGCGTTGGCGGCTACGCCACCACCGTCGCGCTCGCCCTTGCCGCAGCTGGTGAGCCCGTTGAGTTAGTGAGCAAGGTCGGTGTTGACCCAGCGGGAGAGGCGGTCATCGCGAAGTTAGCGGCAGGCGGGATCGGCCATGTGGCACTAATTCGCGACGCTGCGCGTGCGACCGCTGGTGACGAGGCGAACGCCCTGCAGATGGATGCCGCCGACGTCCAGCTTGCACTGCGCTATCTCACGAGTTTTGATGCAGTGCTCCTGGTAGACCCCACTGACGATTCGGTTGCCAGTACGGTGCTTGATGCGTGTGCGTATGTCGGTGCACGGCTCGTTATGACGAGACCTGAAGGGTCGCGCCCCGCCGTCGTGCCAGCTGGCGAACGCGGGGAGGCCCCACCGCCGCTAGAGGTAGAGCGCCCAGGCGGCGATCCGGCCGCCGTCACCGACCTCCTGGTGGCCCTCCTCCTTCCTGATCGCGAGTCGCCTGCCGCCTGATAGCGCATCGCGTACGCTGCAGTTGATGAGTAAAGCGCAGCACCCCTTGTCTGAGGCGACCGACTTAGCGAGCCGCATGGAGCTCGGCGTCGACGCGCTCGACCGAGGCGACGCGGAGGGGGCCGCTGAGGCCTTTGCGGCGGCGGTGGCCGGCGCAACGCCGAGCGATGACCGCACCCTCGCCGAACGTGCGGCCTACGGCGCCGCCGAAGCGCTGCTTCGCCTTGAGCGCGACGACGAGGCGGCGGAATACCTTGAGATCGCGACGAACTCTGCCGACACTGAGCTGCGCTTCCTCGCACTCCGTCGTCGTGCCATGGAGGAGGTTCGCCGCGGCGAGCTCGCCGTCGCACTCGCGACGTACCGCCAGGCCGAGGGTGACGCCCCGAACAGCGGGGCTCGCGCAGAGATCGCCTCGCGCATCGGTTGGCTGACCAAAGAGACGGGCGGCTCGTCGCTCCGTGCCCAGGCGGCATTCCGCCGCGCCCGTGGCGCATCGGTCGGCGCGTGGACGCCCCGCGCGCTTCTCGTCGTCACTATCGCCATCTCACTACTTACGAAGCTTGACCCGGCGCTTGCTGAACTTTTCGCGCTGCAGAAGATCACGACCGTTGGCGGCGATTTCTTAAGTAGCAGCCCATGGCGTCTGGTGACTGTGGCGTTTGTTCACGGTGGCATCAACCCAGATTGGCAGGCATGGGCTCTCCATCTCGGCTTTAACGCGATTGCCCTCGACATCGCTGCGCAACTGGTCTATCGACTATACGGCGCCCGCCGCCTCCTCCTCTGGTATTTCTTGGGTGTGATCGGCGCATCGTTGGCGAGTGCGATCTGGTTCCCATACGCCTACTCCGTCGGGGCCTCTGGTGGCGTCTTTGCCCTCTTCGGCATCGCCCTTGGTGCAGAGTGGGCGCACAGACCACTCGTCGAGCGAGGTATGCGCGAGGCGCTCGGTCGTGTCGGCGGCCTGTTGCTCATCAACATCGCGCTTGGGTTTGGCATTGGATTCATTGGTGGTGGCATCGATAACTCGGCACACATCGGTGGGCTGATCACAGGCCTGATCCTTGGCGTGCTGATTCAGCCAACACGTGCGGAGGCGATGCGCCGCCGATGGACCGCTGCAGTCACAGGCTGGCGCGGCGGCGAGATCCTTGTGACACTTCTCGTAAGTGCACTGCTGCTGGTCCTCTTCGCCAACTGGTTTGATCTCGCGCTCTGGCGCGACGCACTCCCGTTCTAGGGTGTTCGCAACGCTTCTTGATCCAGCCGCATTCGCTTGTGCGCCTGATTCCAACCCTGCAATTCAATTGGTCGAGTGCCCAGAGTTAACGACGTCCGAACCTGCGGTTCGTGAAGCGCTCACCGCTCGATTGGTCGCACTTGCCGGTAGGCATCGGGCGCTCCTCCCGGTTGGCGGAAACCTGGTCGGCCTGAGCCGCGAAGAGTGGCTGCTGCTTCCAGCTGAGAGCCTTGTGATCAATCCGATTCGCGATCCAGAGTCGTGGCGTGCCGCCGCAACTTGGCCGGGGGATCGTGGCCTGATCCTCGCGCTCGTTCCTGCGCCGGGAGATGAGGAGCCAGAGCCTGTTGAGGTTCTGCTCTGGGCGGTGCGCTACGCCGCGTCGCTGGGTGGGCGAGGCCTCGATCGCGTCGGTGTGTCCGGCATGCTGCCCACCGCAAAGGCATCGCCTGTGCACAGCGAGGCGGAGAGGCGTATTGCACTGCTGGAGCGCCTGGTCCAGCTCTCGTCGGCGAACGAGGAGACGCTGCGCGCGGAACTCGATTCACGTGCGTTTCAGCCAATTGAACGGCCGCGTTGATGATCGAGGTGCAGGTTCTTCCTATCGGGCCGCTGCGCACCAACGTGGTGCTCGTCGGTGACCCAGAGCGACGCGAGGCGATTGTCGTTGATCCCGCGATCCCATCACTCGCAGCACTGACCACGCAACTCTCCGAGCGCGGCTGGCGTCTGGTCTTGGCCCTTGCCACCCATGGTCACTGGGACCACATGGGTGAGATGGCGGCACTTGCCGCGCACCACGCCACGCATCATCACGAAGAGCTCCCGATTGGCGTGCACCCGCTCGACCGTTACCGCCTGATCGAACCGCAGCCGCTCGCAGCACCATTTCCGATCCCCGCTGTGGTGCCGACGCGCGACCTAAACGATGGTGATCGAATCACTGCGGGGAGCATCAACTTCACCGTGCTGCACACGCCAGGTCACACCGAATGGTCAATTTCGCTCTTTGATGCGAGCGCAGGCCTCCTTCTGAGTGGTGACACCCTCTTCTTTGGTGGGTGGGGGAGGACGGATCTGCCCGGCGGTGACTCCGCCGCGATGCTTGATTCACTTGCACGGCTGCGAATGCTTGACGCTGCGACTCGTGTGATTCCAGGGCACGGACGAGAGACGATGATCGGCACCGAATCGGCGTGGATCGACACCTCTATTCGAACGAACACGCTGACGGCGGAGCGCTCATGAGCCACGAAGCACTGCGCAACCTGGTGGCGGCTGGCGAGCTCAGCGCCACGCTGGCGGCACAGGCCACCCTCCTCGCTGACGCGGGCGTCCCAGTCCTTGTAACGGGGAGTGCCGCCTCTGCGCATCGCGACACCCTTGCCGAGGCAATTGCCGCCGCCTCGCCTCTTCCGGCTGGCGCCGAGAGTGCCGAGATTAAGATCGCACCAGAGGAGGCCTTCGTCTGGCTCACTGATCCCGCCGGTGTTGGCTGTCTGGTCGCCGGTGCTGGCGGCGCGCCACGAAGTCCGCGCTCCACGCGACTCATCGCCCACGGCCTGATTGAGCGCCTGAGCGCAGCAACGACGAAAACCGTCGTTCGCTCCCTAGTTCGCGGCTTCCCCCTCATCGCAACTGCACCAGGTCACGACCTTGCCGAGCTGCTTGATCTGTTGCGCGGTGCAAACCTGCGCGTGCCAGAAGATGACCTGCATCGCCTCGGCCTCGTGATCGTGCTCGGTAGTGATGCAGCGGCGAAGAGCCATGTGGAGTCGGCACACCTGCTGCGCGCACCAGCGCTCGATGGGGGCGCGCGACGTCCGCCGGCGCTTCTTGCAACTTGGGATGGCAGGGGCGGTTGGGATGATTTCTCGTGGGCGGCGCTCCCAGAACTCGCGGCGCGGGTCGGTGTCACGCAGGCCGCGTACAGCAGCCAGTTGGCGGCGCGTGAGCAGGAGCTCGCCACCTCGTAGAGGGAAGCGCGCTACGATTCCTCCATGAGTCGTATCGCCACTTCGCCCGCAGCCCTACGTCAACTTCTCAGCGCGTCGCTGCGCGTTACGCCCGCGGGATTCGTCGAGATTCTGGATGCTGCGCAACTGCGCCAGAGCGGCGCCGCGACGATCGCCTGGACGGCCGCCTTCGCATCCGACGAGTCAACCGTTACTGCGGCGCAATGGCTCGCACGTGCCGCCGCGGCCGCTGCAGGGATTCAAAGCGCCAGCATCGCGCCGCTCTATGCCGCACGAGCGAGCAACGCCTACGAAGGCCTCACCGTTCCGGCGCTGAACCTACGGAGCCAAGTGTTCGCAATGGCGCGCACCGCGCTCGAGACCGCCGCCGCCATGGATGGTGCAGCGTTGATCTTTGAGTTGGCGCGCTCCGAGCAGACCTACACCTTCCAGCGCCCCGCCGACTATGCCACGAGCATCCTCTGCGGCGCCATCGCCGCTGGTTGGCGAGGCCCTCTCTTTATTCAGGGTGACCACTACCAATTCGTCGCTAAGAAGTACGCGACCGATCCTGAAGGGGTCGCCGCCGAGATTGCACGCGCCTGTCGACTCGCGGTGGACGCTGGCTATCGAAACATTGACATTGATGCCTCCACGCTCGTGGACCTTACGCTGCCAGCGGTCCAGGAGCAGCAGCGCGTTAATGCGGTGCGCACTGCCGAGGCGGTCGCCCTCGTTCGTGAACTGGAACCTGTCGGGATCGAGATCAGCATGGGTGGCGAGATCGGCGAGGTGGGGAATAAGAACTCCACCGCCGAAGAGCTTGCCGCCTATCTCGACGAATTCGACGTCGCGCTGTCCAGTCGCCGCGCTGGAGCGCTTGGTTTGCGCAAGGTCTCGGTGCAGACGGGGACGAGTCACGGTGGTGTGCCGCTCCCAGGTGGCGGCGTCGCTGAGGTTGCGCTCGACTTCACGGTGTTGAAGGAACTCGGCGAACTTGCCCGCGCCCGCGGCCTGGCTGGCGCGGTGCAGCATGGTGCGTCGACACTCCCTGAGGATCTCTTCCATCGCTTCCCAGAGGTTGGTGCCGCCGAAATTCACCTCGCCACCGGATTCCAGAACATCCTTCTCGATCACCCGGCACTCGATGCCGGCCTTCGTGCCGAGATCACGGCGTGGCTGCGCGCCAACGCCGCCGATGAGGCGAAGCCGGGAGACAGCGACGAGCAGTTCCTCTATCGCACGCGAAAGAAGGCGCTTGGACCATTCAAGCAGGCGCTCTGGGACGCGGCTGGCACGCCTGAGATCCTTGAGACACAGCGGGCAAAGTTCCACTCGCTCTTCTCGCAGCTTGGCGTTCCTGGCTCACGCGCCCTTGTGGAGCGCTACGTAACTGAGACATCGGATCCGCTGCCACCTGCGCCGGCCGATCTGCTGAGCTAGGCGGGGGAGCCCCGTTTCTAATTAGCTGCGGGTTACCCCTGCAGCGTCGAGGGACTCTTCCAAAATCTTCAGGGCGAGGTCGATCTCTGCCGCCGTCGTGACCAGTGGCGGAATGATGCGAATGACCTGCGCGTACGAGCCGGCGGAGAGCAGCAGCAACTTGCGCTTGTTCGCCTCGGCGATGACGCGCTTCACGGCGGCAGGGTCAGGCGCGCGACCATCACCGGCGCCAGGCTGCACAAACTCCAAGGCGAGCATCAGCCCGAGTCCACGCACGTCGCCAATGCCAGGCCGGTCGGCGGCGATCTTGCGCAGGCCATCAAGCATCTGGGTGCCGCGGGCCGCCGCATTCGCGACGAGCCCCTCCTCTTCGAAGACATCAAGGGTCGCGAGCGCGGCGGCGCACGCAACGACGTTGCCGCCGTAGGTGCCGCCGTGTGTACCGGGCTCCCAGGTATCCAGGAGATCTTTGCGGGCAATGATCCCCGAGAGTGGAAGGCCTGAGGCGATCCCCTTCGCCATCACCAGGATGTCGGGCTCTACGCTCTCGTGCTGCACGGCGAACATCTTGCCAGTGCGCCCGTAGCCGGTCTGCACCTCATCGACGATCAGCAGAATGCCGAGTTCCCGAGTGAGTTCACGAAGGCGCGGCAGGAAGCCGGCTGGTGGAACGATGTAGCCACCCTCACCGAGGATCGGTTCCACGATGACGGCGGCGACATCCTCGGCGCTCGCAAGGGTGTGCAGCGTGAGATCCCACTCCTCTTCCCAGCGGCAGCTGCAGCCAGCGCAGGCGCCTCGGGTACCAGCAACGGCGGGATCGTGCGCCGCTACTGGCGCGCGGAAGCAGGATGGGAATGCGGTGCTGTAGACCGAACCGGGGAGTGGTTCGAAGTGGCCGCGGTAGACGTTCTTCGCCGTGGTCATCGCCATGGTCTGCGCGGTGCGCCCGTGATAGCCGCCGCGGAAGGTGAGGATCACGCGCCGCTTGGTGGCGCGCCGCGCGAGCTTCACCGCCGCCTCGACCGCCTCCGATCCGGAGTTCGACAGGAAGACGCCCCACGGCCCGCCGCTCAGCACCTTGCTCAGGCGTTCATGCAGTCGCAGCCCCGGCTCGTGGAAGACGATGTTCTGCTGCCCATGGATCAACTTGCTGGCTTGCTCGGCAATCGCCGCGGCAACTTTTGGATGCGCATGCCCCGTATTAACCACGCCGATTCCGGAGGTGTAGTCGAGCCAGCGCTCGCCGCTTCGGTCGATGAGCCAGGAGCCCTCGCCGCGCTCCACATCGACGCTTGCGGAGCGACCCCACACTGGCGCGATGACACTGTGCGGCGGAATTGGACCGCGCTCGTTGCTCACGCGCGCCTCCGCTGCAAGAGCGACCCGATCGCCACGGCACTGACTGCCACAACAAAGAAGATCGTGCCGATGGCGTTCACCTGCGGCGGTACGCCGATGCGCGCTGAGCCCCAGACAAACATAGGGAAGGTCGTGGTGCGCCCCGCGGTGAAGTTGGTGATGACAAAGTCGTCAATTGACAGACTGAAGGCTAAGAGGCCCGCCGCCATGATCCCTGGAAGGATGAGCGGGAAGGTGACGCGCCAGAAGGTCTGCCATCCGTCGGCGCCAAGGTCGGCCGCCGCCTCTTCCAGTCGGCGGTCGAAGCCGGCCAGTCGCGCACGGACGGTCACGATCACGTAACTGATATTGAAGGTGATGTGGGCGATCAGGATGGTGAATTCATTCAGCGGGAAGAAGGGGGGCTTGCCGATCGCCACGAAGAGGGTGAGGAGCGATGCGCCGAGGATGATCTCGGGGGTGGCGAGCGGCAGGAAGATGAAGAGGCTGGTTGCCGGTCGTCCACGGAACTGATATCTCACCAGCGCAAGCGCGGCGAGCGTCCCAAGTGATGTCGCGATGATCGTTGAGATCAGCGCGATGCGAATGCTGATAACGACCGAATCAAGCAGGCCAGGAATGGCAAAGAGGTTCGCCCAGTGGTCAAGGGTGAAGCCGACCCACGTGTAGTTTGTCTTCCCAACAGGATCATTGAAGCTAAACAGGGCAACGATAAAGATCGGCAGCAGCAGGTAGATCAGGGCCAGCCCCGTGTAGGCGCGCAACGTATTTCGGCCGAGCCAGCGCAACATCAGCCGATCCCCGTCTCAAGCTCGTCGGTGCCAAGCACGCGCGCATAGATAAATACGGCGGTCAGAATGCCGGCCATCAGCATGAAGCTGAGCGCCGCCGCAGTCGGGTAGTCATTGTTTACCAAGAAGCGACTCTGGATCACATTGCCGATGAGGCGCGTCTGCACACTGCCGAGAAGTTCGGCATTCACGAAGTCACCCATTGCTGGGATGAAGACCAGGAGTGATCCTGCAAATACGCCAGGGAGGGCGAGCGGGAGTGTGATGCGTTGGAACGCACGAATCGGTCCGGCATAGAGATCTTTCGCCGCCTCAACGAGGCGCCGGTCAATTTTTTCAAGCGACACGTAAATCGGGAGCACCATGAAGGGGAAGAAGTTGTACGAGATGCCGAAGATCACCGCTGCAGGGGTGGCGAGGATACGGAACTCCTCAGGGAGGAGCCCGATCGCCTTGAGTGGCCCCAGAATGAATCCATCGTCGGCGAGCACCGTCTTCCATGCGAGCACGCGTAGCAAGAACGAGGTGAAGAACGGAGCAATCACAATAAAGAGGAGAAGGGTGCGGTAGCGCCCAGCTCGATACGCGATGGTGTACGCGAGTGGGAATGCGAGGGCCAGACAGACCAGCGTTGATACCGCCGCGTACAAGATCGAGCGTAAAAACTGATCCGAATAACGACCGAGTGCCACTGAGTAGGTCGCTGCGTTTGACCACGAGAAGACGAACCCCGTCTCAAGTGTGCCGCTCCAGAGGCTGGCCTGCAGCATCTGAATCGCTGGATAGACGTAGAACGCCACCAGCCAAGCGATCGCCGGGGCGAGGAGTAGCAGGGGGAGTGCCCCCGGATGCCGTCGCAGGTACGCGATCACCGTCGGCTCCGCCTGGCTCGGCGGCTCAGTTGCCCTGGAGGGCGCTGAAGGCGTCGTTCATGTAGATCTCGTCGTTCTCAGAGAGCCCGGCGAAGACATGCAACGTTGCCGAAACGGTCGCGTCGGGGAAGATGAACGGGTCGGTGGCGAGCGCAGCATCAAGCTTCGCGATCTCCTCTTTCGTTCCCTTCACCGGCGAGACGTACTGCACGTAAGCGGTGAGCTGCGCCGCGATCTCTGGCTTGTAGTACCAGTCCATCCACTTTTCAGCAGTGAACTTATGAGCTGCGCCGAGCGGGATGAGCATGTTGTCTGATGAGAAGGTGCAGCCGTCGGTTGGCGTGACCCAGACGATGTCTGCATCCTCGTAGCCGATCTGCACCGTGTCGCCGCGCCAGGCAACGCATGCTGCCACGTCGCCCTTCACAATCAGCTCCTTGTAGTCGTTACCGGTAAAGGCACGAACCTGGCCGCTGGTTACGCCCGGTTCCATCAGCGCAATGGCGCGATCAAACGAGGCGCGGTCAGCCTTAGCCGGATCATCACCATTGGCGAGCATCGCAAGCCCAACGGTGTCGCGCATCTCGGTCAGCAGCGAAACCTTCCCCTTGAGGCGTGGGTCGAAGAGGTCCTTGAATCCCTTTACAAACCCAGCGGTGCTCTTATGCGCCGCGATGCCAGCGACGATGCCGGCCCACGGAGCGAGGTACTCAACGTTCGGATCAAAGCTGCGCCCCTTGTATACGTCAAGCAGATTGGCGGTGAAGTTCGGCATGTTTCCCTTGTTGAGTTTCTCTGCCCAGCCGAGACGCAAGATGCGCGCGGCCATCCAGTCGGTCAGCGTGGCAATATCCCAGCCTGCATCTTCGCCAGCCTTCAGTGGTGCCTGGATCGTGCCAAAGAAGGAGTCGTTGTCGTTGATCGCCTCAACATAGTTGACCTTCGTCTTGTACTCCGCCTCAAATGCGGCAACGGTGGGTCGCGTCAGCTGGTCTTCACTTAAGTCGATGTAGAGGGTCCAGTTTGCAACGTTGACCACGTCGGAGATGGTGTCTGACTGCGACGGCTTTGCGCTTGGAGTCGTTGAACTACCAGAGGTGCCACACGCGGCGAGGAAGGCGGCGGTACCTGCAGCTGCGGCGCCGACCTTAAGGACGGTTCGTCGGCTCACCAACATCTCAGCGCTCTTCTCGGTACTCATCGTCCACTCCTCCTGCGCCTTAGGCGCTTACTGAATCGCCGACCACGAAGCCGTGCTCGGGTTTCCATGTGAGAGCGACACGCTCACCCGGTCGCCATGTATCACTGCGGGTCGTGCGGTCAACGTTCTGCTCGCTTACCAACAGTCGTAGGCCATTCGCCCCCTCGACGGTGTACTGCGTCAGTACACCGAGATAGCTGGTGTCAACAACAATCCCATCGAGGCGATTCCCCTTCGACTCCTGGCCCGGCTCAAGCAGCATCAGCTTCTCTGGGCGCACACCAATTGCGCCGGCAGTGCCGATGTCGCCGAGGCTCTTTGGTGCCCGCACAACATCGCCAGACGGCAGTGTCACCGTCCACAGGTCGCCGTCGCTGCCGATCTTCCCCTCCAGGAGATTGCTCGCACCAACAAAGCTGGCGACAAAGCGCGTGGTCGGTCGCTCGTAGAGCGTCTCTGGTCCAGCGAGCTGCTCGTAGCGACCCTTGTTCATCACCGCGATACGGTCTGACATCGTCATCGCCTCTTCCTGGTCGTGGGTGACATAGATAAAGGTGATGCCGACCTCGCGTTGAATGCGCTTGAGCTCAATACCCATCTGCTTGCGCAACTTCAGGTCGAGTGCGCCGAGCGGCTCATCAAGCAGGAGCACGGCGGGGCGATTCACGAGCGCGCGTGCAAGTGCGACGCGCTGTGCCTGGCCGCCGGAGAGTTGCGCCGGCTTGCGCTGCTCATAGCCGATCAGCTGCACCAGTTCGAGCGCTTCGCCGACGCGACGCGTGACTTCGTCGCCCTTAATGCCAGAGCGACGCAGGCCGAATGCGACGTTCTCAAAGATCGAGAGGTGTGGAAAGAGTGCATAGCTCTGGAAGACGGTGTTGACGTCGCGCTCGTGTGCGGGGAGGAAGGTGACATCCACACCCTTCAGTTCGATGAGGCCGCTCGTCGGCTGCTCGAAGCCGCCGATCATGCGCAGCGTGGTGGTCTTACCGCAACCGGATGGGCCGAGGAGGGTGAAGAACTCGCCGTCGGAGACATCAAGCGTGATGCCGTCCACCGCGGTCTGATCTCCGAACTTCTTGGTCACATTGACCAGGCGAACGTCGACGTCTGCCACCCTCGGTTACACCTCCGCGGACCCCTGTCCTATTCCTGCCCCTCAAGTGAGGACGTGCGAAGACTATGACCCACGGGGGGTGGGGTCAAACGCCGTTGCGGGTAGGATGGGGGAGATGCGCCCGTGGGGCGCCGCCGAGAGCCCCGAACGGGGCGAAGGGGGAACTGTGGCCACCACCGAAGCAGCCGTCATGCAGGCCCTCTCCGGCGTCCAAGAGCCAGAGCTCGGTCGTGACATTGTTACATTGGAGATGGTCAAGGAGCTCACCCTGAACGGTGACCAGGCCAGCTTCATGATCGAGCTGACCACCCCCGCCTGCCCCCTGAAAGATGTGATTGAGCGCGATATTCGCGGCGCCCTCGATGGGATCGGCGTAACGGTGGCCGAGCTCCGCTGGGGCTCGAAGGTCCGTCGCGCCTCCTCCTCGACCCAGGAGCGCCTCCTCCCCGGCATTCGTAACATTGTGGCCGTCGCCTCAGGGAAGGGTGGCGTTGGCAAGAGCACCGTCTCGGTCAACCTCGCCGTGGCCCTGGCCCAGAGCGGCGCCCGCGTCGGCCTCCTCGACGCCGACATCACCGGGCCGAACATCCCCCAGATGATGGGGGCGACTGGCACCCCGAAGTCGAGCGCGGGCGGCAAGATCGAGCCGATCGAGCGCCACGGCGTCAAGGTCATCTCCATTCAATTCTTCGTCCCCGAGGGGCAGCCGATCGTTTGGCGCGGTCCGCTTATCGGCGGCGCAATCCAGCAGTTCCTTCGCGACGTGGAGTGGGGCGACCTCGACTATCTCGTCGTTGACCTGCCGCCTGGAACCTCTGATGCGCAGCTCACACTGGCGCAGGCGGTACCAATTGCCGGCGCAGTGCTCGTCACCACGCCACAAGACGTCGCCCTCTCTGATGTGACCAAGGCGTTGGCGATGTTCCGACGCATGAACGTACCGATCCTTGGCATCGTCGAGAACATGTCGGCGTTCGCCTGCCCGCACTGCGGCGAGCTCACGGAAATCTTCGGACGTGGTGGCGCGGAGCGCTTGGCGAAAGAGGAGGGGCTCGATCATCTTGGCCGCATTCCGCTGGAGATGGCGGTGCGACAGGGTGGCGATGCAGGAATCCCCGCCGTCGCGCAACGCGAAGAGGGTCCAGCGGCAGTGGCACTGAAAGAGTTGGCTGGACAGGTTGCCGCACGACTCGCGGTACGCGCTGCAAACGAGACGGCACCAACGTTGACGGTCGCCTAACCGCATGACCGAAACGCCAGGCGGATCAAAGGAGCGCGAAAGCTTCAGCGACGACATCGAGCAGCTGATCATTGCGGTGCGCGCACTCATCGGCGGGCACTGGGATCTCTTCCGTGCCGAACTCGGTGCGATTTCGCGTGATGTAGTTGGCGTGCTCATCGGCGCGATCGCCGTGATTACGCTGATTACTGCAGCCCTCCTCGGTCTACTCATCTCCATCTTCATGCTGCTCGGCGCGGCCCTCTTCGGCTCCATGGTGTGGGGTGCGGCGCACGTCACCCTTCTCTTGCTAGTGATTGCCGCTGCGATCACCTCCGCAATTCTGCAGATCACCGCACCGCGTCGTGCGCGATCATTCGCGCTTGCCTTTGTGGGTGGTGCGATCGGCGCCCTACTCGTGCTCTTCGTATTCGGTGGATCTGTTGGCCCCGCAATGGCGGCGGCGCTCCTCGTTGCGCTGATCTTCTTGCTGGTCGATCTGCTGGTGGGCCTGGCAACCTTTGACATGCAGCGCTTTACGGACCGATTCCGACCACTGGCCACGGAGCATGAGCTGCGCGCCACCATCGACGAGCTCGACGGCCTTCGTGATGAGGCGGCATCCGCCTTTGCTGAGGAGGTTGGTGGCGCGGTCGGCGCCGCCGATGCTGCCATTGCACCCGCCCGTAAGGTGGTCCGCGCCGCCGCCGATGCGCTCCGCGGTATCGCCGATCGTCTGCGTGAGCGACGGGGCGCGAGCGACGAGGGCGAGGATGCCTGACGAGACGAGCGAACGAGATCTACGCGCCAAGCGCGTGGAGGCGCTTGCCGCGAGCCGCCCTGCGGTGGCCGAGCGACTCTCAGTTGTACGCCTCTCTCGAGAGGCGTCGCTCGTGCGTGTTCGGGCGATTGGTGGTCGACTTCGACCCAGTGGCGGGCTCGGCAAGGAGCTGCGCGACCGCCCACTCCGGGCGCTTGGCCTCCTCGGAATCCTGGCCCTGCTTCTGGTGCGCTGGTTCGGTTCTCGTTCAAGCAGCTCAGGCGGCTCGGCGAGCCGTGGCGGTGGAGCGGGGAGCGCCTTTGTCAGTGGGGTTGTGGCTGCCGCTGCCCAGCGTGGCGGGCGTGCGGTACTTGATGCCCTGATCGACGGCCGACCTGCGGTGGACGGAACCTCCGCGGGCGACGATGATGCTCGGGGGCGAGTGGCGAAACGGTAGACGCGCCGGCCTTAGGAGCCGGTGTCGGCAACGACGTGTGAGTTCGAGTCTCACCTCGCCCACCAGAACAAGGGTCGTCGGGTACCCTGTGCGCTCATGGAATTTACGACCACTCCTGCCGAGAAGAGCACCGTCCGACTCGAGGTCACCCTCGCGGTCGCAGACGTGGCCGCGGCAATTGCCCAGGCGGTCCGCCATGTGGCGGGCCACAGCCGTATCCCAGGCTTCCGACCAGGGAAGGCGCCGCGCTCGATAGTGGAGCGCTTTGCCGGCATCAATCGCATCCTCGACGAGGCGACCGAGATCCTCATCGAGCGCGGCTATCGCGACGGAATCATGAAGTCGGACATCGTTCCACTCACCAGCCCGAAGATCGATGCGAAGCCGATCGTTGAGGGGGAGCCTTACACCTTTACCGCGCTGATTCCAGTTCCGCCCGAAGTGAAACTCGGCGACTACCGCGGCTATTCGTTCGAGCCAACGTTCGAGGAGCCTGACGAGGCGAAGGTCGAAGCCGTCGTCAACGATCTGCGCGACAGCTACGCGACGCTCACCCCCGTCACCGATCGTGGCGCGGAACTCGGTGATTACGCGATCATCGCCTTCGACGGATACCGCGGCGACAACGGCCTTGCGATTGACGGCGCCTCGTCTGAGCGCATGCCGATCGTGCTCGGATCTGACCGACTCATTCCAGGATTCGAGGCGCAGCTTGTTGGCGCGAAGGTCGGCGATGCCACCACCGTTGAGGTGACCTTCCCCGAGGATTATCAAGAGGCGGCACTGCAGGGCGTGCCGGCACGATTTGATGTCGTTATTAATGATCTGCGTGCGCGCGTCCCGCCGCCGCTCGATGATGCCTTCGCCGCGCAGGTTGCGAACGTCACCGATGTTGCTGGCCTACGAGCTGAGATCCTGATGCGCCTCAAGGCGAGCGCCGTTGATCGCGGCCGCCATGAGTTCGCCGACAAGATTGTTGAGTTCGCCATGGAGGGCGCGACCGTAGAGATCCCCGATCCATTGATTGAGGAGGAGATCGACGGACTCATCGACGAGTTGGCCCGCAGCATCGCGCGGCAGGGGCTCACCTTTGAGCAGTACCTCGGCGCCGCTGGCAAGAGCGTCGAAGAGATTCGCGGCGAGATGCGTGAGCGCGGCGAGCGCCGCGCGCGCACCCTCCTGGTGCTGAGCGCGGTCGCCGGCGCCGAAGGGGTCGAGGTTCCAGAAGAGTTGATCGACGAAGAGGTGGAGCGCGCCCGCCCGCAGACCCAGGGTCAGCGCAAGCTCGAGGCCTATCTCTCGTCGGAGCGTGGGCGCCGAGCGATCCGTGCCTCGCTGCGCCGTTCCCTGGTAGTTGAGCGCCTCGTCGACGAGTGGTTTGACGCTCATCCGAAGGTCTGGCCAGCCTGGGCCCCTGAGCGCCCAGCGACGCCTACCGCCGCGAACGCTCCCGCCAAGTAAACTCAGCCTCCCGCAGAGAGCGGGTGCACATGTAGGGGGTGACCAATGCTCGTACCAATGGTGATTGAATCCTCAAGCAAGGGCGAACGCGCTTACGACATCTGGTCACGCCTTCTTAAGGAGCGCATCATCTTCCTTGGCGGCCCAGTCGAAGACGACATCGCCAATCTGATTATTGCGCAGCTTCTTTTCCTCGATTCCGAGGATCCCGAGAAGGAGATCTCGCTCTACATCAACAGCCCAGGGGGTGTGATCACCTCCGGCCTCGCCATCTACGACACGATGCGCTACGTGCGCGCCCCGGTGAG
>JBAXWE010000013.1:0-27780 GCA_037128565.1 bacterium
CCCTGCTTCTGGTGATCGGCTTTGTGGCGGTCCTGCTGACCTACTCGGGGAACCTCTGGTTCACCGGCCTCCACACCTACTCGGGGCTGTAACAAAGCCTCTTCTCCCTCGCGAGCAGCGCACCCTGAGCGTGGGCCGCGCCTGCGCCGTGCGGCGGATTTTGTAACAAAGGCAAAATGCAGCCAAACCACAACATGTGCGGTAACACTCCCCTGTAACACCACCATATGTTGTGGTTTGGGGATTGACGCCACCCCATGTGGGGCGTAGGATTCGCCTCCCGCTACTACACGGCAGCGGGCTCTGTGCGCCCAGCCGTTGGTTGGGAAATAGAGATGGTGGGCCTCACATTTTGAGGCAGAAGAGGGAGAGCAACATGGCGGGCTTGGTGGACGCTGCGAAGGCGGCAACAAAGGCGACGATCGAGAAGTCAACGGCGCAGCCGTTGCCACCGTTGAGCTTTGATGGCAAGGGCACAAAGGGCCTCGCCTGGGATCGACGTTGGACCACTGCCGGCACGCATCCGTACGACGAAATTCAGTGGGAGACGCGTACCGCATCCATCGGCAACGAGAGCGGTAAGAGCGTCTTCGAGCAGAAGGACGTTGAGGTGCCCGCCTCATGGTCACAGCTCGCCACCAACGTTGTGGTCTCCAAGTACTTCCGCGGCCACGTTGGAAGCCCAGAGCGCGAGACGAGCGTTCGTCAGCTGATCGGTCGTGTAACCGGTCAGATCGACGCATGGGCTGAGCAGCAGCACTACTTCAAGTCCGATGAGGACCGCGCCGCTTTTGTTGCCGAGCTGACCCACCTGCTCGTCAACCAGAAGATGGCCTTCAACTCGCCAGTCTGGTTCAACGTTGGCGTTGAGAAGCGCCCACAGTGCTCAGCCTGTTTCATCAACGGCGTGCAGGACTCGATGTCATCGATCATGGACCTCGCGAAGACCGAGGCGATGCTCTTCAAGTTCGGTTCGGGCGCAGGTTCCAACCTCTCCCCGATCCGCAGCGCGAAAGAGAAGATGAGCGGTGGTGGCACCGCCTCCGGCCCTGTCTCGTTCATGAAGGGCTTCGACGCCTTCGCTGGTGTTGTGAAGTCCGGTGGCAAGACGCGCCGCGCCGCGAAGATGGTGATCCTCGATGTGCAGCACCCTGACATCGTGCAGTTCATCGACTCCAAGGTCAGCGAAGAGAAGAAGGCCTGGGCACTCATTGAGGCGGGCTACGACGCCAGCTTCACCGGTGAGGCCTACGGCTCCATCTTCTTCCAGAACGGAAACCATTCGGTGCGCGTCACCGACGAGTTCATGCAGGCAGTTGAGAGCGATGGCACGTGGCAGACACGCGCCGTTGTCGGCGGCGAGCCAGTAGAGACACTCAAGGCGCGCGAAGTCTTCCGCAAGATGGCGGAGGCTGCGTGGGTCTGCGGCGACCCTGGCATTCAGTACGACACGGCGATCAATGACTGGCACACGTCGTCGAACACGGACCGCATCTATGCGTCGAATCCGTGCTCGGAGTACATGTTCCTCAACGACACCGCCTGCAACCTGGCCTCACTGAACCTTATGAAGTTCGTGCGACCAGATGGCGAGTTCGACGTGGAGTCCTTCAAGTACGCCTCGCGGCTGACCCTGCTCGCGCAGGAGATCCTCGTGGACAACTCGTCGTACCCAACGCCGAAGATCGATGAGAACAGCCACCGCTTCCGCCCACTCGGGCTCGGCTACGCCAACCTCGGCGCGCTCTTGATGAGCCGCGGTTTGGCGTACGACTCCGATGAGGGCCGAGCCTACGCTGGCGCGATCACCTCGATCATGACTGGCGAGGCCTACGTGCAGTCAGCCGAGACGGCGGCGGCACACGGCGGACCGTTCCTTGAGTACAAGAAGAACGAGAAGCCATTCCTTCGCGTGATCGGCAAGCACCGTGACGCCTCGCGACAGATCCCAACGGCAACGCTGCCGAAGGACCTGGCCAAGGCGGCAACCGATGCCTGGGATCGAGCACTCGATCTCGGCACGAAGCACGGCTTCCGCAACGCACAGGTCTCGGTGTTGGCGCCAACCGGAACGATCGCGTTCATGATGGACTGCGACACGACCGGCATTGAGCCAGACATCGCCCTGATCAAGTACAAGAAGCTCGTCGGCGAAGGCTTCCTCAAGATCGTCAATCAGACGGTCCCAGAGGCGCTCGTCAAGCTCGGCTACAACGCCGAGCAGGTTGCCGCGATCCTCAAGTACATTGACGAGCAGGAGACGATCGAGGGGGCGCCTGGCCTTAAGGACGAGCACCTCTCCGTCTTCGACTGCGCGTTCAAGGCGAAGAACGGCCAGCGCTCCATCCAGTACATGGGCCACGTGCGCATGATGGCGGCGGCGCAGCCGTTCCTCTCTGGTGCAATCTCCAAGACGGTGAACATGCCAGAGGCTGCCACCGCCGAAGAGATTGAGAGCGTCTATCTGCAGGGCTGGAAGCTGGGCCTGAAGGCAATCGCGATCTATCGCGATGGCTCGAAGCGCTCGCAGCCGCTCAACACCAGCAAGAAGAAGGACGAAGCGGCAATCGCCGAAGTCGCCTCTGCAATCTTGCCGGGTGCCGGTGCAGCGCGACGACGCCTGCCAAAGGAGCGCACGGCAATCACCCATCGCTTCGAGATCTCCGGCCAGGAGGGGTACCTCACGGTCGGTCTCTACGAGGATGGTCAGCCGGGCGAGATCTTCTTGAAGATGGCGAAGGAGGGCTCCACCGTGAGCGGCCTCGTCGACAGCTTCGCGACCTCGGTCAGCGTGGCACTGCAGTACGGCGTGCCACTCCGTGACTTGGTCAACAAGTTCGCTCACGTGCGATTCGAGCCAAGCGGATTCACCGGCAACGCCGAGATCCCACTGGCGAAGTCAATCGTGGACTACGTCTTCCGTTACCTCGGAAGCCGCTTCCTGCCAGCCGGCGATCGCGAGATCCTCGGCCTGCAAGAGCGCACCGATGGTGGTCCGGTCCTCGGCGCCCTCCCAGCCACGGTTCGCGTGGGTGCGGTGGAGTCGTGCGGTCCGAACTGCACCTGCGGCAAGGGCGGCAGCGCAACGGGGTCCGTCTCGGCTCCCGTCGCGCTCACAACCCCAGCGCCAGTTACCGCCTCAGCCGCTCCTGCGGCAACGGGTGGTGTGTTGGCGGTCGCTGGTCTCGGCTTCCAGAACCAGTCCGATGCACCAGCGTGCATGGAGTGCGGCGCGATCATGGTGCGCAATGCAGCCTGCTACAAGTGCATGACCTGCGGTACGACGAGCGGCTGCAGCTGATCGAACGCGGAACCTCGTTCAGAACGCCCCGGTCGCCTCTGGCGGCCGGGGCGTTCTGCTACAACTGAGCAGAGAGGAGGCCACCGATGCGCAACGCCACACGTGCTCGCACCCGCGTCTCAATCATCGCGCTCCTCGCTATCGCGCTTGCCACGGGTGCCTGCGGCGAGAGCTCCAGCGCTTCACCCAGCCCAACGCCAAGTTTTGTGCCGAGCGGCAGCATTGACTGGCAGAGCTGCCCAGTCACCGACCCTGTGACAAGTGGGAACCCTGAACTCCTCTGCGCCACCATGACGGTTCCGCGCGATTACCTGACGCCAGACGGCCCAACCATTGAGCTGGCTCTCGCCCTACTCCCCGCAGTCGATCAGGCGCACAAGGTTGGGCCACTCCTTCTCAATTTCGGCGGCCCTGGCGCCTCTGGCATCAACATTCTCACCGAGTCTGGTCGCGGTGTGGTGCCAGCTGAGATTGGCAATCGCTTTGATCTCGTCACCTGGGATCCGCGCGGCGTCAATCGCAGCGCGCCCGTCAAGTGCCTGAGTGACACGGAGATGGATGCCTGGACGGCGACCCCAGGAATCCCAGATCGACCAGCCGCGAAAGATTGGACCGCCGCGCTCAACGATGCGCAGTGGTTTGCCGACAAGTGCAAGGCTGGGACCGGCGAGATGCTCGCCTACATCGGCACCACCGCATCAGCGCGCGACATGGAGAGCATTCGAGTCGGCCTGGGCGTTGCAAAACTTGACTATCTCGGATTCAGTTACGGCACCGCCCTCGGCGCGGTCTATGCCACCCTATTCCCGACGTCCACCGGCCACATGATTCTGGACGGCGCCGTAGACATGGCGCCAACCGATGAGTCGGAATATGGCGAGCAAGGCGTTGCGCTGCAAGGTGCACTGAACCGCCTCTTCGCCTGGTGTGATTCTGAGAAAACCTGCCCGTTCGGTAAGGGTGCGTCGCGCGCGGCATTTGATGCGCTCACGGCCTCGCTCAATAAACATCCGATCATCCTTGACGATGGTCGTAGCCTCAACGCATCACTTGCCTGGACTGGGGTCATCATGACGCTGTATAACCGTGACTACTGGAGCTACGCAGTGCAGGGACTTGCAGGTGCTGCCGACGGGGATGGCTATCTTCTGGCACTGCTCGCCGATGCATACAACGATCGTGCCGAAGATGGCACCTACAAGTCGAACATCATGGAGGCGTTCCCAGCAATTAGTTGCATTGATGCCCCGACCTCACCGTCAATCGCCAGATACAAGGCGATCTACGAGAAATTTGTTGCTGCGGCCCCGGACTTTGCGGCTGGTCATGCTTCGGGTGGCCTCCTCTGCGGCGTCTGGCCGTACAAAAGTGCAGACCCTCTCCCCGCATTGGTAAATGGAGCTGGTGCCGCGCCAATCCTGGTGGTCGGCACCACGGGTGATCCTGCGACACCGTACGCCTGGGCACAACGAATGGCGAGCCTCTTGCAGAGTGGCCACCTGCTCACGCACGTCGGCGAGGGGCATACGAGTGTCGGGGGGAGCAGCGCCTGCATTAATGACGCCGCGATCAGTTTCCTCGTGAGTGGGACTCTCCCCGCCGAGAACACGCGCTGCAATGACTGAGCACCTCATCGTCGGCGTCTACGGTTCGGCACGTCTCACTGAGCGTGATCCACGATGGACCGCCGCCTTCAACATTGGTGCGGCGCTCGCTGAGGCCGGGTTCACCGTCGCCACCGGTGGGTACGAAGGAATCATGGGCGCCGCCTCCCGTGGAGCTAAGTCAAAGGGTGGTGAGGTGCTCGGCTACACGGTGACCTCGTGGGATGGTCTCTCTGCGAATGAGGCAGTGACCCGCCGCATCGATAGTGCCGACCTCTTCGACCGGCTGCGCCTCTTCTCGGAGGCCGATCTGCTCATCGGCCTCGACGGTGGCATCGGCACACTCGCAGAGGTGGCCGTCGCCTGGAACCTGCTGCAGGTGAGCGACGCACGCCCCCTCCTTCTGGTGGGCGACGCCTGGGTTGAGCTCGTTGACCTGGTGCGCCGCAGGCTCGTTGTAGGCCCAGCCGACCTCGAGATTCTCCGTGTGCTCCCGAGCGGCACCCCCGCATCCATGGTCCTCGCCGAGGCGCGCCTCTTAATGGGTGCACGTCTGGGAATCGGTGCGCCGTACGAAGCCTCACGCGACGCCGTAGCCCCCGCGGAGCGGTAGGATTCTCCAGATGTTGAGCCAGCCTGCCCCAGCCCAATCGAGCGATGAGAGCACCCCGGCAGCGGTCGCCCCGACGGCCCTCGCCGAGATTGATCCGGGCCTGGTGATGATCTGCTGCGCCAACTGCGGAAAGCAAATGATTGATCGCAAGTGCAAGATGATCTGCGAGTGTGGCTACTTCCTCTCCTGCTCGGACTACTACTGAGATGAGCGAGATGCAGAAGACAGGGATCCCGAAGAACCCGGGTCGACACGACCTTGGGATGAAGGCGACGATGCTCTTCCCAAATCGCGAGATCGTCGAGCGCTCTTACGTGCCGATCATCTATACCGCCTGCCGCACCTGCTACTCCGAGCTCCCACCTGAAGAGATCTACCGCCGTGCCGAAGCGGGCGAGATTGATCCAGCAAAGCAGCGCGAGCTGGTCAGCCGCGTCATCGAGTCCGGACACGGGAGCACGATCGAGCACATCGTCTTCACCTTCGCTATCACGGGCGTCACACGAACCCTCAGCCATCAGCTCGTACGCCACCGTGCCGGTGTGGCATTTGATCAGCAGTCGCAGCGCTACGTAACCTTCAAGAAGGCCGCGACGATGCTCCCCGGCTCCCTGGCCGAGGCTGACGAGACGGTGCGCGCGCGATTTGAGGAGGCGACCCAAGGTGCGCTCGGCCTCTACGGCGACCTCGTAGCGGCGGGCATCCCCGCCGAAGATGCGCGCTTCGTCTTCCCGAATGCCACGCGCACCAACCTGATCATGACCGTTAATCTCCGCGCCCTCATCCACATGTCCGGGCTCCGACTGTGCACCATGGCGCAGTGGGAGATCCGACGCCTCTTCCAGCTCATTCGGCACGAAGTTTTCGCGGTCAGCCCATTCCTTGGCAGCTTCCTTGCCCCAAAGTGCGTGCCCCTCGGCTACTGCGATGAGGCGGGAAATAAGGATGGCCACTGCCCAATTCGACCACATAAAGATGAAGTCCTCGGCGCGTGGGCTAAGCAGGCCGCGGAAGCGAAGGCGAATGGGCGAGCGCTCCCAATCGCTGAATAGGAGCTGCTGCATCGACATGCCTACGACCGCTTAGATGAGAGTAGCCCGCCGTCTCGCGCTCACCCTCGCTACATTCGTGCTGTGTATAACCCCGTCGCTTGCAACGCCTATTGGCGTGGCGCATGGCGTAAGCGCTTCTCCGCCCCCACCACCAACTCCATCGCCAACGACACCACCATTTGGAGGCGAACAGGACCTCACAAAGATCCCTGCGGTTGTTGATGTGTGGACCCAGCCATCAATTGCTCCCGGTGATCTTCTAAACCTGCATATCAGCTCGCCCACTGCCAACTATTCCGTAACGATTACGCGTGAGACGTATGCAGGGGACTCGGCGCCGGCGGTCGTGTTTAATGCGGTGCGCACGGATGGTGCCGACCTGCGCAACCTCATTACTTGGGATCCAGAGTTTGCCATCGCACGAGCCGTATGGCCTACAGCTATTTCGGTCGATAGCACGGGCTGGCTTCCAGGCGTTTACACGATTACCACTGAGAACGGCATCGATGCGCAATCTGGCCACGGGATCTTCACGGTTCGGTCTGCGCAAGTGCTGGCGAAACTTCCTCTCTATGCCCTCAGTCTCCTTACATACCAGGCGTACAATAGGTGGGGTGGTGCGTCAGCCTACACACAGCCGCGAGCCGCAAAACTTTCGTTCCAGCGCCCATACCTCAGTGGGAACGAAGACCATGGATGGCTGGCGGAGCGGGGATGGGTTGTGTGGATGTCGGAGCATATCACTGGCCTGCAGTACACCACGGACTATGACCTGTCTCTTGTCGCGCCTACTGTGAACCCGAGTGCGCTCATCCTGGGCCAACATACGGAGTACATCAGTAAGGTCTTTCGCGCTTGGCTTGATCGCGCATCGGGGGACCGAGGCGGCATGGAAATTGCCAATTTTGGTGTGAATTCTCTGTACTGGCAGATTCGACTTGAGGGCGGCATTGAGAGCGGCGCGCCCAAAGAGATCGTTACCTACAAGTACCGTGGGCAGGACCCCATTGAGGCGACGAGCCCAAAGGAGGTCACCTACAAATTTCGAAACAAGGAGATCAACCACCCAGAGGGGGCACTTCTCGGAGTGCAATATGCTAGCGCAAGTTCGCCTCGACTCTCGCCCACTTCGCTGATAATCAATCGAAATATCCCCCGTCAATTCCTTGCTGGAACCCTCCTGCGGCCTGGGTCGAAACTACTCAGCCTCTACTCCGGAGAAGCTGACTCACTCTTTCCAACTGCGCAACCGACGCTGCTCGGCTCGGCAATGATCACGCTAAGCCCAAAGAAAACCACAACCCTCGCTACCGTAATTCGCGTCGGGAAACGCGGCGCACGCATCTTTAGCGCTGGCTCGCTCATGTGGGTGACCGGCTTTACTGGCCCGAGGCCGTTTGGGATCAGCCGAGACTCATTTATCCGATTTAATGCCAACATCTTAAATTGGCTCGGGATCAAACGACACTAGCGCTCCCGCCTTCCGTCGCACTTAGAGCGAATGAGCAAGGATCGTCAATGAATCCTGACGAATCCCTGAGCGCGCCGGAGAGCACTGCTCCGTAGGGAAATGAGTTCGCCCGAGAGGCCATCCGATGTTGGGGGCGACGCTTGCACGCCGGTTCCCCTCCGCTGTGAGATCGGATCGAGTTGCCCCAGCCGTAAAGCCGAAGCTCCCAGGTGACCCTCCGCTCCGCCGCTGCGAGTTGCCCCGCGCTTTGGTGGTCATTCACCAGCACCGTCAGTTGCCTGCCGGTTCGATCCCGTCATCGCCACAGTTCGTGCCGCCTGGCCGATTGCTCGGTCGGCGGGTTCACCGCTGGCCCCTTCGGGCTATGGGTAGCATCGCGGGGGGCGCCGCAAAGCAGAAGGCACTTATCAACGAAGTAGCGGGCAGCGCTGCGAGAGTTTTCCACGATTCCCACCGATACGACGGCGGATGTGGAAAAGTATCGTGCTACTCGTCCGCGGCGCCCGTGTTGGCGCGAATCACCTCAACGATGGATGAGTCGGCAAGGGTGGTCACATCGCCGAGGTTGCGCCCTTCCGCAATGTCGCGGAGGAGTCGGCGCATGATCTTCCCGGAGCGAGTCTTCGGGAGCTCGGGCACAAACTCGAGATGCTTCGGCTTGGCGATCGCCCCGATGTTCTTCCCGACGTGGCCGCGCAGCTCCTCGAGGAGGGCCGGCGTCGGGTCGATCCCCTTCTTCAGGATCACGAACCCGACGATCGCCTGGCCGGTGAGCGGGTCGCTCTTCCCCACGACGGCGGCCTCGGCGACGGAGTGATGGTCGACCAGGGCAGATTCGACTTCGATGGTGCTGATGCGGTGCGCCGAGACGTTCATCACGTCGTCGACTCGGCCCAGGAGCCAGTAGTAGCCCTCCGCATCGCGGCGGGCGCCGTCGCCGGCGAAGTAGGAGCCGGGGAAGCGACTCCAATACGTCTCCTTGAAGCGCGCTGGGTCGCCCCAAATGCCGCGCAGCATCGATGGCCACGGCTTCGTCAGGGTCAGATAGCCACCCGAACCGAGAGCGACGCTCGAACCTGCATCGTCGACGACATCGGCCGAGATGCCAGGGAGTGGGAAGGTAGCGGAGCCAGGCTTCGTGGTGGTGACGCCAGGGAGTGGGCTGATCAGAATCGATCCTGTCTCGGTCTGCCACCAGGTGTCGACAATCGGCGTGCGGTTACCACCGATCAGCTCGCGATACCAGAGCCACGCTTCGGGATTGATCGGCTCGCCCACCGAGCCGAGAAGGCGGAGCGAGCTCAGGTCGTGCCCCTTCGGATGCTCATCGCCCTGACGCATGAAGGCGCGGATCGCCGTTGGCGCGCAGTAGAGGATCGTCACCTTCAACTCTTCGACGATCGACCACCAGCGATCCCATGCCGGTGTGTCCGGGGTCCCCTCGTACATCACCTGCGTTGCACCGTTGCTCAGTGGTCCGTAGACGATGTAGCTGTGTCCGGTGACCCAACCAACGTCTGCGGCGCACCAGTAAACATCGTCAGGCTTGATGTCAAAGACCGCACGGTGCGTGAAGGCGGCGCCGAGCAGATAGCCGGCGCTGGTGTGCATGATCCCCTTCGGCTTCGCCGTGGTGCCGCTGGTGTAGAGCAGGTAGAGGAGCTGTTCGGCTGGCATCGGATCAGCGGGGCACTCGGCAAGCTGGCCCGGTACAAACTCGTGCCACCAGTGATCTCGTCCCGCCTGCATCGCCGTTGTGCCCGCGGTTCCTGGCTGACGGCGCTGATACACAAGAACGCCGGTAATCGATGGGGTGCTTTTGAGCGCCTCGTCAGCGATCGGCTTTAACTCAAAGAAGTTCCCCTTGCGATAGCCGCCATCGGCGGTGATGAGAACCTTCGCCGTCGCGTCGTTAATGCGATCGGCGAGCGCATTTGCGGGGAAGCCGCTGAAGACCACGCTGTGTGCGGCGCCGAGGCGGGCACAGGCGAGCATGGCAATCGCCACCTCAGGAACCATCGGCATGTAGATGGCGACGCGGTCGCCCTTAGTGACGCCGAGTGCCTTCAGCGCATTGGCGGTCTTCTGCACCTCACGCAGCAGGTCGTTGTAGGTGACGGTGCGACGATCGCCTGGCTCGCCGATCCAGTGAAATGCCACCTTCTCGCCACGACCGGCTGCCACATGGCGATCGACGCAGTTCTCCGAAACATTCAGCTCGCCGTCATCAAACCACTTGGCGAATGGGAGCTCCCATTCCAGCGTTTTGGTGAAGGGTTTCCGCCAGGTCAACAGCTCGCGGGCCTGTTCCGCCCAGAACGCAACCGGGTCGGCGGCGGCGCGCTCATACAAATCGGCGCGGGCATTTGCCGCGGCGGCGGTTGCCGCGTCTGGTGCGAACGAGAGGCCCTCGGACTGGAACGTTTCAATTCCGTGCTGTTCGGGCGTCTCGCTCATCAGCCCGCCGCCTCTTCTTCGTCGGCCACCTCGTGTTCCTGCTCCTCAACATCGTCGTCCTTGAGCTGCGGCACAATGCCAGCGCGGCGCTGGCTGCCGCTCCAGCCCAACTTGGTGCTGATCTGCTGGGCGGCAGATCGTGCGGCGGTAACGAGTGCAGGAAGGGTGCCGGGCGTGACTCTGGCGGCGGCGCCCCACACGACGACGGTCGCGATAACTGTGCCGCGCGCATCGAGAATCGGCACGGCCGCGGCGGTGAGCCGTTCGTCCCACTCTCCGATCGCCACGGCGAACCCGCGACGTCGGATTGTGGCGAGCTCTTCGAGTAGTGCGCGGGGGTCGGTGATCGTACGCGGCGTATATCGCACCAGTCCGCGTCGCGCGATCGAAAGAACGGTGCGCTCTGGCAGTGAGGCAAGCAGCACCTTCCCTGATGCGATCGCGTGCATGGCGACCGGTCGCCCAGTGATGTCGGGCATCGGCGTGAGGTTTGGTCCGTCGATCTGGCAGATCGCCACCGCCGCGGCAACACCATCGAAGACTTCAAGGCTGACAGTTTCATGCGTTGCCTTCGCGAGCGCCTCCATCTCCGGGAGAGCGATCGCGCGAAGGTCGAGGGTGCGCTCAGCCGATTGCGCGAGGCGAATGATGCCGACACCGAGGCGGAAGTGCCCGCTCTCGCGGTCCTGCTCCACCAGGCCGCGACGCTCGAGTGTCGAGAGGAGTCGGCTCACGGTGGACTTATGTAGATCGAGGGAGTGTGAGAGGTGGGTGACCGAGGCGGAACCGTCGGCGTCGGCCAGGCAGACGAGGAGGGCGGCGGCTCGATCGACGGAGCGGACGGCGGCATCGTCGGCGCCAGGCGCTGCGGCGCCGCCCACCTGGTCAGGCAGCTCGTCAAGGCTCTGCGGCGCGCGACTACGCGTCTGTTCACTACTCATCGAATGGTGCTCCTCCCTTGGGGGCGGATGATCCGCCCGCAGGGCGCCGTCGTCAATGGGCGGCGGGATTCGTGCTCAGCGCCCCCCGCACAGCACGCCTACGATGGGGGGAACAGGGGGCGCTGCTCCCACGGCCAGCACCGAGGGGGAACTATGGCGCAGGGGGGTCGACAGGCGATCATCGTGGGGAGCGGCTTCGGCGGCCTCTCCACGGCTATCCGCCTCCTCTCTGACGGCTGGCAGGTCACCATCCTGGAGGCCCGCCCCGAAATCGGAGGCCGCGCCTCACGAATCCGCGAGGGTGGCTACACCTTTGACACCGGCCCATCGCTGATCACCATGCCCTGGCTCTTTGAGGAGGTCTACGCGGCGGCGGGCGAGAAGATGTCGGACCACGTCACGCTGCGCCAACTGCAGCCGGGCTATCGCATCTTCTGGACGGGCGAAGATCGACACTTCGACTTTGGCAGCGACCGCGAACAGCTCCTGGCCGAGATGCGCAAGTTCTCGAACGACGACGCTAATCAGCTCGACGCATTTCTTGCCGCATCTGGTGCAATCCACCGCGAAGGGATTCTCGTCTCGGGCCGCCAGAATTTCTTGAACCTGAAGGACTTCATCAAGTTGCTCCCTACCATGGCGCGTCTCGATGCGATCCGCTACCTCGAGGGATGGGTTGGCAAGTTCTTCAAGGAGCCACATGTACAGCAGGCCTTTGGATTCCACTCGCTCTTCATCGGCGGCGACCCGTCACGCGTTCCCGCCATCTATTCGGCACTCGCCTACCTGCAGATCGCTGATGGCATCTGGTACACCGAGGGTGGCGTGTACAGCATCATTGAATCGTTCGGCAAGATCATCGCCAAGATGGGCGGCACGATTCACACCAAGAGCAAGGTGGATCAGATCTTGCACCGCAACGGGCGTGCTACTGGTGTTCGAACCGCGGATGGCGTGGTGCACAACGCCGATCTGGTGATCTACAACGGCGACGTTACGGCACGCGATTCGCTCCTCCCCGACGCACCAGATTCGCTGCCGTGGCGCCTGCGACCGCTGCGCACCACCATGTCGGCGCTGATGCTCTACCTAGGCACCAGCAAGAAGTTTGAGAAGCTGCTCCACCACACCCTCGTTGTGGGTGACGACTATCACGGCTTTATCAAGGATGTCACCCGCGAGCGCCGCATGCCACGCAGCACCGCGGTCTACATCCACGCACCGTCACGCACGGAGCCGGAGATGGCACCACTGGGCGGCGATTCGATCGCGATTCTGCTCCCTGTCCCGAACCTGCGCTCGGGTGATGACTGGAGCGAGGCTGAACCACGTATGCGCGATCGCACCCTGGAGTGGCTGGAGAACTGGGGGCTGCCTGGGTTGCGCGACTCCATCGTGGTCGAGCGCTCGTGGACGCCGCTCACCTTCCGCGATGAGCTGCTCGCCCCCGACGGGAACGCCTTCGCCGTTGAGCCATCACTCGAGCAGTCGGCCTACTTCCGCCAGCCAAACCGCGACCGAACAATCGCCGGCCTCTACTACGTTGGCGGCGGCACGCACCCGGGCGCCGGCATGCCAGGGGCGCTCCTCACCTCGCAGGTCACCCAAGATCTGATTCGTGGGGATTACCCTGCCCCGTTCACCTCTCGCGCGACTGGCCCAACCGGAAACCTTGTTCGCCCGTAACGGCATGACCCCCCAGCGCGATCCGCGCGTTGCGGCGCTCCTCCCCGAGGCGCAGGCCACGATCAATCGCGTTGCCCGCAGCTTCGCCCTTGCGGCGCGTTTCCTGCCAAGGCACGTTCGCGACGACATCAACCTGCTCTATCTGGCGTTGCGTCGCCTCGATGATCTTGTCGACCTCGAAGCCCCGAGTGGTTCGGCGCAACGCGCCGATGCGGAACAGCGCCTCGCAGCAATTCGTGCCTGGATCGACACCAGCGCCGTCAGCGATGCGGGCGGCGATGAGTTGGCGATCTTCGCCGACCTGAAGCGTCGCGTCCCGACGCTCCCCATTGATGCAATCGGCGCCTTCCTCGACGGCATGGAGGGCGACCTCTCCGGCCCTGTGACGGAGAGTGACGCCGATCTTGATCGCTACTGCTACCAGGTTGCGGGCACCGTTGGTCGCTTGATGACAGCGCTGCTCGGCGTTCACCCTGGCGAAGCGGAAGAGGCGGATCGTGCCGCTCGTGCCCTGGGTGCTGCTATGCAGCGAACCAATATCTTGCGCGATATCGATGAAGACCTTGCCAACGGCCGCGTGTATCTTCCAACAACGGCACTCCGACGCGCTGGGCTCGACCCCGCCGCAACGAGCGGTCCGACCTCGCTTCGAGACGGTGATCGACACGACTTGTACAAGGCAGAGATCGCCCGAGCCGATGCCGACTACAAGATTGGAACGGCGGGAATACGGCATCTGCAGAACGGTGGTCGATCGATTCGCGTGGCGGCGCACCTCTATCGCGAGATCCTGCGGCAGATCGAGCGTGACGGCTACGGGGTGCGGCGACCGCATCGCCCAGTGGTCGGGCGAGCACGAAAGGCCCTCGCCATGGTTCGCGCCGTTACCCCCTTCTAGAGGCCGAGGAGTCCGCGGGTCCCCTCGTAGACCAGGAGAAGCCCGAAGATCACGAACGAGGCTGCCGCCACGCGCGCCATCGTGCGCGGGGCAACCCGTACGGCGACGAAGGATCCAGCGCCAACTGCGAGTGCGTCGGCGAGCACCATCCCAACAGTTGAACCAAGCCAGGTGCCGATCGGCTCGTGGGTGGCACCGAGCGTGATCGTGGCGAGCATCGTCTTGTCGCCCAGTTCAGCCAGAAAGAACGAGGTGGCAATCCCGACGATCGCCCAGCGGCCAACGCGCGTGGCACGAGCCTGATCCTCATCGCCGAGCTCGTCGCCGATCAGGGTCCACACAGCGAAACCAAGATAGGCAATTCCCGCTACAAGGTTGATGGCGTCCACCGGCAGCGCTGCTGCGGCGAAGCGCCCGATCAGGACAGAGACTGCATGCACAAGGAGTGTTGCGCACGTGATTCCGATCATTACCGGCCAGAAGCGGTAGCGTGCGGCGAAGGCCATCGCCATCAGCTGACTCTTATCGCCAAGCTCCGCAAGGAAGATTACCCCCGCGGAGAGGAGGAACGCCTCCACCTCAGTGCGCTCGGGCGTAGCGAGCGAGGAGCGAGAGGGATACCACCACGACTGCTGTACCGACCAACTGAATCGGCGTGGTGACGTCGTTCAAAAAGATTACTCCGCCAATGAGCGCTACAACCGGCACCAGCGTGCTGAACTGGCTCACCGTGGTAGTCGGGATGCGTCGCGTCGCCTCGAGATAGAGGATGAACGGCGCCGCGCCACCGAAGACGCCGGTGGCAACAGAGACGATCCACTGCATCTCGGTTGATGGCAACTGCAGTGCGCCTCCGAAGATTGTGACGCGAACGATCAGCAGAGCAAGTGAGGCGAGTGCCGCTACCAAAAGCTGGGAGGCAACGAGCGGTAGCACGGGCACGGTGCGCACCAGTTTTGAGGAGAGGAGCACATAGGTGGCGCCACAGAAGAGGCCGAGGATCGCAAAGATGATGCCGAATGGCTGCAACGTGCCTGCCGCACCAGCCCCGCCCACCACCAGGCTCACGCCAACGATTGAGACCACCATCAGGATTGCGGCGCGACGACTCACCTTCTCGCCGAGGTATGGCGCTGCCAGCAACGCGATCAGCACGGGATTCAGCGATGAGACGAGCGCGACGAAGGCACCGCTTGAGAAGATGATGCCGACGTTACCGAGCGTATAGGCGCCCCATGGCTCGATGAGTCCGGTTGATGAGGCACGCAGCAGCCCTGGATGGCGGAAGCCGCTCAGTTCACCACGGATGGCACCGAGCACGAGCAGCACGAGAAAGCCGATGCCCAGCTCAATGACCAGGAATGTGTCGTTCCCAACCCCCGCCGAAAGGACGTAATCCGACGTTGTCGAGCCGAAGCCCCACGCAAGTGAGGCGCCGATCGCGCAGAGGATCCCGACCGTTCGCCGGGAGGTTCCGCGGGCCGCGCCCGCGGTTCCCCCAGCGATACTCATGCCTTCGGCTTGACCCAGTTCGGCATCTCGGCCTCAAAGACCGGGAGCGGAATCTGCCCGTGCCCAATGGCGTGATCGTGGAACGACTTGATGTCGAACTTGTCGCCATCACGCTTCTCGATCGCGGCACGCGTGCGCTGAATCGCCCGCTGCCCAACCTTGTAGCAGAGCGCCTGAGCTGGCCAGGCGATATAGCGATCGGTTTCGATCTCGGCGTCGGTTCGTGGCAGTCCAACAGACTCCATGAACTCGACCCCCTTGTCACGGCTCCAGCCGAACGCGTGGAGGCCGGTGTCAACGACGAGTCGCGCCGCGCGGTGCGCCTGTCCCTGAAGCATGCCGAAGCGCTCCATCTCGCTGCGATAGAGGCCGAGCTCATCGGCGAGTCGCTCCGAGTAGAGGCCCCAACCCTCAACGTACGCGTTCCCCGCAAGGTGCGAGGCGTGCTTGCGCAGGTCTGGCAAGAACTCCAGCTCCATCTCCAAAGCGATCTGGAAATGGTGGCCTGGGATTGCCTCGTGATACGTAGTTGGTGCAAGGGCGTGCAAGAAGCGCGACGGCAGGTCGTAGCCGTTCACGTAGTACGTCCCCGGGCGCGAACCGTCAGCCGCAGGGCTGAAGTAGTAGGCGGCGGGTGCATCCTTCTCCTTGAAATCTTCGACCGCCTTCACATCACAGCCGGCCTTCGGGAATCGTCCGAAGACCTTTCCGGCCGCGGCATAACCGCGGTCAATGTCTTCTTTAATGCGAACGATGAGCGCCTCTTTTGACGCCGCGACGTTCGTCGGGTCGCTCTCCGCCGCTTCGCGCAGCTTCTCAATGGAGCCGCCAAAGCCGAGCTTTGTCGAGATGACCTTCATCTCCTCCTGAATATCGGCCCACTCCTGCAGACCGATCTCGTGCAGCTCCTTCGGATCAAGCTGTAGGCCGGTCCAGCCACGGATGGCTACCTTGTAGAGCTCAGCGCCGTTTGGAGCGGAGCAGAGGCCCGGCACCTCGCGCGCCTTAGTGCGGTAACTGCCGCTGACCGCTTCGTAGAAACGCTTGATCTGCGGATCGACATACTCAGCGACGATCTTGGCAAGTTCCGTTCGTTCGGCATCGCTCGCAACGTTCGCAGCGGTGACGATCGGCGACTGTGCTGTTGGAATCGCCATCAAGCCTTCCAGCTGGGCGATCAGTCGCTCCGTTGAAATCTTGGAGGCGACGAGGCCGCGCTTCTCCGCCTCGTGGACGCGCGCGATCGCCTCGTCCATGAACTTCGGGAAGGCCTTGAGTCGGCTCACCAGCTTGGCGAACTTCTCTGGCGTCTTCGCGTCCTGGAAGGAGACGATCTGCGGCAGGAGGGTCTGCACGCCATCCATATGGTCGACCGAGGCGAGAAGGTCCATGCGGTGGTCGTCCTTCTCGACGGCGATCGAGCCGCCGACGGCGATCAGGTCGCGCGTGATCTTCCACTCAATGTCGAGCCCTTCGTCGCCGATGGCCGTTGCCGCCTTGGAGTACTTCTCCCACATGGCGCGGTCGCGCAGGCGCGCGGCGTCCGAGGTGTCGTCGAGTGCGCCGTCGTTGACCTCAATGCCAAGGAAGGTCCCCCAGATCGGAGAGTGCGAGAGCATCTCCTTCCATAGGTCATCGGCGAGGGTTTTGACTGCCTGGTCGTTCGCTGAGAGTGGCTTCGACACGATTGGACTCCTCCCGGACGGGCCGGAACTCTGGCTCACTCGACGGTGAGCGTGGCGCTCAGGATAGGGCGTCTGGGGGCTCCACGGGGGCGCTGTCCCCCGCCCCCCAGCCGAGCGAGGTGAGGTCGAGCTGGGCGGCGTGGCGCTGCGGCGGCTCAACCCCTAGGTGCCCTTCAAGATCGGTGAGGCGAGGCGCTTCGAGGCGCGTCAGGGCGGCCACGCGATCGGCGGCGAGCAGGTGCCAGTTCCCCGACTCCCAGGCGGCGGCAAGACGCTCATCGCCTGCCAGCCGAAGTTGCAAGAGCGGCACGAGCGCCGGCGCAAGCACGAGAAGGCGCACTGCCTCCTGGTCACTGGCGATCTGAGCGTGGCGCTGCAAGAGCAGCTCGCCAATGGGGAGCGGCCCGTTGATCACCTCGCAGAAGAGGACTGCGCGGCCGCGGCGATAGAGGATGGCATCCACCGCGTCGTAGGCGTCGCGGTCGGATCGCGTGCGCAACGGTGGCGATGAGTCGATCGGGTCAACCGTTGTCCGCGCGGCAAGCGTGCGTCCTCCAACAATGTGCGCGGCGAGGCTCGGAGCAACTGCAACATACAGACCCATGCGAGGCCCGAGCTCTAGCAGGCCAGCGATGAGAGCGAAACGCTCACGAACAAGATCATCACCGGATCTGCGCGCCTGCCGCTCGCCATCGACAACGGTCGTGTACGCATCCAACATGGCACTCCGCAGCGCTGGCTCGATGCCGATCGGATCCGCATCCAGCAACACCAGCGCCTGGTCAACATCTCCGCCGGACTCCAGCGCGTCAACGAGTGCGAAGGCGGCCGCATCAGCCCGGTCAGCGGCGGGCGTTGCGAGTCGCTCACGCTCCGCACGCCCCTCAACAAAGATGCGCCCATCGGCGACAGCAATCAGTTGGTCAAATGACCCGGAGGGGCGCAGTGTGGCGTAAATTTCAACAACTTTGTGCAGCTCAGCGGCAAACGTCGTCGCGTCGAGTAACTCACCCGCCGCATGCGCGGCACGAGCACGGGCGGCCGCATAGGCGGGGAGGATTCGCTGCGGAGTAACGGGCTCGCCGTGGGCGACCACGAGCTCACTCAATCGAGCAACCATGCTCAGCGACTGCGTCGCCTTCTCTGCTGGCTGACCCAACTTCACCGTTAACGTGAGCCCTGGAGTGTTGTCGTCGTCGAGGCGCCGGGTGATCCTTCCGGCCGCACCCGCAAGGCTCACGGCGGTGAGTACCCCCGCCAACTGTTCAGGGCTCTCATCAAGGTCAATAACAAGGAGTGGATCGTGGTGCATCAACGGGTTCATTGCGACGAGAAGTCGTGCCAGTGACGCAGCGATGGTTACGGCATCGTTTGATTGCAGCGCAGTAAGGAGCGGGTCGGGCTCACTCTGTGCGCCGGCCCAGCGCGCGGCAATTGCACGATCGCTCAGCTCGTCTGCGTTACCACCAACGGTGATATGCAGCAGCGCCACAGGGATCGTTGGGGTGCGAGCGACCAGCGCTGCAAGGGATGTTCGCGCCGTGCCCCCACCGCGCACGACGATCGCACCACCCCCGGGGTAGGTCAGCGCTGAGAGGTCACCGCTCATCGTGAGCTGCGGCGGCACTGGTCGCGCGGTCAAATACATTCGTCGTCGGGCATCAATGGCATCGAGGAGGGCCTGCCATGGGGCGATCTCCCACCACGGGCGACCGGATCGATGCGGCCGAGCCATCGCCGCCGCCGCTTCGGTCAGCGTGAGGCGGAGCGCCCCCAACATGACGGCGCTCTCCGTAGAGCGCTCCAGGGCGCTGCTCAGCGCATCGAGGGAGCGAAGCTGGCGGGTGCTCCATCGTGCCGCCGCCCCATCCACGGCGCCAGCGAAGCGGCCCTCAACTCGCGCCCGGACCTCGGGCTCAAGGGGGGTAGCTGCGGCTACCTGACTCGGCAAGAGCGTCGATGCATCACCGCCACGTCGCCCGAGTGCGCGGCAGGCGGCACAGGTCGCACGGCGTGCTGTTGGTTGCCGATGCGCATGGTCGGCGTCAAGCGCCTCCTCCCAGCGCCAGGCCGAAACACGCACGGCCTGTCCGCACGCAGCGCAGCCGCTCTGCCACTCACGATCGAGCGCCTCACCGACCGCAGCCAGAAATTCCGCCGCAGCCGCTTCGTAGGCGCGCACGGTTGGCGGCCGAATCTCTGCTGCGATCATCCATTCATCAACAGCGTCACGCGCGTGGAGAAGGCTACGGCACTGCTGCTGCCCGCTAGCTAGCGCCAACGAGCCGCTGCGCGCGGTGAGATCAACCGTGAGTTGATCACGCGCGGACGCGGCGGAGGTTTGAGATCGTTCGGCAAGCGCGGCGGCGAGTCGGGCGGCGCTGCGATCCACGTGAACGCCCTCCGCCTACCTGCGACTAATCGTCGTTGTTGCTGCCAGCCTCTTCGCTCTCGGGAAGGAAGGCGTCGTCAGAGGTCTTCTCTGGCGGCTCGGCGCTCGGTCGCTCCGCGACTGGCGTCTCCTCTTCGTACGTATCCTCATCATCGTCGCCGAAGCCCTCGTCATCGCGGAAGAACGAGCCCTTTGTATACGGTCGCTCGTCGTTGGTGCGCGTGGCCGTCGGGAAGGAGACCTTGCCGACATTGCCAACGCTGACGTGCTCTTCACGAATGATGATGCGGATGTCGCCACCGCTGATCGAGGTGATACCCGATGTGTAGCTGTTGCCATCGCCGATCAGTTTCACGAGTCGCGCAGCGATGCGCGGCTCGACGCGACCAATCTCAACACCGTTCGCCTTGGCGATCAGTCGATTGCCAAGAACGACGAGTTCGACTGAGTCACCAGGATTTACCTGCGCGAGCGTTCCGGCATCAGCAACATTCGTGAGTGCGGCGAACCCGGTGGTGCCAGCCTCTTGGATAAAGATGCCGGCGGGCGTTGTCGCCCCCTCCGTGCTAGCGGTGGTCTTCTTGCCAACCTGCTTGATCAAGCCCTTCAGGCGCTCAAGGTTGCGCTCGGCAATGCGATTGAGTGGATCGAGGGCGAGCGTTGCCTGGTACTCCTTCTTGGAGCCGGCGAGATCGCCCTGCTCCCAGAGGCACTTGGCGAGACGGTTCTGTGCCTCGACGCGCTCCTCAACCTTGATGGTGTCACCAAGGGCGAGGATTGCCGTGTTCGCCACGCTCGCATCTTTCCAACGCCCTTCTGCGGCGGCCTTCAACGCGATGTCGGCCTGCTCCTTGGCGGTGCGGCTCGGCTTCTGGGTGGTTGGGGTCTCGTTGGCGAGGGTCACGGGCTCCTCCTCAATAACGTGCATGCGGGCTGTTGCCCCCCGCTATGCCGTTGCGGAAGGATAGCCGATCGCTAGCGACCGACCCCGATCCAGATGAGGGCGACCCCGGTTGCGAGCGTGAGGGCCAGGATTTCTAGCAGGAGGCGTGGGTCACGACGCTCCCCTTCTGGCGTTGCCGCCCAGATCTCTCGGGCGTAGAAGAGCACGGCGAGGCCGGCTGGGCCAGCGAGCCGTGCAACACCGACCGAGGCGAAGAGGATGGAGGCGGCGCCGTTGAGAGCGGCTGCACCGAGGGCATCCCGCATGATCGCCGAGGTTCGCTCGCGACGGAGGTTCGACATGCCAGCGGCAAGGAGGGCGGCCACCGTCGCACTGCCGATACCGACGGCAAGGATCGCGAGTGGTCCAACGGGATCGGGCCGCGCCGACGGAGTGCCTGGAAGCGTGACGACCCCCGGGACCAGCGCGGCGATCCCAATGGAGGCGGCGAAGAGGACGAGGGTGAAGATCGCCAGGCTGACGACACTATCTCGGTAGTGCGAACCATCGCTCTTGCGGCGGAGGCGAAGCTCCCACTCAATCACGGCGCGCAACACGACGATCCCGCCCGCGATGGCGATCACGGCACCGATCCCCGTAGGAACCAGACGAACGACCCCCGCCGTCGCGAGGGCGACCAGTCCACCTAGAACGACCTCCATGCCGATCGGCAGGTCCCACACCTCAGCGCGTCGGACGGCGTTCACGCCGACGGCACCGAGCAGAGCGGCGGCGGCGCCAGTCAAGACGGTCCCAGGGCCGGTGGCGAAGTGGGCAATGCCTGCGGCGACCGCCACCGCCACGATTGTCTCTGCCCATGGGCGGGTGACTTCAACTTCACCGAACTCTGCAGCGGTATCGGTCAGGGCGGTTAGGCGTGCGGCGGCAATGGCGCGGGCACGTTGGCGGGTCGATGACGTTGGGCTCATACGCTCAGGGTAGCGCGAGCAGGGGCTGCCGCGTAGACTCCTCGTGAGCGCAGGATGCTGCGCACCCGATCTATGGAGGCAGCAGAGAGCACCGTGGACAACATAGCGAGGGCCGACTCGCGCTGATCACCTTCTTGGGGCGATCGGCGGATGAGCCGGCGCACAAGATTGGAGGGCAGCATGCTCCATCTCTCACGACTCATCGGACGACCGGTACGCGACAGCAGCGCGGACGCGATCGGCGTTATTGACGACCTGATTGCCGCTGTTGGTACGAGTCACCCACCGATCACGGGCCTTGTGGTGCGCACCGGTCGCCGTCGTATCTATCTTGGCTGGAGCAGCGTCGAACATATTGACGCCGCAGGGGCGACCATTTCGGCCACCCGCGTCAACATCAGCCGATTCCGCCGCCGTGAAGACGAGATCCTGCTCAAGGGCGATCTGCTCGACAAGCAGATCGTGGATATCGACGGTCGCAAGGTAGTTCGCGCCAATGATGTCATCCTCGACTTTATTGATGGCGCTATGCGCCTCGTCGCTGTTGATGTTGGTACCGCTGGCCTGCTGCGCCGACTTGGACTCCCTGATGCCTGGGTTGACCGCCTCTCCGGCGAGCGCTCCCGCGTCGCCTCGTACATTGATTGGGAGGATGTCGATCCGCTCGGCTCAACGATCGCCAGCGTTCGCCTGCGCGTGCCGCACGCCGGTCTCTCCGAGTTGCACCCAGCCGACCTAGCAACGATCGTTGACCAGCTGACGCCACGAGACCGCGCCGACATCTTCAACACGCTCGACGAAGAGGTTGCCGCCGAAGCGCTCGAGGAGCTGGAGCCAGACACCCGTACAGATCTGTTGGAAGACTTGGAACCAGAGCGCGCCGCCGACCTGTTGGAGGAGATGAGCCCCGACGAGGCGGCCGACGCCGTTGCTGAGCTCTCGCCACTGAGCCGCAAGGAGATCTTGCGCCTGATGACGAAAGAGGAGCGGGATGATGTGCAGGAGCTGCTTGCGCACCCAGAGAAGAGCGCCGGTGGCTTGATGACCACCGAACATGTCGCACTGCGACCGCAGGCGACTGCGGCAGAGGCGCTCGCCGCGATTCGTCGTCATGAGCCCGACGCGGAGGTAGCGTTCGCCGTGTACATCGTTGACGGTCGTCGCCGCCTGCTTGGTGAAGTGACGCTGCGCGACCTGGTGCTCGCGGCACCGAGCACCCCCGTTGGCGAGCTGATGGAGGACGAACCGGTCGCGGTTGAGCTGCTGGCCCACTCCGATGAGGTTGCGCGCGTCGTCACCCGCTACGGCCTCGTTGCCGTCCCCGTTGTCGACGCATCGCACCGACTCATGGGCGTGATCACCGTGAGCGACGCACTCTGGGACGTGCTCCCAGAAGAGTGGCGCCGCGAGATGCCGCGCCGCCTGCATGCCGACAGCCTCGCCGCCGCTGGGCCACTAGAGCTCCCTGCACGCGCGACGACAAAGCGCGGCACGAAGTCTGCTCCTAAGTCTGCCGCCAAACCGCGCAAGGTACCGCCACGCAAGAAGAGCTCGGCCAAGCGTGGCTAACCTGCGCCTGCGTGAGATCTTCCGCCGTCGCCGCGGCCCCCTCGCCTTCCTGGCGGTGGTTGGCCCTGGCCTGATCGCTGGGGTCGCGGGTAATGATGCTGGCGGCATCACCACCTACGCAACTCTCGGCTCGCAGACCGGACTTCGCTTCTTGTGGATCTTGCCGCTCACTGCGCTGCTCCTCGCGCTCGTACAAGAGTCGGTGGCCCGACTCGGTGTCGTTACCGGCCAAGGGCTCTCCGATCTGATTCGCGAACGCTTCGGTGTGCGATGGGCGCTCTTCGCCATGGTGGTCCTGCTACTGGCGAACTTGGCGAACACCGTCGCTAACGTCGCTGGTGCTGCGTCGGCCCTCGCGATCTTCAACGTACCGATCTTGATCACCGCACCGCTCGCCGCACTTACGGTGTGGGTGCTCGTGGTGTATGGCACCTACCGCAGCGTCGAGCGCATCTTTCTCGCGCTCACCGCCGTCTTCTTGGCCTACATCGCCGCCGCACTCTTGGCGAATCCAAACTGGGCAACCGTCGCATCGTCTCTCACCACGCCGAATCTGGGCGGCGTCTCTGGTGCTGAGATGCTGCTGCTCGTTGCGGTTGTTGGTACGACGGTCACGCCGTACATGCAGTTCTACCTGCAGTCTGCAGTTGCCGAGAAGGGGATCGGCGTTGAGGAGCTCGGTGCGGCGCGTGCCGACGCCATCCTCGGTTCAATCTGGACGAACTTCATCGCCGCCTGCGTCGTGATCGCAACGGCGGTTGCCCTCGGCTCACTCGGCAAGCCGATCGCCTCGGCGGCCGAGGCGGCCGTCGCTCTTGAGCCACTCGCCGGATCGTTCTCCAAGATCCTGTTCGGTGCCGGCCTCTTTGGGGCGAGCCTCTTAGCGATGGCGATCATGCCGCTCACGACCGCATTTGCGCTCGCAGAGGCGTTTGGCTTTGAGTCTGGGGTCGATAAGCGCCTACGCGAGGCGCCGATCTTCTACGGCATCTTCACCGCGATCCTGGCGATTGGCGCGATCGTGGTGATGCTTCCTGGCCTGAACCCGATCGGCGCGATCATCAGCAGCCAGTACCTGCAAGGCCTCTTCCTGCCGATCGTGCTCGCCTTCATCGTGCAGCTCTCCAGCAGCAAGGCGCTCCTGGGCGAACACGCCTCGCCGCGTTGGCTGCGCCTGATCGGCTGGGGTTCGGTCGCGATCCTTGCGATCCTCAACATCGGGATCGTCGTCGTAAACCTGCTCGGACTCGCCGCCTAATCGCGCCCCTACGCGCTACGGTGCGACTGGTGGGCCCTCATTCAGATGACCAGCGACTGGCCCAAAGTACGGTGCTAGCCACGCCTTCGTGCAGTTGCTGATCGCTTTGAACGTTGCCGAGGTCGCCTTACGAGGCGCGAAGCTCATCCCGCCACCGGCGAGGGTGCATTTTGCAATCGGGTCGGTGTGCCCCTCCATCATGAGGGCACTCCAGCCGTTCGCGACATCGGGGCCGAGCGCTAAGGCAGGTTGCGCGTAGCTGATGACGTGAAAGATTGCAGCAACATCGCTGCGTGCGATGGTGCCACGAACGAGCGGCGGTCCCTTCTTGTACCAGCGTAGGTCCATCAGTGAGGCGAGTGCCGCAGCACGAAGCGGGCCAACCTCACTCCCCTGTTGCAAGAGGCGCAGAGTAATTCCAGCCACGATCCGCTGGTGGCGTAACGCTCGCTCGGGCACATCGTCGTATTTCCGTGATCGAGCGAAACCGGTCCAGAGATTAGAGGGGACCTTGAACGAGCAGCTGCTGTTGCTCTTCTTATCTTTGAGCGGTGTATCAAGTAGGCATGATCCCGCGACGAAATTCGGATTTGTCGTTCGAGTGGTCTTCTTCGTCGACGGCTCTTTGCAGTTCGCATACACCCAGCCAAGGGTTGAGGAGCTTGGATACAGAGTGTCAACCTTGCCTGGGCGTAGATAGAGCAGGTCGCCATATTTCGCATTTGATGCGATGTATCTATCGTGCATTGAAGCGCTGCCGCCGCTGTATTTTCGCAGGGTGTTCTCGCGGCATGCCGCGAATCGCGTGCGATCGTCGAGTTGGACGATCGTGTCGGCAGGGGCGATCTGGTCGAGCATGGTTCCCATGATGTCGGCCGTGCCGAAGGTGGTGAGTGTCCAGTCGTCAATCTCAACGCCGAGGGCCCATGCGATGTTTTCAGCGACCAGGCCCGCTGCGACGATACTCCGCTCCCAGGCGAGCTTCTTGTCCCACGCCGCTTTTTGTGTAGCGTTCATTGTGCTGCGCACGCACTGCTGCGCACGCACAATCATCGCGTTGATCTTGTCAGTAAAGGTCGGCGATCCGGGACGGCAGAACGCCTTCGCGAGGGACGGCTTGAGCGGAAAACCGTAGAGGTCACGGGGGATGCTGTAGGCGGCGGTCTGACCACTAAATGGATCAACGCTGAGGAGCATAATGACGTCTGTGCGCTCTTTTCCAAGCTGGTCGCTCGGTACGCGCATCGCGAGATTGCCGGCTGACGCATCATTCGTTGGGGACCAGGTCCAATCCTTCGCACCGATCTTGGAGGTGAGTGCCTCTGTGTCGCAGCGCTCTGTTTGAATGATCTTCTTCCCTACCTGCTTCAGACAGCGCTTATCGCTGCCGAGGAAGAGCAGGGTGTAGCGACCATCCGTGCCGAGAATGTTGGTAGGCGTAGCGGCAACGGGGCTCGGTGGGGCGCTGGCCCACACCACCGTGACCGCGAAGATGGTCGCCAGCAGGGCGACTGCGAGGGCGTATGGGCGGCCGGTGCGAATCACTACATCATCACGAGGCCGCCGTCGACGCCGAGCACCTGCCCGGTGACGTACGAGGCCTCGCGCGATGCGAGATAGATCACCGCCGCAGCGATCTCGTGCGGCTCGCCGAAGCGGCCGAGTGGGGTTGCGGTCTTCACACCCTCTTTGATGGCGTCAGGAAGATCGGCGGTGAGTTCGGTGACAATAAAGCCTGGTGCGACCGCGTTGACGGTGATGCCGCGGCTGGCGACTTCGCGAGCCGTAGCCTTGGTGAGGCCGATCATGCCGGCCTTCGCCGAGCTGTAGTTCGCCTGGCCGGCGTTCCCCGCCTGGCCCGAGACACTCGTGATGTTGACGATGCGGCCGCTCTTGGCGCGCAGCATCTCTTTCACGGCTGCCTTTGTCATGTAGAAGGCGCCTGAGAGATTCGTGTCGATGACCTCGCGCCACTGCTCTGGCGTCATGCGCAGAATGAGGGTGTCGCGAGTGATACCAGCGTTGTTGACGAGCAGATCAACCTTGCCAAATGCTTCCATCGCTTTTGCGACAACGGCAACCGCGGCGTCAGGATCGGCGGCATCGGCCTGCAGCGCGACGGCTTTGCGACCCTTGGCCGTGATCTCGGCGACCACGGCGTCGGCGGCGGCGGTGTTCCCCTTATAGGTGATCAGCACGTCGGCGCCTGCATCGGCGAGGGCGACGGCGATGGCGCGACCAATGCCGCGGGCACCTCCGGTGACGATGGCGGCGTATCCGTTGAGCTCAAACATGGAACCTCCTCTGTTGGGGCTGTCGTGGCTAGTGTCGCGCTTAGCGGCGCTTTGCGTCTAGCAGTGCCTTGAGCGCGGATGGCACCGCCGCCGCCTTCGCGCCCCCCTCAGGTCGTTTGATCTTGATCGTGCTCGGGTCAACCGCGGCGGCGCGTGCGCCATGGGCGGGATCGGCATCCCAGCGTGTGACGAAGGCACCGGAGGTATAGCCGCCGCCGAAGGCAACGGTGCAGAAGACATCGCCCGGCTTCAGTCGGCCGGCGGCAACCGCCTCGGAGAGGGCGATCGGAATACTCGCCGCAGAGGTGTTCCCGTAGCGGTCGAGGTTCACGAAGATCTTCTCCATCGGGAAATCAATCGCCTTCGAGACGTGCTCAATAATGCGCAGGTTTGCCTGGTGTGGAATCACCAGATCCACCTCGGGCACAGTGAGGCCAGCGCGCTCAATCGCCGCCGTTGCGACCGCCGCCATGGTACGAGTCGCATACATGTAGGTCTTGGAGCCATCCATCTTGATCAACGGATCGGCGTTGGTACCTGAGCCGCCAGGAATCCAGAGCGCGAATGCTCCCGACGGATCAGCAGAGAGTTCAAAGCTCAGCGTTCCTGGACGTTTGGCAATGTTCTGGTCGTCGTGCAGGTCGAGCGCATCAAGCACAATTGCGCCGGCACCATCGCCAAAGAGGACGCAGGTTGAACGATCGCTCCAATCCACGACGCGCGAGAGTGACTCAGCGCCGATGACAAGTGCGCGCTGGCCGAGGCCCGCGGTGAGGAAGCCGTGGGCCACGGCGTACGCGTACGCAAACCCTGAGCAGGCGGCAGAGAGATCAAATGCGGCGGCGCGATGGCTGCCGATCGCCTCTTTGATCAGCACCGCGGTGCTCGGCATGGGGTGATCTGGTGTGAGGGTGGCGACGACGATCAGGTCAACGGAGTCGGCAGAGACACCAGCGACGGCGAGCGCACGAGCGGCGGAAATCGCCCCCATTGATGCGGTGGTCTCACCGTCACCAGCAATGTGTCGTTCGCGAATGCCGGTGCGCGTGCTAATCCACTCGTCGCTCGTCTCAACAATCTGCTCAAGATCGGCGTTGGTAACGACCGCCTTCGGCACCTCGTGCCCCCAGCCGACGATGTGGGTGGTGCGATTCGGCAGCGCCGCCAAGCCGGTC
>JBAXWE010000014.1:0-25961 GCA_037128565.1 bacterium
AACTGTCATTAGACACTGCACACCACCTCCTTTCGTCTGCGGCGAACGATACGCCCCCGTAGGTTCGGGCGCAAGTGTCGCGCGACGGGGCCGCTACTTAAAGGTGCCCAGCGCCGCCTCCAGCACCGGGTCGGCGGTTGAGCCCTCAGGGGCTGAGGCAACCGCGATGTCTGGCGTCAGGCCGATCTTATGGATCCAGCGTCCATTTGGGGAGAGCCACTTGGCGATGGTCAACTTCAGGCCAGAGCCGTCACTGAGATCAATGAACGTCTGCACAACACCCTTGCCGAAGCTAGTCTCGCCGATCAGCTTCGCGCGCCCGCGATCTTGGAGGGCGGCGGCGAGAATCTCACTGGCAGACGCGCTGCCCTTGTTCATCAACACAACGAGCTGAATTGACGGGTCGGTAGCAATGCCCCCACCCTGCGCCGAGGTGCTCGTCCGCTGGCCCTTGCTGTTCTCCTCCATGTACACCACACCATCACCGATGAACTCACTGGCGATCGCGAGTGCAGTGGAGAGGTAGCCGCCTGGATCGTCGCGTAGGTCCAACACAATCTTGTCGGTTCCAGCGTCGACAATTTTCTGAAGGGCATCGTGGAACTGCCCCGCCGCGATGTCAGTGAACTCGTTCAAAGCGATGTAATCGACGCGACTACCATCAGTGGCTTGCAGCTGCTTTGTCACCACTGCTGGGAGTTCAATCTTGGCGCGAACAATAGAGACGTCGCGCGGCTCAGCGGTGCCCGTGCGAACAGTTATGACGACGGTTGTGCCCTCTGCCCCGCGAACCTTGAGCACCGCCTGGTCAACCGAGAGACCTGTCAGGGCATCACCATCAATGGCAATGAACCGGTCGCCGCCGAGGATTCCAGCGGCACGGGCGGGCGCACCCTCAATCGTTGAGGTGACGGTGAGCAGGCAATCGCTACTGATTGCGGTGCAAAGCTCACCAGCTGATGTGCGTAGGTCAATGACTGCACCGATGCCGGTGAAGCTGCCAGAGAGCCCCTCCTTCATTGAGGCCATCTCTGCAGCGGTGAGGTACTGGGAATATGGATCATTGAGAGAGTTAACAAGTCCCTTAATTGCGCCGTTGACGAGATCCTGATCCGTCTCGGTGCCAACGTGCTGCTCCTGAATAAGGGTAAGCACCTCATTGAAGCGCGCGAGATCCAGGGCGCCGTTCCCTTGCGCGTTCTGGTTGCTGGCACGCAGTCCAGCGTTGTACGCGACGACGGCAATGACGACAGCGAGAAGGAGCCGACCAGCTCGAGTGAAGAGGGGGGTACGGTTTGGTGTGAGGCTCATGGTGGCGCTCCTTCGCTGCTCGTGACGACTAGTTCAGTCGCCCTCGCAGAGAGAGTAGCGCGCCAAGCGCCCCAAGGCCGAGCCCAGCGACGATTACCGAGAGCGACACCTGCCCAGCGAGGATCGCCGACGTTTGAACAGGGAGGACCCGGAAGAGGTTGAGCATGATCGTGCCGATGCTGGCACTCAAGATGCCGAAGATAAAGAGCGTGATGAGCGCCCCCGCGGCACCAATCGCCAGCCCCTCAAGGATGAATGGAAGGCGCACCCAGGTGGCACTTGCGCCAACGATGCGCATGATGGCGATCTCATCACTTCGCGCGAGGATGGCGAGGCGAATCGCATTAACGACCACCGCAAGCACGGCAAGCGAGAAGCCGATGACGATGATGAGGCCGACAATACGCAGCGCCCCAGTGATGGCGACAAGATTCTCGGCGAGGGCACGCCCGTCAATCACGCGACTAAACGACGAAGCTGCGGAGATGGATGCCAAACCATCAGCAACACGGCCGGTGTCTGCAGGGTTATCGAGGGCGATCTCGTAGCTCGCGGGAAGCGGGTTTACATCAAGGTCTCCAGTGAGGTCTGGCTCCCCCCGCTCTTTCAGGCGTACCTTGAAGGCGGCGAGCGCATCATCTGCGCTGATGTAGGTCGCCCCCTTTACCCCGTCAATCGCCTCAATCTGCACCTTGATGGTGCGCGCGTCGCTCTCTGAGACGGAGCTCTTCAGATAGGCGACAACCTCCACCTTTGAGTCGGCGTACGAGAGTGCTGCATCAAGGCCGGCTCGAATAACAAGCGCTGAGGCGAGAACCATCAACATCAACGTCATTGTTGTTGTCGCAGCAATGGTCGCAAGGCGATTGCGCGATAGCCCATTTGCCGCCGCTGAGACACTCAGTCGAATTAGTCTGCGGCGATGTGATCGGCTCTCGCGCTGAATACTCATCAGCCGACCCGGTGGTACGTAGCATTCGCCTCATCGCGAATGAGTCGACCGCCCTCTAGTCCGATAACGCGTCGTCGAAGCGTTGTGACGATGTCGGAGTCGTGTGTCGCGACGAGCACCGTGACGCCGAGGCGGTTGATGTCCATGAGGAGCTCCATGATCTCCCAGCTAATCAGCGGGTCGAGGTTGCCCGTCGGCTCGTCGGCAATCAGTAGCTCCGGGTCGCCAACAATTGCACGAGCTATCGCGGTGCGCTGCTGCTCGCCGCCAGAGAGCTCAGATGGGTATCGATCAGCGAGGCTAGAGAGGCCGACAATGCGCAGGGCGCGATCCGTTGCGGCAGAGACCGTCTCTGGCTCGGTACCCGTTACCTCAAGCGCAAAGGCGACATTCTCACGAACGGTGCGACGAGGGAGCAGGCGGAAGTCCTGGAACACAACACCGATACGGCGGCGCAGGTGGGGCACCTCACCCCCAGAGAGGCGGTGTACCGCGAACCCCGCGACGGTGACCTCACCGGCAGTGGGGAGTAGGTCCCGAACAAGGAGGCCGATCAGCGTGGACTTCCCTGCGCCTGATGGTCCGACGAGGAAGGCAAACTCGCCACGCTGGATCGTCAGGCTAACGTCACCAAGCGCAGTGTGGCCACTCGGGTAGGTGACCGAAACCCCTTGCAGGTCGACAACCGCACCTTGGTCCCCTACGAGAGTTGCCACGTCGCTCATCTGCCGATCCTACTCCTCATCCACGCTGCCGCCAGCGAGCGGTGCCCCAGTAGAGACGCGCTCAAGCTCGGCAAGAATAAACGGATCAAAGTCACCATCAAGGACACCAACCGTATCTGAGGTCTGGTGGCCGGTGCGGTGGTCCTTCACCATTTGGTATGGGTGCAGCACGTAGCTACGAATCTGGTTTCCCCAGCCGGCGGAGATCGTTTCACCGCGTACGCGCGCCAGCTCATCCTCACGCGCGCGGATCTTGAGTTCAATCAGTTTGCCCCGCAACATCCGTTCAGCAGTTTCGCGATTTTGCATCTGCGATCGCTGATTCTGACTCGAGACAACCGAGTTTGTTGGTAGGTGGGTAAGGCGAACCGCGGACTCCGTTTTGTTCACGTGCTGGCCGCCAGCGCCACTTGAGCGATACGTATCAACGCGAATCTCATCCCAGTTGAGTGTCACCTCAGCGTCGTCTTCAACCTCAGGGATCACTTCGAACATAGCAAAGGTGGTCTGTCGTCTCTTCTGGCCATCAAAGGGTGAGATGCGGACAAGGCGATGGACGCCGCGCTCAGCACGGAGCCAGCCGAAGGCGTTGCGGCCGCGAATCTCAAGAACAACGCTGCGATAGCCTGCACCTTCGCCCTCCGTCGAGTCGACGATTTCGGTGGCGAAGCTGTGTCGCTCAGCCCAACGCATGTAGGCGCGCAGCAAGATGGCGGTCCAGTCACACGCTTCGGTGCCACCAGCTCCGGCTTGAAGGGTGACGATCGCGTCGGCGTCGGCGTATTCGCCGCTGAAAAGGAGCGAGGTGCGAGCCCTCTCGAAATCACCCTCTAGGAGGGCTGCTTTCGTTGAGACCTCGGCTTGTAGTCCCTGGTCTCCTTCGGACTCAGCTAGCTCAAAGAGCTCACCGAGATCACGCGCGGCGGTTGTCAGATCTTTCCAAAGGGTGAGCTCTTCACGGAGCCCCTCCGCCTCGCGGGCGAGTCGTCGAGCGACACGCTGGTCGTCCCAGAAGCCTGGGGCGAGCATCGCCCCCTCAATCTCGGTGAGCCGTACCGTTTTCGTTACAGGGTCAAAGACGCCCCGAGGTTGCTTCGATGCGGCCGAGTAGGTCTCGCAGGGAGGCGGCGTCGACGCTCACCCTGCACCCATACCCAGCCGAACCGCGGCACCCACGAGGGACTCGCTGCTCACGCTATGCACCGTGGCACCTCTTGTACTTCTTTCCCGAGCCACACGGGCACGGATCATTCCGCCCAGCGGAAGGGGTAGTCGCAACAGGCGCCCTTGGCGCTGGGGCGGACGTGGTGCTGGCCGCGTTCGTTGCGAGAATCTTCGGGCGTGGTGCCTCTTGCTGCACGACACTCACGCGCAGGATTGATCGTCCGATGTTGACGCGGATGAGCCCCTGGAACTCATCGTAGAGCTTGAACGCCTCTTTCTTGAAAGCGTTCAACGGATCCTCTTGGGCGTATCCGCGCAAGCCGATACCGCGTCGAAGATCATCCACTTCAGTGAGATGCTCCACCCAGAGCTGATCGATGCTGCGCAAGATTACGGCGCGCAAGACTCGCGGCCAAATCTCCGAGCCAAACTCTTCCGCCTTCTTATTGAGCGCCGTTAGTGCGGCAACCTCAATCGCATCAATAAGGATCGCATCCTCAACGATGTTTTCTAAGTTCCCTGGTGGCTCAATTCCGGCGCGGCGCAGGTCACCTTTCAGCGCCTCAAAATTCCAGTCGGCTGGAATTCCTGGAGGGCAGTGCGTCATCACAATAGATCCCGCCTCAGCGCGGAGCGCGTCCTCGACGGTGAGATTCAGATCATCGCCACGCAACACGCGATCACGTTCGCCGTAGACGGTAGCGCGCTGCTTGTTAATGACATCATCAAACTCGACGACGCGCTTACGGATATCAAAGTTGTACCCCTCAACGCGCGTCTGTGCACCTTCGATCGTGCGGCTAACCATTGAAGACTCGAGCGCTTGCGACTCGTCAAAGCCGAGGCGATCCATAAGGCCAACAACGCGCTCGCCTGCGAAGCGCTTCATCAGGTCGTCTTCGAGTGAGAGGTAGAAGCGTGATGACCCAGGGTCCCCCTGGCGACCGGCGCGACCACGCAGCTGGTTATCAATGCGTCGGGATTCGTGTCGCTCAGTACCGATGATACGAAGGCCGCCTGCCGCAAGGACAACCTCTCGGTCGGTGGAGCAGGAGCGCTCCGCTTCGGCGAGCACCTCCGCATAGGTTGCTGCGTCGACTTCGGCAGGATTCAAACCGCGTACGCGCAGCGCCTCAGAGGCGAGCCCAGCCGGGTTACCACCGAGCACGATGTCGGTTCCGCGGCCGGCCATGTTGGTAGCGATCGTCACTGCACCACTGCGACCCGCCTGTGCGACGACCGGCGCTTCGCGCTCGTGCTGCTTGGCATTCAGGACGTTATGAGGAATCCCCTCGCGCTTCAGGAGACCAGCGAGGTGCTCAGAGCGCTCAACTGACGTGGTCCCGACGAGCACCGGCTGACCAGCGGCGCGCCGCTCTTTAATGTGCTCAACGATCGCGCCATCCTTGGCACGTTCCGTGCGGTAAACAAGATCAGCCTGGTCGTCGCGCACCATCGGCCGGTGGGTTGGGATTGCGGTGACTTCAAGGTTGTAGATCTTGCTGAACTCCTCGGCTTCGGTCATGGCGGTACCAGTCATGCCGGCGAGCTTGCCGTAGAGACGGAAGTAGTTCTGGAAGGTGATCGTGGCGAGAGTTACCGACTCACGCTGCACATGGAGACCCTCTTTCGCCTCAACGGCTTGATGTAGGCCTTCGGACCAGCGCCGCCCCGGCATCTTGCGACCAGTAAATTCGTCAACGATCACAATCTCGCCCTCTTCAACGATGTAGTCGCGATCACGCTTGAAGAGCGCATGTGCGCGGAGCGCTGATTCAAAGTGTCGCGCCATCAGTGGATCACCGCTGTAGAGATTCTCAATGCCGAGCATCTGCTCGACGCGTGCGACACCATCCTCGGTTGGGGAAACCGCCTTCTCCTTCTCGTCCAAGAAGTAGTCGCCACCCGACTCTGCACCAACATCACGTGCACGCAGACGGGGCACAAGCTTTGAGAACGTTGCGTAGAGGTCCTGCGATTCCGCAGCCTGGCCGCTAATGATCAGCGGCGTGCGCGCTTCGTCAATCAAAATGTTGTCGACCTCGTCGACGATTGCAAAGGTATGTCCGCGTTGCACACGCGCCTCAAGTTCGGTCACCATGTTGTCGCGCAGATAGTCGAAGCCGAACTCATTATTTGTGCCGTACGTGACGTCCGCGGCATACGCCTCACGCCGAGTGACGGGGCGCAGCTTGGCAGTCTGTTCGTCGCTGCTGTGGTGCTCAGGGTCAAACAGGTATGAGGTGTCGTGGGCGATGACGCCGATGCTCAACCCCATGAAAGCGAAGATCGGACCCATCCAGCGTGCGTCGCGTCTGGCGAGGTAATCGTTCACGGTGACCACGTGTACGCCTCGGCCACCAACGGCGTTGACAGTGGCGCCGAGCGGTCCGACGAGTGTCTTCCCTTCGCCTGTTCGCATCTCGGCGATCTTCCCCTGGTGCAACACGATGGCTCCGAGGATCTGCTCGTCATATGGGCGCATGCCGGTGGTGCGGCGCGATGCTTCGCGCGCGGCGGCAAGAATTTCGGGCAACTCATTGTCAAGCGCTGTCTTCAGCGCCTCACCTTCGAGGGTCCTCAGTACTGCAGCAATTGCATCGATCCGTGCACGAATCTCACTGTCACTCGCGGCTTCCATCTCGTCTGCGCGCGCATTAACGGCGTCAAGGATTGGCTTCAGGCGACCGAGCTCGCGATCGTTTGAATCTACAAGTCGGGAGAGAAATCCAAGGACCATCGCGGTCGGGGGCCTAGCGCCAGAATCCGGCGGAGTATCCGATCACCAGGATGCCGAAGGTAAGCGCGGCGAGCACAACCCAGAAGAGGGCACTTACGGGCCTGCTGGTCGGATTCATTTCAGGATTGCGCATCGGCGCTGCATTCCAGCGCGGGCTACGTAGCGATGCGCGCCAGTCGACGCTCTTCTCTGGTGTGTGCGCAACGATTGCGCCACGCTCGTCAGGGCGATGCAGCTTGAGGGTCATCGTCGTGTTCGCTTCTCGCTCGATGGAACCGTGGAGACGGGTCCCGTCTGGTGCTCGTCCCAGAAGAGCATCTCCTCAGCGGTGGCCGACTCTTTACCGAAAAGGGCGCCGACTGATTCACCGAGGTGAATGCGTCGGATGGCTTCACCGAAGAGCGGCGCAGAGGAGAGGCGTTTGATCTTGGTGCTCTTTGCACCAATCGGCATCGGGATAGAGTCGGTCACTACTACCTCAAGCACATTGCAGTTCTCAATGCGTTCAATCGCGGGGCCAGAGAAGACGCCGTGGGTTGCACACGCGGTGACCTCAATTGCACCCGCTTTCTCAATTGCGCGGATCGTCTCAGTGAGAGTGCCAGCGGTATCAATCTCGTCATCGACGATGACGACGCGCTTCCCCTTCACGTCACCGATGACGTTCAGGACCTCGGCCTGGTCGTTGTTCCCCTCGCGTCGCTTCTCCACGATCGCGAGCGGCGCATTGAGAAGTTCGGCGAAGGTGCGTGCGCGCTTTGCAAACCCGAGGTCGGTGACGACGACAAGGTTCTCTGTGCCGCGTTGGCGCATGTAGTTTGAAAGGAGATGTACGGCGGTCAGTTCGTCGACGGGCACATTGAAGAATCCCTGTAGCTGACCCTGATGAAGATCGAGGGTGAGGATGCGATTGGCACCCGCAACCTGCAGCATGTCGGCGACGAGGCGCGCGGTGATCGGCACGCGCGGCTGATCCTTCTTGTCAGAGCGGCCGTAGCCGTAATACGGAATGACGGCGGTGATGCGGCCAGCTGAAGCGCGCTTGAACGCGTCGATCATGATCAGGAGTTCCATGATGGAGGTGCTTACCGGGCGCGACGTGGGTTGAACGATGAAGACATCCTTCTCGCGGGCGTTGTCGAGAATCTTGACGAAGATGTTTTCATTGGCAAAGGCGAAGACTTCAGCCTTACCGATCTGTCGTCCGAGGTATCGTGCGATCTTTGCCGCGAGCTCGGGGTTGGCGTTCCCCGTGTAGACGTCGATTGAATCTGCCCTCATCGCCGTCCTCCGCTCTCTGGACGGGCCACTCTTAGCGGCCCGAACGCTTCTTCGGGGCTGGCTTCCCCTTTGCGACCGGCTTCGACTTCGCTGCTGGCTTCCCCTTTGCGACCGGCTTCCCCTTCGATGGGGTGCCGCCCTTGGTTGCTGGGCGAGGTGCCTTTACAACCTTGGGGACCACTAGGGCCTCATCAGCTTCATCCTGATTGTCGCCTGTGTCGTTGCGCTTTGCCAGACCCGTACGGAAGGCGGCGATTCCGGCGACCTTGTCGCCCTCGCGCAGGGTCATCACCCGCACGCCCTGGGCACTGCCGTCCTTGCGGGTGGCGATGCTCTCAAGTTTGGTGCGCACAACCTGCCCCTCGGCGCTGATCAAGATCACCTCTTCGTTGGCCTCGCTTACCTGCCGCACAGCTACAACTGGGCCAGTCTTGCGCCCCTCAAGCGGGATCAGGCGGACGCCCTGGGTGCCACGGTGCTTGCGGGCGAAGGCGCCCACAGGGACGCGCTTGCCGTGGCCGGTCTCAGTAAGGACGAGCAGGTCGGCACCAGGCTCCGCCACGGCCATCGCGACCACAAGGTCGCCCTGGCGGGCGAGACGAATTCCGATGACGCCACCAGCGGTGCGCCCCATCGCGCGGGCCTCGCGCTCGTGGAATCGGCAGATGCGCCCCTGGCGGGTGGCCATAACGAGGTCATCTTCGCCGGAGGTCTGAATCACCTGGGCGAGCTCGTCACCCTTATCGAGGGTGATGGCGATGATGCCGGTCGAGCGCACCTTCTCGAACTGCTCAATTGCGGTCTTCTTAATGATCCCCCTCTTCGTGGAGAAAGCGAGGTAGCTGCCAGGCGTGAAGCCATTGAGGATGATCGTGGCGACCGGGGTCTCGCCCGACTCCACCTGCACTCCCGGAAGATTGACGATCGGAATCCCCTTGTTCTGTCGCGAGGCGTCAGGGATCTCGTGCACCTTGGCGCTGAAGCCACGCCCCTTGTTGGTGAAGAAGAGCGCGTAGTCGTGGGTATTCGCAACTTGCAAGGTGGCGACCGCATCCTCTTCGCGCGTGGTCATGCCGATGACGCCCTTGCCGCCGCGATGCTGCTGGCGGTAGGTGGCGAGCGGCTGGCGCTTGATGTAGCCACGGCCAGAGATGGTGATCACGACATCTTCGTCGGCGATCAGATCCTCGTCCGACATCTCGCGCGTTGCATCTTGGGCAATCTTCGTGCGGCGTCGGTCGGCGAACTTCTCCTTCAGTTTGGCGAACTCATCCGAGATGATCTTGGAGATTCGCGCCGGGCGGGAGAGGATGTCTTCGAGCTCAGCGATGAGCTTAATGACCTCGAGATATTCGTCCTCGATCTTTTTGCGCTCAAGCGCGGCGAGGCGCGCAAGACGCATGTCAAGGATCGCCTGCGCCTGTAGTTCGCTGAGCTTGAAGCGCTCCATGAGCTGCGTGCGTGCAACATCCACATCGGCGGCTGCGCGAATGGTCTTGATGACGGCGTCAAGGTTGTCGAGCGCGATCTTGAGCCCTTCGAGGATGTGGGCGCGCTCGCGTGCCTTCTTCAGTTCATATTCGGTGCGGCGCCGCACGATGATGCGGCGGTGATCGATGTGGTGTTGGAGCACCGACTTCAGTGAGAGCGTCTGTGGCTGACCATTAACCAGCGCGAGCATGTTCATGCTGAATGCTGAGCGAAGCGGGGTGAGCTTCAACAGTTTGTTCAGCACCTTATGTGGGTTGGCATCTTTCTTGACCTCAACGTAGATGCGCATGCCGTCGCGGTCCGACTCATCGCGCAAGTCGGCGATACCGTCGAGGCGCTCCTCTTTCACGAGGTCGGCGATCTTCTCAACGAGTGAGGCCTTGTTTACCTGGTATGGGAGCTCGGTGATGATGATCGCCGTGCGATCACCACGTGACGCCTCTTCGAAGTGTGTTGCACCGTCTACAACGACGCGGCCGCGTCCGTGCGCGTACATCTGCCGTACCGCATCAATGCGCTCGGTTGCGCCGGTGAGCGGATTCTTAATGGTGTCGTAGCGGTAAAGGATGCCGCCTGTTGGGAAGTCTGGCGCGTTGACGTATTTGCACAGATCATCGACGGAGAGTTCTGGGTCGGCGATCAGGGCGATCGCAGCGTCGGCGATCTCACCAAGGTTGTGCGGTGGAATGTTCGTCGCCATGCCGACGGCGATGCCGGAGGAACCGTTTACGAGCAGGTTCGGCAGGCGCGAAGGGAGAACGCTCGGCTCCTTCTGCGTGCCGTCGTAGTTCGGTGTGAAGTCCACAGTTTCGTGATCAATGTCGGCAAGCATCTCGCCAGCGATTGCGGTGAGGCGTGCCTCGGTGTAGCGCATTGCAGCGGCGGAGTCGCCATCAACAGAGCCGAAGTTTCCCTGGCCATCAACGAGCGGATGCCGCATGGAGAAGTCTTGTGCCAGTCGCACGAGTGCGTCGTACAGTGCGCCGTCGCCGTGTGGGTGGTACTTACCCATCACCTCGCCGACGATGGCGGCGCACTTGCGATAGGCGGAGCCGCCAGAGAGCCCCATCTCGCCCATCGTGTACAAGATGCGACGGTGCACCGGCTTGAGGCCGTCGCGAACGTCGGGGAGCGCGCGCGCCACGATCACGCTCATCGCGTAATCGAGGTAGCTCGTGCGCATCTCGTCTTCGATGCGAATCGAACGGACGCTCACTCGTGCCTCGTCGCTCATGTTCTCATCGCCTCCTATACGTCGAGGTTCTGCACTTTATGGGCCTCGGCTCGAATGAAGTCACGGCGCGGCTCAACTCGTTCGCCCATCAGCATCTCGAAGATCTCATTTGCCACCGCGGCATCCTCAATACGCGCCTGCAAGAAAACGCGATTTTCGGGATTCATTGCCGTCTCCCAGAGCTGCTCGGCATTCATCTCGCCGAGACCCTTGAAGCGCTGCACGTTGACGTTCTTCGTCTTAAATGAGGCGATCGCTTCGTCGCGCTCCTTCTCGGTTGAGGCGTACTTGGTCTCTTTGCCCGTACTCACTCGGTAGAGCGGCGGCTGGGCGATGTAGAGGTAGCCCGCCTCGATGATGGCCGGCATGTAGCGATAGAAGAAGGTGAGCAGCAGCGTGCGAATGTGCGCGCCGTCGACATCGGCGTCGGTCATGATGATGACGCGGTGGTAGCGCAGCTTCGTAATGTCAAAGCGGCTGTTTGAATCTTCCATGCTGGAGTCTTGAATGCCGGCACCGAGCGCCATGATCAGCGTGCGAATGTTGTCGCTGCCGAGAATCTTGTCGATGCGCGCCTTCTCCACGTTCAGCAGCTTGCCGCGCAGCGGGAAGATTGCTTGGAAGCGCCGATCGCGACCCTGCTTTGCGGAACCGCCGGCCGACTCACCCTCCACGATGTAGAGCTCTGACTTGGCGGGATCACGCTCTTGGCAGTCGGCAAGCTTGCCAGGCAGGGCGCTTCCCTCGAGCGCACCCTTGCGCATCACAAGCTCCTTCGCCTTGCGTGCCGCTTCGCGTCCACGCGCCGCGTTGAGTGATTGGCGAATGACCTCTTTACCGTCAGACGGATTCTCCTCGAGGAACTGCGTCAGCCCCTTGTTGACGGCGGTCTGCACGATTCCTTTGATCTCGGCGGTGCCGAGCTTCGCCTTTGTTTGGCCTTCGAACTGCGGATCAACAAGTTTCACGCTGATCACGGCGGTAAGTCCTTCGCGCACATCCTCACCCGTGAGATTTGGATCGTTATCTTTCATCGCGCCGTTCTTGCGGCCCCACTCGTTGAGTGAGCTGGTGAGTGCCGCGCGGAATCCAGTGACGTGCGTTCCGCCGTCAATAGTGTTGATGTTGTTTGCGAAGGCGAGCAGTGTCTCTGACCACGAGTCACTCTGGTACTGGAAGGCGACCTCAACACTGGTTGTTCCCTCCATCCCTTCGATGTAGACCGGGCGATCGTGCGTCACCTTGCGCTTGCGATTCAGGTGACGAACAAACGAGACGATGCCGCCCTGGAAGTAGAAGGTTGCTTCGCGATCGGCGCGATCGTCAATGAGCGTCATCCACAACCCTTTGTTGAGATACGCGGATTCGCGCAAACGATTTGCGAGGGTCTCAAACGAGTATTCAGTCGTCGAGAACATTTCTGGGTCAGGCAAGAAGGTGGTCAGTGTTCCGCGTCGGCCAGCTGATGGATTCCCTTTGATAACTTTGGTTCGTGGTACGCCGCGCTCGTACTCTTGCGACCAGACGAATCCGTCGCGTGCGGATTCAACGCGCAGCTTGATACTCAACGCATTGACAACGGAGACGCCGACGCCGTGCAATCCACCCGACACTTTGTAGCCGCCGCCACCGAATTTACCGCCGGCGTGCAACACGGTGTGCACCACTTCAAGCGCATCTTTTCCAGTGGAGTGTTTACCAACTGGAACACCGCGACCATCGTCAGCGACGGTGATGGAATTATCTTTGTTGATGCGCACAACGATGCGCGTTGCATGACCGGCCATCGCTTCGTCAACAGAGTTGTCGACAACTTCGTAGACAAGGTGATGCAGACCGCGCTCATCGGTGGAACCGATGTACATACCAGGGCGCTTTCGTACCGCCTCAAGTCCCTCAAGAACTTGAATGCTGGATGCGCCGTAGTCGCCAGATGCCTTCTTTGCGCGACTCGCTGTTGCAGCTGCGGCGCTCTTCTTCTCGGTCACTCACTCACTCCCTTGATCTGCTCAACGAGCCGATGCAGTTCTTCGTTTGAGTAGTAATCGATCACGATCTGTCCGCCCTTACCTGCAGGCTTCACGCGCACCGGAGTGCCGAGATGCCCCTCAAGATCGCGCTGCAGTGCAGCGAGCTCTTCACTTGGCAGCGCGCCAGGCTTTCGCGTCGTGGTGATTGTACCGCGCGCAGCACCGCGAACCGTTGACGCGGCCGCTTCGGCGCCACGCACCGTAACGGCATCGCGCACAAAGGTGCGCGCAAGCCACGCCTGCTCTGATTCTGGGAGTCCAACGAGCGCGCGTGCGTGCCCTTCACTGAGTCGCCCAGCGGCAACTTCGTTCTGCACATCCGTAGAGAGATCGAGTAGGCGCAGCGTATTTGCCACTGTGGTGCGTGCCTTCCCGGCAATCACCGCAATCTGTTCCTGTGTCAGCCCGAACTCATCGGCGAGACGGCGATACGCGTGCGCCGTTTCAATGGGCGAAAGGTCGCTGCGTTGCACGTTCTCAATCAGTGCGAGCTCGAGTCGTGATTGATTGCCGACAACGCGCACGACGGCGGGTATGGTGCTCTTTCCGGCGAGTTTCGATGCGCGGAAGCGGCGCTCACCCGCGATTAAGGTGTAGCCGTTCGGCCCCTCTTCGACGACCACGGGCTGCAGGACACCGTGCTCACGGATGCTCTCGGCGAGCTGCGCCAGCTCCGCGGTCGAGAACTCTGTGCGCGGCTGATACGGGTTCGGTTTGATCTTGCTGAGCGGAATCTCCAGCGCACCGGCACGCGTGGCGCCCACAGCGCTCGCCGCCTCAGGAATGAGCGCGCCTAATCCGCGACCGAGACCGGTGGCCTTCTTTGCCATGCTTCCCCCTTATTACTAACTGGCGCCCACAGGGGTTCCGCCGAACACCCGGGCATCGAATTCTGCAGCCGCCTGTGCGTATGATTCGGCACCCGAGGTGCCTGGCGCGTAACTTCGGATCGCAATGCCGTGGCTTGGCGCTTCGGCTAAGCGTACCGAACGCGGGACGCGGGCCTTGTAGACGAGCTCACCGAAGTGACTCTCAACCTCGCGGACGACGTCGCTGCCTAGTTTCGTGCGGGGATCAAGCATGGTCAAGAGGAGGCCATTCACCTCCAGGGCAGGGTTCAGGCGATCTCGCACCAGGCGAATCGTGGCCATGAGTTGTGATAGCCCTTCCAGCGCGTAGTACTCGCACTGCACAGGGACGAGCACCCCGTCGGCGATCGCCAGTGCGCTCACGGTCACTAAACCGAGTGACGGAGGGGTGTCGACGAGGATCACCTCGGCGTCGCCGGCTGTGCGTAAGCCGATCGCGAGTTGGCGCTCCCCGCTCTCATCCCCAGTCGCCAGCTCGACGTCGATGCCTGCAAGGTCAGCCGAGCCTGGGATAAGCATCAGGTTTGGGATGGAGGTCGGCTGGGCGAGCTCAATGGCCGGCCGGCGTCCGACGAGCAGGTCGTAGGCGGTTGGTGCCCCTTCTGGGAGGGTGAACCCGAGACCACTGGTCAGATTGCGCTGTGGGTCGAGGTCCACCACGAGCACCCGTCGCCCAGCGTGAGCGAGTTCGGCGGCTAGATTGAGCACGGTGGTCGTCTTGCCCACCCCGCCCTTCTGGTTGGCACACACGATGATCGGCGCGTGGGATTCCGCAGTGGGCTGGGTGGTGGCATTCACCTCGCCATCGTAGCAGCAGGGGGCGGCGGCGGGGTTTCGCCGGTCATGTTTCACGTGGAACAGTGAGCCCCAGGCGGGATGGTGTGCCAAGGCGGCTGAGGGGGTATCCTGAAGGCATGACCAGGCGCCCTGTTTATGTGATCGGAGTTGTGCTTGTTGCCCTCGTCCAGGTGCGACTCTTACCCGAGCTCGGGCTGGAGCGCCTCTTGAACCTCCCCCTTGTGCTGCTGATTGTTACAGCCTCGCTGGAACGCCGGATGCTCGTGCTTGTCGCCGCGACGGTGGCGGGCCTCATGATCGACCTCGCACTCCTACGCCCACTAGGCCTTACGGGCCTGATGCTTATCGCGGGCGTGCTGGTGAGTAGCCAGATCCGCGGCGCAGGTGACGCGCAACTTCTCCGTCGAGCTGCTGCGCTGCTCGCGGGGCTCGTGGCAAGTGCCGTGGCAGCAGCGTTCTTGAGCGGCACTGGCGGGACGAGCATGGGAGAGCGCGCCGCCGGACTTCTGGCGAACTTGCTGGTCGGAGGTGCTCTGGCCTGGCTCGGCCGTCGCCGACGGACGGGGTATCAGTTCGATCAAACCCTTCGCGGGTAACAGCAAAACATGACAAACCCTCAGATGTATCCCGGCGGCGGTGGGCCGAGCGCCCAGGAGCAGCGTCGCCGACGACCGCTCCGATTTCTCACCGCCGCACTCGCTCTGCTCTTCACGTTTGGCGGCCTCGGTGGCCGGCTGATCCTCGTGCAAGCAGATGGAACAGCGCAGCAAGACACTCCTGTACGGCTGGCAGGGGGCCACCGTGTTGTGGAAGAGCGCATCACACCAGCGCGGGGCTTAGTGTACGACCGCAGCGGCGTCGTCCTTGCAAAAAACATCGCAGTGTACGCGCTACAAATTCGGCCTGGGAATCTTCCCCTCACCATTCGTGCGAGTGTGGTGCAGACGCTCGCAACGATATTGAAGATGGACCCCGTTCGTATCATCACACTGCTTGACCGCAGCACCGGCTCGCTCTGGGAACCGATTCGCATCGCGAACAACATTGATGAACGCGCAGCGCGGCTCATCAATGAAAGTCGTAGTGCGCTCCCTGGCGTAGAGACCATCGTTGAATCACGTCGCGTGTATCCATACGGAACACTCATCAGCCACATCGTTGGATATGTTGGCCGCATCGACTCCATTGAGGCGAGCACCTTAGCGACGGCCGGCTATACCGTGACGGATTTCATCGGGCGCGCCGGTGTCGAGTCCAGCTATGAAGAGACGCTGCGCGGTACGCCAGGGGTGCGTCAGGTTGAGGTTGATGCGATGGGCCGCGTCGTTCGAATTCTCGGCGTCACAAAGCCACCGATCAATGGAGCATCACTGACGCTCACAATCGACATCAAGGCACAACAGCGCGCAACTACCGCACTCGATTGGGGGCTCAAAGGCGCGAGAATCAAAGAGGGTGTTGTGATCTCCATGAACCCGCAGAACGGCGAAGTGCTCGCGATGGCGTCACGGCCGACGTACGACAATAACGACTTCTCTGCGGGGATCAGCAATGCCACATATCAGAGTTATTTGGCGAACAAGTTTTCGCCACTATTGAACCACGCAGTTGGTTCATATTTTCCGCCAGGAAGTACCTACAAGCTCGTGACATATTCCTGTGCGCTAGACAACGGGCTCGTCACGCCCTCCACACGCCTGGCATCCACGCCATTTCTTGAAGTCGGCGGCGAGAAGTTTTATGAGTGGAACCACAAGGGGTTTGACAGCGGATTACTGACACCAGCTGAGGCGTTTATGTGGAGCTCCAATGTTGTCACCTTCCGACTAGCGCGCCTCATAAAGATTGATCGACTCTCCACATGTGGCCGCCAGTGGGGTTTCGGCGCACCAACCGGCATTGATCTGCCAGGCGAAGTCTCCGGTCTCGTCCCAGACCAGGCGTGGGCTCGCGCCACCATTAATCGCGGCCTCTATGACGCCGAGGTGATGCAGTCTTCGCAAGGTCAAGGCTATGACCTTACGTCGCCAATTCAGGTGATCAACGCATTCGCGGCGCTCGCAAATAACGGCACCTTGTGGAGGCCGCACGTCGTACTCCAGATCACCGATCCCAATGGGACGATTACGCCAATCGCACCAGTAGTGAACGGAACAGTCGGCATGAAAGAGTCCACCTACCGCGAGATGCGCCACGCCGCCCGAAAGGTGGAGCAAAGCTTGATCATGTCGCAGGGAATGTGGCGCATGCCGCTCTATCTTTTTGGGAAGAGCGGTACAGCGCAATATGGCGCGCGCGATAGCCAAGGACGACTGCCGTATCACAACTGGCTGAGTGGTTTCGTTGCGCCGACGAATGATTTCTCAAAGCACGACTCAACGTTTGCGTTTGTCGTCTTCATGCACGGTTCAAACACCATCGGTAATGCCTCCAAAGAGGTGGCGAAGTACTACATCCAGTTGCAATACAATTTGAAGGTGGACTATCGCCGACCCGGACTTCTCGCACGAGGAAACTTCTACGGTGAATAGACTTGACTCTCCACTCAACTCAGCACTCCGTCGGGTTGACTGGCTCGCCGCGACAGCGGTTGGCCTCCTCGCAATCGTGGGTGTGGGCATGGCCTGGCTGAATGCACGGAGCTACGGTCAGGAACTACTGGCACCGAGCTCGCTCCTCGTACGCTCACTAACCTGGACACTGCTCTCAATTGCTGTGTACACCGTGACGACGCTGGTGAACTGGCGCTGGGTTCGTACCTTTGCGTGGCCGCTCTACGCCGCAAACATTCTGCTGCTGATCATCACGCTGGTCTACGGCGTCGACTCTGGAGGAAACAACCGAGCGATCGCAATCTTCGGCCTCGCCATTCAGGCGAGTGAGCTCAGTAAAATCCTGACGCTCGTGGCCATCTCAACAGCCCTCACTCGGGCGGATGGATCAAGCGGTGGGCTGCAGGATCTCCTGTTGGCGGGCGCCATCGTTGCGCCACCCTTCCTCCTCGTTGTCGCGCAGCCCGACCTCGGCACGGCGCTGGTTCTGGTGGCAGCCCTCTTCGGCGCCCTCTACCTCGCCGGCGTCGCGACGCGCTGGGTCGCTGCAATGGCGAGCCTGGTCGCCTTCGCTGGCGCCCTGGCATGGATCGTGGTCCTGGCGGATTATCAGAAGGAGCGGCTCCTCGCCTTCATCGATCCAAATGCTGACCCTGCCGGACCGAAGTACCAACTACTACGCTCCCTTGAGGCGATCAAAGGCGGCGGCCTTTTCGGCGCTGGTGCGGATGGCACCACCACGTTGACCCCCCTGCCGGTGCAGGAGAGCGACTTTGTCTTTGCAGCCCTAGTTCGTGCCTTTGGCGCCGTTGGCGGTCTCTTTGTGATCGTCCTGCTGGCAATCCTGGTTGGGCGCCTGGTCTGGCACGCCTGGACCTCTCCGGATGAGTTCGGGGTGATCTTTGCCGGCGGGATGGCCACAGTCATCCTCTTTCAAACATTCGTCAACATTGGAATGAACCTGGGCGTCGCCCCCATTACAGGGATCACCCTCCCCTTCGTGAGCTACGGCGGCGCATCGGCAATCTCGCTCGCCTTCGGCCTCGCCCTCGTACAGAGCCACCGAGTGCACGAGAGCGGCTCATCGCCGCTCATGTAACAATTAGGCGCGGTTGACGCGGAGGAGCCCTGATCGTAGACTTCCCCTCCCGCGACTGACCCGTCCGTCAGCCCGCGACCGCCCAGCAGGCGCCGCCTGTACGGCGCACAGACAGTAAGGACAGGGGAGCCATGTACGCAGTCATCGAGACCGGTGGAAAGCAGTATCGCGTGGAGCTCGGCAGCGAGCTGCACGTTGAGTTGACCGGCGCTACCCCAGGGAGCGAGATCTCGTTCGACCGTGTCCTACTTGTGCGCACCGATTCCACAACGGAGATCGGCACCCCCGTCGTTGCAGGCGCGAAGGTCACCGCAACGGTGCTCGGCCAGGAGCGCGGACCAAAGACGATCAGCTTTAAGTATCGACCGAAGGCGCGCAGCCGCATCACCAAGGGGCACCGCCAGGAGCTGCACCTTATTAAGGTCACCGAAGTTGCCGTGAACGGCACGAGTGCGAAGGCGCTGTATGAAGCCGGGGCTGCAGATCGCGCGAAGGCGCAGGCCGCAGCCGTTGCCGCCGCCGCCGATAAGGCGAAGGCCGACGCTGCAGTTGCCGCATCACTAAAGGTTGGTGCGCCAGCCGAAGCGAAGGCAGCGAAGAAGCCAGCAGCGAAGAAGCCAGCAGCGAAGAGCGCCGACACAACGGCCGCCGACGCCGAGTAACGCAGCGAACGCTGAGAGAAGGAGAGCACCATGGCACACAAAAAGGCAGGCGGAAGTGTTCGCAACGGGCGTGATAGCGCTGGTCAGCGCCTCGGCGTGAAGGTCGGCGACGGCCAGAAGATCAATGCTGGCGGCATCATCGTGCGACAGCACGGCACCACCTTCGCCGCAGGGCGCGGCGTTGGCCTGGGCAGCGACTACACCATCTATGCAACCGTCACCGGCACGGTGAAGTTCGACCACGCGTCGCGCACGAAGAAGCGCGTCAACGTTGTCGCTTCACCAGACGCCTAGAGAGTCGCTGATGAAGCCAGAGATTCATCCGAAGTACAACACCATCGAGATTACGTGCCTCGCATGCAGCACGAAGTTCTCGATCGGCTCGACGCGAACAAGCGAGCTCAAGACGGAAGTCTGCTCCAACTGCCACCCGTTCTTTACGGGGAAGCAGCTGATTCTCGACACGGCCGGTCAGGTCGAGCGCTTCCAGAAGCGCCTCGGTCGCTCGCGCTGATCCCCATGCGGCGCCAACTTGGCGTCGCTGCGCGAATCGCGCAGGATCGCTTCGCAGACGTTTCACGCGCACTCCACGCCGTATCGCTGAGTGCGCGCCCAACGAACGGCGCAGCGTATGGCGGACAAGCGCTGATTGACGGAATTCTGATGCGCGGGCCATCGCACATTGGTGTCGCGATACGCACGGTGGATGGTGGCATCGCCGTCACCTCAGAGCCGATCGCTTCGGGACCAATGCGCCGCCGCCTCACGCGCATCCCAATTCTGCGCGGCGCCGTTGTTCTCTGGGAGACACTTGCGCTCGGCAGCCGTTGGCTTCTTCGTAGCGCCGATGTATCGACGGGCGATGAGGAGCGATCAACCGGCGGCACCGGATCCATGATCGCAACACTCGCCGTCACGCTTCTTGTTGCGGTTGCGATCTTCAACGTGCTCCCAGCGATCGCCGCGTCGGCAATCGTGCACACACTCGGTTCCACGCAGCTCCTTGTTGAACGAGCCGTCGACGGGCTCCTGCAGGTAGGGATCCTGCTCGGATACCTCGCTGTGGTGGGCCGTAGTGCCGATGTGGATCGAACGTATCGATATCACGGTGCAGAGCATCGGGCGATTCACGCGCTTGAGAACGGTGATCCGCTGACACGCGGCGCACTGTTGCGCTGGCCAACGGCGCACCCACGCTGCGGCACCGAGTTCCTTGTCGTCGTCATCCTTGTGAGCATCGTCAGCTTTTCGCTCATCGGCCGACTCGATCCAGTCCCAACGGTGATCAGTCGCGTTGCGGGTATCCCACTCGTTGCCGGCCTCGCCTACGAAATCTTGCGGCTGCTTGGTCGCTATCGAACCAATGTGATTGCACGCGTATTAGCAGCACCGGGGATTGCCGTGCAGCGCATCACCACACGACAGCCCGACGATGGGATGCATGACATTGCGATCGCTGCACTCACGGCGGCGATCGAAGCGGAGGGTGGCGTTGTGCCGGGTGGATCAGAGCGACCAACGTCGCGCCCGTTGCAGCCACTGGCGGTGCGCTGATGGCTGACGTCGCACAGCTCAATGCACGACTCGCGGCGGCGCTCAAGGCGCGCGCCGAACTTGAGGCGCAGCTGACGCTCCCCGAGGTGCTCGCCGACCACACCGTCCTTGCACGCATTGGGCGCGAGCTGTCGCGTACCGCACCGCTCGCTGAGGCGGGCGAGGCGCTGAACGCCGCCCGCCAACGGGTGACTGATTCACGCTCACTTGAGGCGGATCCAGGGGCGGACGCGGAGATGCGCGAACTCGCCGCCACAGACCGCGCTGAGGCCGAGGCGATCGAGCGCAACATCCTTGAACGCCTCCCAGGTCTCCTGCTCGAGCCTGATCCGAATGACGGGAGAGACCTACTCATTGAAGTGCGACCCGGCGCGGGCGGGGACGAGGCGGGAATCTTCGCCGGTGAACTCTTCCGTGCGTACCTTCGCTATGCCGAGCGACAAGGGTGGAAGAGCGAGATTGATGCGATCAGTGAAACGGGCGTCGGTGGAATTCGCGAAGGGGTGATGGAGGTCTCTGGCGATGGCGCATGGGCCGCCTTTAAGTGGGAGTCAGGCGTGCATCGCATTCAGCGCGTGCCGGCAACAGAGTCGGCGGGACGTATTCACACCAGCACCGCCACGGTTGTCGTCCTGCCGGTGGTGACCGCTGTCGACCTCGTGATTCCAGAAAACGATATTCGCATTGACGTGAAACGCGCGTCGGGGAACGGCGGACAAGGAGTAAACACCACCGACTCTGCGGTGCGCATTACGCACATCCCCAGCGGCATCGTGGTGGAGATGCAAGACGAACGCAGCCAGCTCCGCAATAAAGAGAAGGGGATGGCGATTCTGCGCAGCCGCATTATTGCCGCCGAAGAGGAGCGCAAGCGCGCCGCCGACTCCAAGGCGCGCAAGGCGCTCATCGGCAGCGGTGATCGAAGCGAGAAGATTCGTACGTATAACGGACCGCAGAATCGCGTCACAGATCACCGTATCGGTTTCGACAAGTTTGATGTGCCCGGCATTCTCGGCGGCGACCTTGCACCATTCCATGAGGCACTCGCCGCCGCTGAGCAGGCGGCACGCCTGGCCGAATGATGAGCGAAGAGCAGATCTCAAGTCGACCACTAGTCGAGCGCGAGGCTGACGGCCCAGCACTGCTCCGCGAAGCGACCGCACAACTAGAAGCGGCGGGCAGTCCAACACCGCGCCTTGACGCAGAGACGCTGCTTGCAGCGCTGCTTGGTACGCGCGTCAGCACGCTGCGCACGGCGGTTGCTGCAGGCTTTCCACTCCCACTGCCGGTGCTCATTGAACTTCCAGAGCCGGAGCCGCTGAGCGATCGACATCCGCAACTGGCTGACGCGTTGCGAATTGCGCGCAGCGCACTCGCGGCTGGTGATGCGCCAGCGGCACTCGCTGCTCTGGTGCAAGAGCGTGCCACTGGTCGGCCGATCAGTCACCTTACCGGACGTCGAGGATTCCGCAGGTTAGAACTGCTCGTCACACCAGACGTGCTTGACCCGCGACCAGAGAGCGAACTGATCATTGAGACCGCTCTCGCCTTTCTCGCCGATCGCGTTGCTGCCGATCGCGCACTGGGTCGCGCACCGCATCCACTCAATGCCGCCGAGATCGGCACGGGGAGTGGCGCACTCGCCGTGGCGCTCGCCGACGAGTCACCTATCCCACTGCGCCTCATTGCAACGGACATCTCTGGAGATGCGTTGATGGTTGCGCGCGCGAATGCGTTGCGTTGTGGCGTTGCATCGCGGATCACCTTCATGCACGGCGACCTTGCCGAGCCGCTCCTTGCGGCGCGTGCGCCTGGTGACCCAGCACATCTCGACCTACTCATCGCAAATCTGCCGTATGTGCCAACAGCGGAGGTTGACGGCGCCAAGGCCGCAGCAAGCATTCGTGACTTGGCACCGCGTGATTTGGCGCGCCTGGGAATCGCTGCAGAGCCGCGCCTTGCACTGGATGGCGGCGGTGATGGGCTGGAACTGATTCGCCGACTCATCGCAGAGCTGCCACGCCTCCTGCGCCCAGGCGGCGCTGCGCTCCTGGAATTTGGCGATGGTCAGGGTGACGATGTTGCGCGACTTGCCGATGGCCTCGGCATCGGTTGGCGTGTGGCGATTCGCGGAGATCTCTCCGGCCGAGACCGCATGGCCGAAATTCGTCGGAGCGGGTAACGCGCAGTGACAGCGAAGCCGACGCTTCCGATCAGGCTGTTAGTGATGGACCTTGATGGAACGCTGCTGCCCCATGGCGGCGTCATTGCCGAGCGCACCATTGATGCGATTCGCGCGGCGCGCACCAAAGGAGTCATTGCCACCATTTCGTCCGGCCGCAATGTGCCGTCGATCATTGAGTACGCACATCAGATCGGACTCGACGGCCCGCTCATTGGCATGCAGGGTGCGATCGCGCGCGAGATTCCGGCGATCGGTGAGCCTGGGTCGGGGCGCATGATCCGGCACTTCCCCTTTCCCGCCCACCTCGGGGCGAAGGCGGTTGCCTGGTGCCGCGAGAACAACCTCTGGGGCCACGCCGTGATTCGTGACGATCTCCGCTTCGATGTGCGCGATCCACATGTGCGCCAGTACGAGACCTGGCTAAAAGGTGATGCCCTGAAGCGGCTCGGCACGGTGCCAGACCTTATTAGCCATCTCGCTGAGCGCCGCCTCCACCTCTCCAAGGTGGTCGCCCACGCCCCCGAGGGGCATGTGGACGGGGTGCTCGACCGAGCCCGGGCAACCTTCGCTGGGGAGCTCGATGTGACCATCAGCCACCCCGAATACCTGGAGTTCACCGCTCCTGGGGTCAATAAGGGGACGGCCCTGCGCTGGCTGGCCCGCCGACTCAAGATCCCCCTCGGCCAGGTGATGGCGATCGGCGACCAGTACAACGATCTGGAGATGCTCGATGTCGCGGGACATGGGGTGGCGATGGCTGGGGCACCCGGCCCCGTGCGCGCCGTTGCGCAATATGAGGCACCCCGTTGTGAAGAGCACGGCGCAGCGCGCATGATTGAGCGCCTGATCCTCGGATCAGCGGGAGAATAGGGGCCAGCCACCCGTACGGGGGAAGAGAGAGGGAGGGGAGCATGAGCAGCGCCGCACACGATCCGTTGATGAATCTGAGCCTTCGTGAGGTTGACCCTGAGCTTGATGCCGTCTTTGTAAACGAGGCGGTACGCCAGCGCGACCACATCGAACTGATCGCCTCGGAGAACTACACCTACGCCGCCGTGCGCGAAGCGCAGGGCTCCATCCTCACGAACAAATACGCCGAGGGTTACCCAGGGAAGCGCTACTACGCTGGCTGCGAATTTGTTGACGTAGCTGAGAACCTTGCGCGCAGCCGCGCGCTGCAACTCTTTGCTGGCAGCGAACACGTCAACGTGCAGCCGCACTCAGGTGCATCGGCAAACATTGCAACGTTTGCAGCGTCAATGTCACCAGGGGACTCGTTTGTTGCAATGAGCCTCGACCAGGGTGGACACCTCTCGCACGGTGCGTCCGTGAACGTTTCAGGGAAATGGTTTAAGCCAACGTTCTACGGCGTGCGCGCAGGTGATGGACTTGTTGATTGGGATGCGGTGCAGCGCGCCGTCGATGAGGCAAAACCGAAAGTAGTGATTGCTGGCGCGTCGGCATATCCGCGCGTTCTTGATTTTGAAAAGTTTGCGGCGATAGCGCACGCAGCAGGCGCGAAGCTGCTGGTGGACATGGCGCACATCTCGGGGCTCGTTGCCGCCGGGTTACACCCGAGCCCGTTCCCACACGCCGACTATGTGACGACAACGACACACAAAACGCTGCGTGGTCCGCGTGGCGGCATGATCTTCGCGCGAGCGGATGAAGCCGCCGCCATTGATAAGAGCGTCTTCCCCGGAAATCAGGGTGGGCCGCTCATGCATGTGATCGCCGCGAAGGCGGTCGCCTTTAAGTTGGCGCTACAGCCAGAGTTCCGGGTCTATATGCAGCAGACGCTGGCGAACGCACAGGCGCTCGCCGCAGCACTCGCCGCACGTGGGTTCAGTGTGATTTCGGGCGGCACCGACAACCACCTGATCCTCTGTGACGTCACGCCGCTCGGTGTGACCGGTAAGGAGGCAACCGCTGCGCTTGAGGCGGTGGGCGTCACCATTAACAAGAACAGTATTCCAGGTGAGACGCGTTCGCCAATGGTGACGAGCGGCGTTCGCTACGGCACGCCGGCCGCGACTACCCGTGGCATGGGACTCGCTGAGATGGAACAGATTGCGCAATGGTCTGTTGAGGCGATCGCCGCGCGCGAAGACGCCGCCAAGCTGGAGCAGATTCGTGGCGAGGTGGTGAAGTTGGCGCGACAGTTCCCAGTGCCGGGTAACGATGCGGCGGAGCTAGCGGCACGCAAGAGCTAATGGAGAACGCTCCGCTCTATCTCGCCATTTCCGCACTGGCAGCAGCCGTCGCTCTCGTGGGCACACGGCTTGTACGCCGATTTGCTATGGCATTCAATCTTGCCGATGCGCCGAACGAACGCCGTATCAACACCACGATCATGCCGCGTGCGGGCGGATTCGCCGTGGCCTTCTCGTTCTTCCTTGTTGGCGCGATCGTGACGATTCTTGCCGCGCCACTCGGCCTTACTGGCGGCACATCACTCCCAACGTCAGGAATTGCCGCGCTGCTCCTCGGCGTACTACTCGCTGGTGTTGTTGGCCTCGCTGATGATCGGTTCGATCTACGTGCGCGCTGGCAGCTCGCCGGTCAGCTGGTGATCTCGGCGGTTCCGATCGCATTTGGTGTGCGCATTGCGATCCTGTCGAACCCGTTCGGCGCCGGTGACCTGTTGATCCCTGACGCACTTGGCCTCGCCGTTACCCTCTTCTGGGCTCTCGGTATGCAGAACGCCATGAACTTCATTGACGGGCTCGACGGCCTCTCAGGAGGGATCTCCCTCATCGCCGCGGTCACCCTTGGCGTGATCGCCCTCCCAGCCACCCCCCTATTGGCTGCGCTCTGCTTCGTTCTGGCGGGCGCCCTCGCCGGCTTCCTGCGGCACAATTTCTACCCCGCCTCCATCTATATGGGGACCAGTGGGATCTTGGCGGTCGCCTATGCCCTCGCTGTCCTCTCCCTCCTAGGCACGGCCAAGGTCGTGGCTGCACTCCTGATCCTCGGCGTGCCGATCATTGACGCCTTCTTCGTGATCGTGGGGAGGCTCCTGGCGGGCCGTTCTCCGTATAGCGCTGACAAGACCCACATTCATCAGCGCCTCATCGACGCGGGACTGAGCCACCGCGGTGCGGTCCTCGTCCTCTATGGGGTCACCCTCCTCCTCTCCATTGGGGCGGTCGTCCTCACCGCCAGTGCCGCCCTGTACGCCTTCGCCGGACTCCTTGTCGTGCTCGGCGGAGCCATCGTCTGGCTCGCGCGCCGTGCGGAGCGTCGCTCATGAGCACGCCTGAGCCAACCGCAAAAAGCGAACGCGAGTTTGGCGATCCTCCGCTAGAATCGGG
>JBAXWE010000015.1:0-25093 GCA_037128565.1 bacterium
AGTGCCACTGCGGCAGCGATCTTGCGCGCAGGCGCAACCCCACGATTCGTCGACATTGACCCGGTCACCTGGTTGATGGACCCCGCTGCCGCTGCAGCAGCAATCACGCCAAAGACGAAGGCGCTGATGCCAGTGCACCTCTTCGGCCTGATCGCCGACATGAACGCCCTTGGCGCACTCGCCGCCAAGCACAACCTCGCCATGATTGAAGATGCCTGCCAGGCGGTCGGTGCAACCCAGGGCGGCAAGCAGGCCGGCTCGTTCGGTGTTGGTGCCTTCTCGCTCTACGCCACCAAGAACATCACCAGCGGCGAGGGCGGCATGATCACGACGAACGACGACACGTTGAACGAGTGGCTGCGCACCTTCCGCAGCCAAGGGATGAAGGTGCGCTACCTGCACGAGATGCTCGGCACGAATTACCGCATGACCGACATCGCCGCGGCGATTGGCACCGTGCAGCTCGGCAAGCTGGATCAGTTCACCGCAGCGCGCGTCACCGCCGCGGCGCGCTATGACGAACTGCTCGCTGGAGCACCGATCGTTCGACAGGGGGCGCCTGCCGGAAATCTGCACGTGTATCACCAGTACACCGTGCACGTTGGCCCAGCGCGCGACGAGATCGTCAAGGATCTCGCCAACGATGGGATCGGCACTGGCATCTACTACCCAATTCCGGTCAGCCAACAGCCGTACATTAAGGAGCGCGGTCTCGACGTTGCGCTTCCTGTAACGGATGCGCTGGCGAAGGGTTGCCTCTCGCTCCCAATGTTTGCAGCGATCACCGCCGCAGAACAAGAGGAGGTTGCCACCTCGCTCCGACGCGCCGTGGAGCGCCACGGCGGGAGCGCATGGCCCGCATGAAGGTTGGCCTGATCGGCCTCGGCGTGATGGGGCGCAACCATCTCCGTGTTCTCGCCACACTCCCCGACGCCGAAATTGTGGCGATCAGTGACCCAATCGATGCAGCTCGCGACGCTGCACTTGCCGTGGCGCCAGCGGCAACCGCCTACGCCGACGCTGCTGAGCTCCTCAACCATCCAGGTCTTGAGGCGGCAATCATCGCCGCACCGACGCGCTTCCATGCCGCGCTGGTGATCCGCGCCATTGAGCGCAAGATTCCGATCCTGGTAGAGAAGCCGCTCGCCGCGGATTCAACTGAGGCCCTAGACCTCGTTGCACGAGCGACGGCTGCGGGCGCAATCGTGCAGGTCGGTCACGTAGAGCGATTCAATCCCGCCGTCACTCGTCTTTTCGAGCAGATGGCGACAACGCCAGGTGATGCGCTCTACGCCATTGAGGCGATGCGCGAGAGCCCGCTCCCTGAGCGCATTAGCGATGTTGGTGTTGTCCGCGACTTGATGGTGCATGACATTGATCTCGCCTGCGCTATTGCGGGAGGTGCGCCAATTTCAGTGAGTGCCGTTGCGGGCGCACGACTGATTGAGGGGCGTGAGGATTTCGCCGAAGCGCTCTTCACCTTCCCAGGCGGCGCCGTGGCGCGCATTCGCGCATCGTGGCTGGCCCCCGCCAAACGCCGACAGCTGCTTGTGACCACAAGCTCTGGTGCCTACGACGTGAGCCTGCTGCAGCGCACCGTCTCGTTCACCAGCGCCGATCCAAACTCGAGCGCCATGCTCGATGGGTTCGCTCCCGTGCAGCCGGGTCGCACCGCCACCCTCCCCGCGGCTCGACAGGAGCCGCTGGCACTCGAGCTGAGTGCCTTCCTCGCCGCCGCACGAGGCGAGATGAAGCCTGCCGTCAGCATCCACGACGGGGCGCGCGCCGTAATTCTTGCGGACGCAGTTCTCGAATCTGCACGTGGTGGCGGGCTCCCCGTGCGGCCGAACCTCGAGGCCATCGCCGCGGTGTAGCATCCCCTCCAAGGGCGCAAGGAGGGCTGATGAGCACACGCACCACAGATCCACTCGGTCGGGCAACGTCCATGCTCGGTGGCTCCTTTACCGCTGAGCCACACCCCTGCACGCATGCGACCCCCGTCACCGCGACGCCGTGGGTCGGCGCCCCTGGCACGGTTGGCACCATCGCCGTTATCGGCTCAGGCAAGATCGGCCTGCCGCTCGCCCTGCAGTTCGCCTCCCACGGTTGGCGGGTGCACGCCGTCGACATCAATCAGTCGCTCGTCGACATCATCAACTCAGGTGTGGCTCCGTGGGGCGGCGAGCCGAATCTGCCGGAGCTGCTTGCCGAGCACGTCGGCTCTGGTCGGCTGCGCGCCACCATTGACGGCCCTACTGCGGTGCGTGACGCTGACGTTGCCCTTGTTGTTGTGCCGGTACTCGTACGCGACGACGGGAGCATTGCCGACAAGGCACTCGTTGGTGCCACCGAAACGCTGATCGCCGGTGCGCACGACGACCTGTTGGTGATTCTTGAAACCACTGTGCCGATCGGCACCACCCGCGACCTGGTTGCAAAGGTTGCTACCGAGAGTGGCGCCAAAGTGTTCGGCTGCTTCTCGCCTGAACGCGTGCTCACCGGCCAAACCTTCCGAAACCTCGCGGCGTATCCGAAACTCGTCGGAGGAACGGATGCGCCGAGCCTGGCGCGTGCGACCGCCTTCTACGAGAGTGTGCTTGACGCGCCAATCGCACCAATGCAGACGCTCGAGGCCGCCGAGATGGCGAAACTTGCAGAGACAACCTACCGCGACGTAAATATTGCGCTTGCGAATGAGTTTGCGCGTGTCGCCGATCGACATGGCATCGACCTCTCCGAGGTGATTCGTGCTGCGAACTCACAGCCGTACTCGCATATCCACGAGCCAGGGATTGGCGTTGGTGGACACTGTATCCCCGTCTATCCGCGCATGATCCTCTCAACTGACGGCGATCTCGAGGTAATTAAAACGGCGCGTGCGGTCAATGACGGGCAGGTTGATCGTGCGGTTGATGCGATTGCTGCGCGGCTCGGCTCACTGAAGGGTGCGACGGTTGCCGTTCTTGGCCTAACCTACCGCGAAGGGGTGCGCGAGCTGGCACATGCGCGCGGACCACTTGTTGCGGATGCACTTCGTGCGCGCGGTGCAGAGGTCCTCGGCGCTGATCCCCTCTTGAGTACCGACGATGTGACGGCGCTCCACATGACGCCGTGGGGCGGCGCTCCAAACGCCGAAGTCACCGCAGTTGTCGTGGCAACCGCCGACGCTGCGTATCGAACGATGGATTTTGCGACGATCTTCCCAAACTTGAAGGTGCTCATTGATGGGCGTAATGCCTGCGCTGGCGCAATAATTCCGGCTGGCGCTGCTCGGATTGGATTTGGGCGACCGAATGGTGTGGCCGCACAGTGATAGACCCAACAGCGTTCATCGATCCAACCGCCATCGTTGAGGAGGGGGCGAAGATCGGCGCGCGCAGCAAAGTGTGGGGCGGTGCGGTAGTGCGCCGCGGCGCTTCAATCGGCGCAGACTGCATCATCGGCCGTGGTGCCTTTATCGACGCCGAGGTCGTGCTCGGGGATCGCTGTAAGGTGCAAAACTTGGCGCTGGTGTATCACGGAGTCACCGCTGGAAACGGCGTCTTTATTGGGCCCAATGCCATTCTCACCAACGACCGGTTCCCGCGCGCTCAAACCCCTGACGGCGGCCTTGCCGCTGCGGGCGACTGGGTGGTGAGCCCGATCCGGATCGGTGATGGTGCATCTATTGGGGCTGGTGCGGTGATCGTGGCGGGCATCACCCTTGGCGACTACTGCATGGTCGGAGCGGGCGGAGTCGCCTCACGCAGCGTGCCACCGCGCGCGCTCGTCGTTGGTAGCCCCGCGAAGCGCATCGGCTGGGTCTGCGACTGTGGCTTCAGATTGCCGAATGACAGCCCCGCGCTGAGCTGCAGCGCCTGCGCACGCTCCTACGCGCTCGACACGGCGACGGGTGGCCTCGCTCGCGCCTAACGCCCAACGGAACCGCTACACCCCCTCCGCTACCATTACTCCATAGGGGTGCACCCCTCATGAATGTTGGAGGAACCTTGGATCCGATTCTCTTGACCGGCTTCGTCGCCTTCGTCGGATTCGCCCTCTTTATCGACCTCTTCTGGCTGCGCCACAAGGGGTCACACATCGTGCCAGCAAAAGAGGCACTGACGTTCACCGCGCTCTTTGTCGCGTCAGCGATCATCTTCGGGATCATCATCTGGATCGACAAGGGTCCAGCAACTGGTCAGGCATTCTTCACTGGGTATCTCATCGAATACTCGCTCTCAATTGACAACATCTTTGTCTTCACGATGATTTTTGCGACCTTAAAGACCCCGAAGCGGCTGCAGCAGAAGGCACTTATCTTCGGGATTATCATGTCGCTAGTGATGCGATTCAGCATGATTCTCGTCGGCTCAGCACTTGTTGAGCGCTTTGAGGTTGTGCTCTACGGGTTTGGCATCTTCCTCCTGGGAACGGGAATTCAAATGCTTCGCAGTGGTGGCCACATCAAGAGTGACGATGAACCGGGTGCAATCCGCTTCGCTCGACGGTTCGTGCACGTCAGTACAGACTTTGATTCGGACCAATTCCGTGTTCGCCATGGCAATAAGCTCATGTGGACGCCGCTCTTCTTGGCAATCGTCGTGATCGGGATTATTGATTTGATCTTTGCCGTAGATTCCATCCCGGCGATCTTCGGAATTACAAAAGACCCGTTTGTTGTCTTCACGGCAAACACTTTTGCCCTGTTAGGGCTGCGATCCCTCTATTTCCTACTAGCTGACGCGAAGGAGCGGTTCCACTATCTTCCGCGGGGTCTCGGTTTCGTCTTGATTTTTATTGGTGCGAAGATGGCGGTGCCGATCGTGCACGCTGTTATTCCGGAGGTCGACATTCACATTGACCCAACAGTGAGTCTGCTGGTCGTTGTCGCAATCCTTGGCAGCTCGGTCGTGCTCTCCCTCCTCAGGCCTGTTGCTCCAGCCAAGAGGCGCTAACGAGAAGCAGCCTAGTGGCGGACGCAGAAGCGCCGCTGGCAGGAGGACTACCAGCGGCACTTTGCGAGAACGCTGTTGCGTGCGCTACTTAACGATGAGCACCGACTCAGCTGCGAGCGTGCCCCGGCCGAGATCCACGGCGACGCGGGTGCCGACCGTAAGGTCAGCGCTCGTTGCCGCCGAAATCGTGCTGATCGACGTGTTGGCGCCGATCGTGACCGTAATCGTCTTAGTCCCACGAGGCATGGCTACCTCGAGAGTGAGTGCGCTTCCGTTGACTGCGGTGACCTTCGCTGGGTGACCGAGGTGAACGTGCGCCGTGGTGAGCCCGTTGGCCAAGACGGCAATGCTGGTGACGTCTTGCGTTGCACTGCGGCCAGGCAGCTTTGCGCTAACAAGCACGTAGGAGCCAACGGTCACATCGGTTGTGCTCCCTGGCGTCTGCGTGAAGTATTGGCTTGTGCCGCTGAGTGTTACGACCTTTGTGGTGCCGTCGGCCAACGTCACCGAGAGCTCGGTTGCAGTGGAGCTGGCGACCGTACCTACGAGGTTGCGCGCGGCACGTGGCCTACCCGCGCCGTGTCGTCCGTTCCCGTCCTGGTCACCGCCAGGCCCACGCATGCCGCCTGCGCCCATGCCCGGCGCCATCTGGCCGCCGTGCATGTTCATTCGAGCCTCCATGCCTGGTCCCGCTGGGTGGCCGCTGCGACCGTTGAATTCATCGTGGGCGAGTGCTGTACCGGCAAGGGCTCCAGCGGCCACGAGAGCAGCTGCTCCAAAGATGGTTGGCAGGTTGCGTCGAATGCCACCCAATCGAGACGGTGCGACAACCTGCTTCGCCTTTGGCATCGGCTTCTCCGTCGGGGCAAGTTTTACTCTTCGTGCCATACATGGCTCCTTCCAGTTCCCCGAGGACATCTGCCTCGTTCTCCCCTATGGTGCGCCTCACGTATTAGCGCCTTCTTTGTTGAAGATGGGAATGCGCCAAACTAACGGCATGGACCGTGCTCAGCGCCACTTGTACCCACCCCGAGTTGCCCTACTCCTGGCGCTCATCGTTGGCGCCTCCGCACTTGGTGCATCCCTCCCAGGGGGTGGTGTCTCCGCAGCCGGCGGGGGCGTCGCTCCGCGTGGCTTGGAGGTGCTTCCCATCACTGAATGCTCCGTCATCAACAAGCGAAAGATCATCATCACTCGAACCTCGATCGGTATTAAGGGGTCAGTCATTACCAAACACTCTGGCGCCAGTGAGTGGGCCGTCTCCGTGCTTGATCCAATGTATCGATTGCCCTCCAATTACAAGCCAGAGAAGAAGAGCCTCGTTGCAATCACCTGGCTCGGCGTCATCAATAAAAAGGGCGGCTATCTCTTGAGGCGCGAGGCCGCCGACGCACTCAGCGCGATGTTTATTGAGGCGAAGTCGAAGAATATTTCGCTGAGGATTCTCTCGGCGTATCGCTCTTATGCTACCCAAGTAGCAACCTTCGCTAGGTGGGTCGCTTTATCTGGCCTACAAGAGGCACGTAAGTACAGCGCCATTCCTGGTCACTCTGAGCATCAGCTTGGCACCACCGTTGACCTTGGGAGTCGTACCGGAGTTGCGTGGAGTAATCCAAAGTTTCCAACATCACCAACGGCACTCTGGCTCGAAGCGAACGCCTACAGGTTTGGGTTCGTGCGCTCATATCCAGCGGGTGCAGCGAGCATCGCGTTGAGCTGTTATGGATCAGAAGCTTGGCATTGGCGCTACGTTGGAAAGAGTCTCGCTTATGAAATCGTCTGCAGTGGACAGGTGCCGCGCATCTTCTTGTGGAATTTACAGAGTGGCGGAGACCGCCTGATTGGGCCGGCGTGTGATGCACTGACACCACCAGAGGGATATGTGCTGCCGAGCCCAAGTGCTTCGCCGCCAGCGAGTGATGTGCCGAGCGAGTCACCTTCAGACTCGCCGACCGAGTCGCCGAGTGGATTGCCTACGGAGCCAGTGGTGTCTCCGTCATAGCGCTCATACCACGTTGGTAGACGAGCGCCGCGACGATCAGGGCGACTAGCAGCACGGGTGCCGTAGCGGTCGGGAAGAGTGTCCTCACAACTGCTACCGGCATGTGGATCGCGACTGGCAAGATCAGCCCACGACCGATCGTGCGCGTGCCACCACCGCGCAACACTACGCGAAGCACAATCCTGGTGAGAAGCACGTGGAGTGCCAACACCAGCGCTCCCTGCACAACGAGCAACGCTGCTGAGAGGAGGGTTTGGCCGGTAAGGAACACACCAACAGCATTCACCTTATCGGTGACTTCAGCGTTCAGCCCAACGAAGATGCTGCCGTCGCTGATGCCGCCAAGGATGATCACCGCTGAGAGGGTTGGAATGAGTGAACTGGTCAACAGGTCGATAGCACCGTGTCCAAGCCCAAATGCAGCAGAGGGGCGCTCGCCGCGCACGCGCCGCGCGGCGGTCGACAAGATGATGGCGCGGCTTCCCTCTTGCAGAGGGGCGCTGGCGAACGCAGCAACAAGGGGCCCGAGAAGGAAGAGCGCCACAACTTGTGCGGTCTGACTCAACACGAACGAGACGCCGCCCAGCGCCCAGCCATTTAGTGAACGCGCCCAGGTGGCAGCGACGATCGCGCTCGCGACGATCAGCACGCCAACGCCGACGAGGGCGAAGGTGAACGCCGCAGAGGCGGCGGCAAGTGCCGCAGGAGACGGCAGATCGAGCGTGATCACCGGCGGCGCTTTGCGCGCGGTGTTTTTGTTCCGCGGCTCCAGACGCGGTAGGCAACGAAGACGGTTCCGGCAATGCTGAGCGCCAACCCGGCCAACAGTACGACGATCGCGGCCTCACTGAGTGAGAAGAGGCCGAGGAGCGCTGTGGCCACGCCGACCAGAATCCAGGCGCCGCCAATAAATCGATGTGACGCATCCCACGCCGCCTCACTCTCGATCGTCCAGGGGAGGCGCACCCCAATCGTGTAGTTCTGACGAATCTGCGGCATCGCGTAGCCGAAGATGGCGAAGAGGGCACCGATCGCCATCGGCGCACCCTGATCGAGTCGTGCCGCTTCGCCGAAGCCAGAGTTGATGATGGCCGACTGCACTACGGCAACCAGGAGCGAGAGGGCAACGAGAACGATGCCCAGCGCGTCGGCGCTGCGGGCGATGTTGGCGCGCTTCGGGTCATATCGCACGGCGAGCCAGAGCAGCCCACCGACCAGCGCGGTTGTCCCTGGAACGATGAGGAGCGCCTCTCTGCCGGCGAAGCCATCGGCAAGACCGTTGATGTTCCAGTGAACGGCCAGCACGGCATCAGTTGGGAGTGTCATGAAGGCCGTTAGGGTGAAGAAGGCGGTGGCCGCTAGGGCGACGGTGCTGACCGCTCGTGCGTAAGGATTCAGTTCCATCAGATGATCCTAGAGCCCCTTGACTTCGGTGACGACCTGCGAAAGGACGCTCTTCGCATCACCGAAGAGCATCGAGGTTTTGTCGAGGTAGAAGAGCTCGTTCTCGATCCCTGCGAAGCCCGTGGCCATGCCGCGCTTCACCACAATGACCTGCTCGGCATCCTGCACGTTGAGGATCGGCATGCCGTAGATCGGCGATCCTGGGTCGTTCTTGGCGGCAGGGTTCGTCACGTCGTTTGCGCCGAGCACGAGGGCGACATCACACGCATGGAACTCTTCGTTGATCTCTTCCAGGTCGAAGAGGTGGTCGTACGGCACATTTGCCTCGGCGAGGAGCACGTTCATGTGGCCCGGCATCCGTCCAGCAACAGGGTGGATGGCGAAGCGCACGCGGCCACCGCGCTTCTCAATGAGTTCGGCAAGTTCACGCACGGCATGTTGTGCCTGCGCCACCGCCATGCCGTAGCCAGGAACGATGATGACGTTGCGCGCGTAGCCGATACGCATCGCCGCATCTTCTGCGGTAATGCTGCGCGTCGTCAGGCCCTCGGCGCTCTTTGCGGAGACGGCAGCCTTCTCGCCACCAAACGCGCCGAAGAGCACGTTCGCGAATGAACGGTTCATCGCCTTGGACATCAGGATTGAGAGAATGAATCCACTGGCGCCGTCAAGGGCGCCGGCGACGATCAGGATGTTGTTGCCGATCGCGAAACCGGTGGCGCTTGCCGCAAGGCCCGCATACGAGTTGAGCAGCGAGACGACGACGGGCATATCGGCACCGCCGATCGGCAAGACGAGCGTAACGCCGATGATCAGCGCGAGCACCGTCATCACGCCGAACATGATTAGCCCTGCGTCACCAGTACCACCGCCCGACTGGGTGAGAACAAGTGTGATGTAGAGGCCAACAGCGCCTAGGAAGACGGCGACGTTGATTAGCTTCTGCCCTGGGAAGGTCACCGGTCGACCAGTCACGAAGCCCTGCAGCTTGCCGAACGCCATGAAGGAACCGGTGATCGTGAGTGCGCCGAAAAGTGTCTCGAAGCCGAGGGCAACCATCTTCACCACGCCAGGACCGCCAGCGACGTCGCGATAATGCACGAACTCAGCGATGCCGACGAGCGTAACGGCGAGCGCGCCGAACATGTGGCTGATGGCAATGCGCTGCGGCATGGCGGTCATCGGCACGAGCAGGCCCATCGGCAGGCCGATAGCACTACCGACAACGAGCCCGATCACGATGAACTGGTAGGTGACGATCTCGTGATTGAGCAACGTACCGATGATGGCAAGGAGCATGCCGACGGCAGCAAGCTGCATGCCACGCCGTGCCGTGTCGGGCTTCGTGAGGCCGCGGAGGCCGAGGATGAACGCCGCTGAGGCGCCGATGTAGGCAACTTGGACGAAGAGGGCGCCGATCTGCTGGTCGATCACTTTGGCGCCTCCGTCTTCTTGAACATCTTGAGCATGCGGTCGGTGATGACGAATCCACCGACGACGTTGATCGTGGCGGCAGCGACGGCAACCATCCCCATGATGTTGATGAAGAGTGGTCGCTCAGCTCCAGCGATCACGATGCTGGCAACGAGGCTAATCGCCGAGATCGCATTCGTTGCCGCCATCAACGGTGTGTGCAGGAGTGGTGGCACCTTAGTGATGATCTGAAAACCGGTGAACGCGGCGAGCAGGAAGACGTAGATCTCCACGATCTGGCCGTCGACTAGCGTTGATGAGGTTGCAGAAGCCGCGTTAGAGCTTGTCGCGGCAATAAAGGCTGCGGCGGCGCCAAGTGCGGTCAGCAGCGCGGTCATGATGGCTTCACCGGAACGGTGCCGTTATGCACAACGATCATTGGCCCAGTCACTTCGTCGGCTGCGTTGACTGTGAGCGCGCCGTTCTCGCCACTGAGGTGCGTCAAGAGTGTGCGCACATTCGTAGAGAACATCTGGCTGGCGTGAAGGGGGACTGATGCTGCAATGTTTGCCGCGCCGATTAGTTGCACGCCATGGCGGACGACCGTTTCGCCCGGGACCGAGCCCTCAACATTGCCGCCCGACTCTGCTGCAAGGTCGAGCACCACTGATCCTGGTCGCATGGTGGCAAGCATCGCATCGGTCACCAGTACGGGTGCCTTACGCCCTGGGATGAGCGCCGTCGTCAGGACGAGGTCTTGGCTCTTGATATGGTCGGCGATGATCGCGGCGTTCTGTGCCGCCTCGTCGTCGGTCTGCGCGCGTGCATAACCGCCCGTCCCTTCGGCCTTTGCTGCGGGCTCCACGAACTGTGCCCCAAGTGAGCGCACCTGCTCACCGGCGGCGGAACGCACGTCAAAGGCGCTCACCACTGCGCCGAGGCGACGCGCCGTCGCGATCGCCTGAAGGCCGGCAACTCCAGCGCCAAGCACAAAGGCCTTCGCAGGAGCGATGCTCCCAGCTGCCGTCGTCAACATCGGCAAGAACTTGTCGAGCGCACTGGCACCGACCAGTACCGCCTTGTAGCCAGCGACACCGCTCTGCGAAGAGAGGACGTCCATTGACTGCGCGCGGCTAATGCGCGGCACCAGCTCCAGCGCAAGGGCGGTGAGGCCGCGCTCCTTGAGCGCTGGGATGAGGTCGTCATTAGCGCCCGGGGTCAAGAGTGCGACGAGGGTGGAGCCCTTTGGCAGCAGCGCCGCCTCGGCACTGCTCGGCTTGCGCACCTTCACGATGATCTCGGGATTTCCGCCACAGAGCGCAGCGGCGTCGGCGGCGATTGTCGCGCCAGCCTTCTCATATGCCGCATCAAGGAACCCGGCAGCCTCGCCCGCGCCGCGCTGCACAACGATCTGATGGCCAGCCGCGACCAGTTTGGTGACAGCGTCAGGTACGAGAGCAACGCGTCGCTCACCTGGAACGGTTTCGCGCAAGACGCCGATTCGCATAGCTCCTCCTTTCGCTCTCAGTAGTTTAGGCGGGAACGTAGGTGCGGTAGGTCGGGCTCCACATGGCCCCGTCAACCAGGTCGGCGGCACGCGCCCCATCGGCGGCCGATGCCCAGCCCGCCGCTGCACCTGCCTCAATGACGGCAATGGCAATTGCGCGACTAATGGAGCGCAAATCCGCAAGAGGCGGGTAGAGCGCGCCGCCGGCAGGGGCGCTCTGCGCGGTCATTGCCGCGAGGCTCTTCGCCGCGACAATAAAGGCCTCATCGGGGATCGCTTTAAGCCTCCCGGCAATCGCAGCGAGGCCGACGCCGGGGAAGATATAGACGTTGTTCGCCTGGGAGATCGTTCGCGAACTGCCGCCGACCACCACAGGATCAAAGGGTGAGCCAGTGGCAACCACAGCGCGGCCGTCGCTCCACGCGAAGATATCGCTCGGCGTCGCCTCAGCACACGAGGTTGGATTGGAGAGTGGCCAGATCAGCGGCGCTGCTGCACCACCAGCCATCGCGCGAATGGCTGACTCAGTGAATGCGCCAGCCTGACCACTGGTGCCGATAAGAATCGTCGGCTTCACCTGTCGAATCACTTCCGCAAGATCGGCACCCAACATGTCAGCAATGCCGAGAGCCGAAACGGCTGCACTTGAGAGCGCAAGCTCGCTCTTTCCATCTCCCAACTCCGCACGCCCCTGGTGAACGACCCCCTTAGAGTCGAGAGCGATGATTGCGGTATCGAGTGCGCTGCCCTCGACTCCGGCGGCGGCCAGCGTGTGGCGCAAGAGTCGGGCAATGCCAAGCGTTGCCGCGCCAGCACCGTAGAAGAGGATGCGCTGATCGTTCAACGTGCCACTCCCTGATCCGCCACCAGCGACAATCGCGGCGATGATCCCGGCAAGCGCAACGGCGCCCGTCCCCTGCACATCATCGTTAAATGACGGCACGGTGTTGCGATAGCGCTCAAGGATGCGGATCGCGTTCTGCTGCTTGAAGTCTTCCCACTGAATGACGCAGCCAGGGAACGCGGCCTGCACGCCGCGAACGAACGTCTCAATAAATGCGTCGTACTCTGCGCCGCGCAGTCGTGGCGTTCGGCGGCCGAGATAGTTCGGGTCAGCGAGTAGCTCGCTGTTGTCGGTCCCTACGTCGAGCGAAACCGGCAGTGCCCACGACGGCTGGATTCCCGCGGCGGCGGTATAGAGCGAGAGTTTGCCGATCGGAATGCCCATGCCGCCAACGCCGAGATCGCCGAGCCCAAGGATGCGCTCGTTGTCGGTGACAACGATCAGGCGAATCTCTGCGCCGCCAGAGGCGTTGCGCAGCAGTTCAGGGATGCGCGGTGAGTCCTCTGGTGTGATCCATGCGCCACGCGCACGACGCCAAATCTGGCTCCAGCGCTTGCACGCCTCGCCAACCGTTGGTGTGTAGACGATCGGCAGGAACTCTTCGACGTTCTCAACAAGGAGGCGATAGAAGAGAGTTTCATTGCGGTCTTGAAGCGCGGCGAGGCCGATGTAGCGCTCGAGTGGGTCTTGCTTTCGGCGGATCTTGACCAGCTCCACGGCGACCTGCTCTTCAAGGGTCAGGATCGACGCTGGAAGGAGGCCATCGAGGCCGAGGAGGCGGCGCTCCTCACGGCTGAAGGCGGTGTCCTTGTTTAGGTTGGGTCGGCTCAGGAGGGCCTTGCCGCGCTCCTTCACCGCGAGGGTGGCAGCGGGCGTTAGGTTGCCGTTCATCACCTGGGGGGCGCTTGGCGTGCTCATGTGAGGCGAAGGATAGCCCCGTCGGGGGTGTAGCATCGGCGCATGGCAGCCACGATCCTTGTTGTTGAAGACGATCCAGCCGTCGCGCTCGCCCTTGAGGTGGCGCTGAAGGGTGAGGGCTACCTGCCGCTGATGGCCGCGACCGGCGATAAGGGCCTAGAGATCGGCATGAAGCAGGCGCCCGACCTGTTGATTCTCGACGTGCGCCTCCCTGGAATCGACGGCTTTGAGCTCCTCCGTCGTCTGCGCGCTGGGGGCTCCAAGGCGCCCGTGATCATCCTCACCGCCCGGGATGAAGAGGTCGACACCATCCTCGGCCTCGAGCTCGGCGCCGATGACTACATGACAAAGCCGTTTCGTGTTCGCGAACTTCTCACCCGGGTGAAGTCACAGCTGCGCCGCGCGTACGGCGACCTCGCCGACGCCATGGGCGGGCGCGTGATTCGGGCTGAAGACCTGGTGATTGATCTTGAGCGGCGCAAGGTAACCCGCAGCGGCGTGCGCATCACCCTCACACCAACGGAGTTTGAAATCCTTCGCATCCTCGCCGAGAAGCCGGGGCGCGTCTTCGGTCGTCGCGATCTGCTTGAACGGGTGCGCGATTATGATGCGGCGATTGCGGGTGACGAGAAGACGATCAATGTGCACGTCAGCCACCTGCGTGACAAGGTTGAGCCGAATCCGGCAAAGCCACGCTTCGTGTTGACCGTCCGTGGTGTGGGGTACAGCTTCTCTGATCGCAGTGATCGCGGTGAACGGAGCGACGCCTGAGCCCGCTTACCGACTCCATGTATGGCGTACCACCTCGAGGACTGCGCGCACGCCTCACAATTGCCTTCCTCGGAATTGTCGCGATCGCCCTCGCACTCTCTGGCTACCTTGTTGTTGATCGAGTTTCACAAGAATTTGAAACCCAGGAGCGCGCAGCACAGGCGGCCCGCACCTCAGCGGTATCAAGCGCCGTACGTAGCCTTGCGCAAAGTGTTGCCGGCACTCGCAGCATCATTGATAGCAGGGGCCGACTGAACGCTAAGGTTCGCGAACGATTCTTATTGCAGGATCCAGAGTTGCAACAGCTCGCACTCGGCATCGCTCGCGCCGACGTTCGTGTGCGGTTTGGAACTTGGGATCCCGACAAGGAGCACTTCTCGCCAGCGGCCGATGCCGAGTTCCTCATTAGCTCTGATGGTGCGGTGCTGGATCCTGGCGAAGCGCGTGACTCCATCCTCCTTGACCCCAGTGTTCTCATTGTCGGCGGGGCGCCGTCATCCATCGGTATTGAGGTCACCCTGATCTCCCCGCTCACCACGCGCGTATGGCGCGTGGCCGGGATTACGGGAACGATCACCTTTGTCGGCATTCTCGCGATGATTGTTGCGATTATCATCTCTGCGATTGCTGCGGCACGCTTTGCAAAGCCCGTCCAACTCCTCTCCGAAACAGCCACGGCAATTGGCGATGGCGATCTCTCCGCGCGAGTACCGACGGGCATTGAGGTCGCGGCGAACGACGAGATGGTGGCGCTGCTTGATCAGTTCAATCTGATGGCCGATCGACTTCAGGGGTCGATGCAGGCGCTGCGCCGTGAGCGTGATCGAGGGCAAGAGCATCTCGCCGACGTGTCACACGAGCTACGCACGCCACTTGCAGCCCTTCGCGCGTTCGTTGACCTTCTTCAGGATGCAACAACCGACGAGGCAACACGAAAGAGACTCTTCGTTGAGTCGGGCCGACAACTGGAGCGGATGGACTCGCTGACGTCAAACATTCTTGAGCTCTCGCGATTCGACGCCGGAATTGCGCGACCCGTTTTCGTTGTTGCCGACATGCGTGCAAGCGTGCGCGCGGCAGTAGAGCAGGCAGCCGCTGGCGCACGACGCGCTGGTGTCGCCGTGGACGAACGCATGCCGACGCGAAAGGTACTCGTACGACACGATGCGGCGCTTGTTGGCCAGGCAGTCGCCAACCTAGTCGCGAACGCGCTCAAGTTCACGCCGCGTGGAGGCAGCGTCCTCGTCTCAGTACAGCTGCTCTCCACTGGCGCATCAACGGTGACGGTTCGCGACACGGGAGTCGGGATCGCATCGGATGAGCTGCCGCGCATCTTCGACCGCTTCTATCGCGGCACGGAAGGGCTCGCTGCGGCGGGTCGAGCGGTACGAGCATCAGGCTCTGGACTCGGCCTCGCGATCGTGAAGTCGATCGTAGATATGCACGCGGGCCGCATCGTCGTTGAGAGCCTCTCTGGCGAGGGGACGAGCTTCGCGCTTACCTTCCCCGCCGACCCAGAGGCGGTGGGCGAAGAGGTCCCAGAGGCCACCCCGACCCCACCAGGGCCAGCCACGCTCGTCAGCTTCGGTCGACGCGCAGCCGCCCTCCTCGGTGAGGTTGCGAAAACTTCACTCCGCCTTCGCCGTGTTCTACGCGCGGAACCCCCATCCTCTACGGTGAGTGAGACGCCCGCCTCGCTGAGCGCGGGCACTGAGAGCGACGCAGAAGCGAAGGAGTCGACCCGTGAGTGAGAAGTCAGAGAAAGCGAAGTCAGAGAAGTCAAAGCGCACCACCAGCAGTGCAAAGAGTAAGACGAAGACCACGGCGAAGGCCACGGTAAAACGACGCTCCCCGCTTCGATTTGAACCGGAGCCAGCGATGGGCTCAGCCACCTGGATCACGCGAGAGAGTGGTCCGCTCCAGGCGGCCCGAAATTCACTACGTGCTAGCACTGGATCACTAAGCCGTGGTGCGATCGCAGGCATGCTCGCCCTCTCACTCCTCTTCGGTGCAGGCGGTGGAGCGGCGGCAACGATCCTCTTGCTCAATGGGCTCTCTGGTGGCGACATCACCACACAAATTCGTCAGACGCTCGTCTCTGAGCAGTCTGCCATCGTCACCGTTGCAGAGCGCGTCTCTCCAGCTGTTGTGACCCTTGAGGTCACCTCAGCGGGCGGTGCAGCGATCGGCTCTGGAGTGATCTACTCCGCAGATGGCTGGATCGTGACAAACAAGCACGTAATTGAAGGAGAGACCTCAATCGTTGTCCACCTGAAAGATGGTCGCGACTTCAGCGGTTCTGTGTATGGCATTGACACCCTCACCGACCTCGCGGTGGTGAAGATTGACGCAACTGGGCTTCCAGCGGCAACACTAGGTCGATCTAGTGGCATTAAGGTTGGACAGACCGCCATCGCCATTGGCTCACCGCTCGGCGTATACACCAACTCTGTCACCGCAGGCATAGTCTCTGCGCTCGGACGCGATATCACTACGCAGAGCGGCTCAATTCATGGGCTCATTCAGACTGATGCAGCAATTAATCCAGGAAACTCTGGTGGAGCGCTAGTTGACTCAAGCGGCGCCGTCATTGGCATCAACACGGCGATCTCTACCGAAGGCTCTGGTATTGGCTTCGCAATTCCGATTGATATCGCTCGACCGATCCTTGAGCAGGCGCTGGCCGGCACACCACTTTCACGACCGTGGATTGGTGTGCGCTACACCTCACTCGATCTGCGCATTTCGACGGAAAACAAGCTCTCTGTGAGCGCTGGTGCGTGGATCGTTGGCGATGGAACAACGTCGCCAATCATCGCTGGTAGCCCAGCCGAGAAGGCGGGACTGAAAGATGGCGACATCATCACTTCGGTGAATGACACCATAATTGACGAAGCTCATCCACTGCAGGACCTGCTGGTGCAGTACTCACCGGGCACGTCAATTACGTTGGCGGTGCTTCGTGATGGTGCATCAATCACGATCACGTTGGAGTTGGGGATCCGCCCAAAAGAGTAGGGCATCGGGTCAGTAGCCTTACGGCTTCCGCACGACCTCAACGCCAGCCCAATCGATCGGTGCAGCAACGGCCGCCTGAGGCTTGCGTACACGCACGCGCACTTCGTAGACGGTCGCGCCACTCGTAGCGACAACCTCCATTGCTCCATCGGCGATCCGCTCAGCGAGCGCCTCGATAAGGTCAGCATGACCACCCGCCCCAACGCGCTCCACGGCGACGCGCACGAGTTCGCTGTAGTCAACTGAGGCGGCTAAGGCGTCGCCACGACCTGCTGCTGCTAAGTCAGCGTCAACTTCGACATCCACAAAGAAGGGCTGCGGCTTCTCATGCTCCTCTGGGTAGACGCCATGTGCCGCGTCGAATCGCACGTTTCGCACGCTAATCCGGTCGCGCTGGCTTGGGCGAGGCGGGCGGTCCCCACGATTAGGGTTCAACCCAATGGCCTCATCAGCCTGGTCACCCCTGGCTCGAAGTGTGGCGTCAATGACGCGGACCGCGTCGCGGTTCTCCTGCACGTCGTGCACTCGCACGATATCGACGCCAGCTAGCGCCCCGAGTGCACTCGTGGCTACCGTCGCCGCCAGCCGATCGACAGGCGCCCCATCAATCACACGCCCGAGGGTGGACTTGCGGCTGGTACCGAGCAGGACGGGGTGCCCGAGGTCACGCAGGGTACCGAGGAGCTGCAGGCTCACCAGGTTCTGCGCTGGACTCTTCCCGAAGCCGAATCCAGGATCGAGGATCAGCTGCTCAGGTGGAATGCCGAGCGCACGGCCACGCGATGCGACCGCCGCCATCTCATCCAGAAACTCCTCGGTAAAGTTTCCCCCACGCTCGCCAGTGGCTACCTCGTTGCGGTTATGCATGATGACAATCGGCACGCCACGATCTGCAGCGAGCCGAAGCATCTCATCGCCCGATCGCGTCCCCCAGATATCGTTCAGCATGTGCGCCCCCGCGTCGAGTGCAGCGGCAGCAACCTCGACCTTCTGGGTGTCGGCGCTGAGGGCGAGCGTTGGAAGGACTCGGCGCAGTCGCGCAATCGCAGGGACGAGTCGTGCGATCTCTTCTGCCACAGAGATCTCGGTGTGGCCTGGTCGTGTTGACTCAGCGCCAAGATCCAACATGTCGGCGCCATCTCGAACCGCGCTGCGCGCAAAGAGCTCCACACGGTCCAGTAGATCAGCCGTCGGCTCTGCTGAGGCCATAAGCCCATCGCCCGAAAAGCTGTCGGGGGTAAGGTTCGCCACCGCCATGATGTAGGTGCGGCTCCCCCACTCGACACGCAGTGGCCCAATCAATGTCGCAGGGATTGGCGCGTACGAGAAGCTGATCGCTGTGCGGCTATTCTGGCCCTCGCTCATGCGGCTGATCCTGCCACGTCGTCACGACTCCCGTCATCCGGGAGCACGCCGCGGCGCATAAGCTCACCGCGGATCGCACCGACCAGATAGAGCGACCCTGCGGCAATAATCGTTCCGCGCTGCTCAGCCGCCGCAAGGAGCGCTGCGTTGGGGTTTGCGGCGATCTGCACCTGCGCGCCAAGACCGGCGGTGCGCGCAACAGCAGCGAGTTGCTCTGGTGGGAGTGAGCGGACGTCACCAACAGAGGTGCAAATAACGTGTGCGGCGCGCAGCGTTGGCGACGTAGCGAGGGCGGCACACACCTCGGCCACTGACTTGTCGGCCATCACGGCAAGGATCAGCACGGGTGGCGTGTTTCGAGCACCGGTAGCACTGAGCAGGTGCGGCGCAAGGTCGGCAAGTGCGGTTGCCAGGGCAGCGGCGCCATCTTCGTTATGTGCGCCGTCAAGGAGGAGATCGCGCTCATCACCCCCTCCGAGTGCGTTCGGGATTAACTCCATGCGGCCGGGCCAGCGTGCCGCTGCAAATCCGGCACGCATCTCTTCGTCGCTTACCGAGGCGATGCCTGCATCACGCAGCGCGTCGAGTGTCGCGGCAGCAACCGCAGCGTTCGCTCCTTGGTGGCGACCAAGTAGTCCAACACGCACCGCTCCACGACCCTCAAGTTCCACTTCAATGCCATCTCGCCCTAGCGAACGGGTTGTACCAGCACGCGCGATCGTGAATGGGGCACCTACGCGCTGGGCACGATGGCGAATGACATCAAGCGCACCGCCTCGTTCGCTCGCCCCAATGACGGCGCGATCGCCGCGCACAATAATCGCCGCTTTCTCTTTGGCAATTGCCTCAATGGTGTCGCCCAAGTATTGCTGGTGGTCTAGACCGACATTTGTCACCACTGCAACACCGCCATCCCATGCGTGTGTTGCATCGAGCCGGCCTCCGAGCCCAACCTCAACGATTGCAGTCGTGATCTCTTCCTGGCGCAGCGCTTCGAAAATAGCGCCGACAAGAATCTCAAACTCTGTTGCTGGCCCGACGCGCTCCTCAATCTGATCTGCGGCATTAAGGGCTCGTGCGACCGCCTGGGCGAACGGGAGTGGGGCAAGTGGCTGTCCATCGATCTGCACCCGCTCGCGATAGCTGACCAGGTGCGGCTTCGGCGTGGTCGCGTGCCGAATCCCCGCGGCACGCAGGGCAGCAGAGACAAGGGCAACGACGCTCCCCTTGCCGTTGGTGCCGGCGACGAGGGCGCCGCGGACCCCCGCCTCTGGCGATCCGAGCGCGCGAAGCAGTGCGTTCGATCGCCCCAGCCCCATACGAATGCCGAAGCGCCCACGAGATTCGAGCGCCACAAGGGCGGCGCGCCAGGCGTCGGCGCCACGCCCCTCACCTGCGGCAAGAATGACCTCAGCGCGAGCGCGCGCAACGCGATCACGCATCTCGAGAATCACCTGCGGGTCGCTCGGTTGATCGGGCATCGTTGGAGCGTAGCGGTCTCAGCGCGCTGCGTGCGAGAATCGCCCTATGGGACTCTTCCGTCGATCGAGTTCGAAGCCACCGCGGCGCGGCCTCCCTGGCCGCTCTGAGGGGTACACCCCACCCTACCGAGTTGAGTCTGCCTCTAAGCGATCTCAATCATCCCCACGCGGCGTTGGCGGAACCATCGCGACCACACTCTCAACACTCATCACCCTCTTCGTCATTGTCGGCGCGTTGGGCCTCGCCGCTATTGCGATCCCTTTCATTACATCAATCGGTAGCAACGGTTCGCCAACGCCACCGCCCGCCTCACTTGAGCCAGGACGCCCGACGCTAAGTGAGCCGACGGACCCCGTCACCGCCGCTGCGACCGTCACTGTGCGTGGCACGCTGCCGCAAGATCTGCTGAACCAGAGTGATGCGATTATTCGCATCATCATCACTCGCGATGACGGCTCAGTGATTACCGGTGCCGAAATCAAGATGCCGAAGACAGCTGGGTTTGATGTAACGCAAATTCCACTCTTGGCTGGGTCGAATGTGATCGAAGCGGTTGTGGTCGTGAACGGCACCGAGGGGAGCCGCTCCGCTCCTATTACGATCGTTCGCGATACATCCCCGCCGGACCTCACCATAACCTCGCCTAAACCGGGAGCGATCATGAACGGTGACGCTGTCACCGTCACGGGGAAGACGGATAAAGACATTGATATTCAGGTACGCAACGAGACAACTGGAACGATTGATAGTGCTCGCTCTACCGCGAAAGGCGAATTCGCTCTTGATGTTTCGCTTCGAAATGGTACCAACGTGCTCACAATTACTGTAACGGATGCAGCCGGAAATCAAACGTCAACGGGAGTTGAGATCTCTACGACCGCTTCGGTAGGACGCGTGACAATTGTTCTCAACCCAGGAACGATCATCCTTAGTACCAGGAAAGATTTCCGCATTACTGCGACGGCAACCGATTCAACTGGTGCGCCTGCGGCAAATGTGCGCGCCTGCATGTTAGTCACCGCCGCTGATGCTACTCCATTTCCTCCACCGGAAACTTTGTGTGTGAACTCAGACGTCAATGGCCGCGCCGCCTGGAACTTCAGCTTCCCAGAAAATTTCAACAAAGAGGGGCGTGGCCTCGTCACTGTGACGTATGAGCTCAGCGTGGGTGACCCAATCTCGGGCGTGCAGAGTTTCCAGGTCTACTTGGTGAAGCCGTGAGTGCTGCGCCAGCACTGACGTGGCGATGCCCAACCTGTGGCGCAATTCAAGAGGAGTCTGGTCAGTGTTGGGTGTGCAAGACACCAACCGCCTCATGTGGCAGCTGCCGACACATGCGTCGCTCCGTAATCGGCAAGATCTCGTATTGCGGCATCGACAAGAAGCGACGGCTCGTTGCCGAGAGTGATGTAAAAGAGTGCTGGACAGCGCCAGTTCCGCTGCAGGCCGCGGCGCAGCTTGAGCGCAGCGTCGATGGCAGGCCAGCGGAGCGCCCCCGACTCACCTGGGCGAGCGGCGGACTTTGGGAGGGGCTAGAGGCCTAGCCCTACTACGGACATCCGGTGATCGGGGTGTTGACTGGTGCGCTCGAGACGATCGTAATGAGACTCCCAGGAGCGACGGGCACCCCCGCAAGTGGTGAGAAGGTGTCAATCCGATTCGTCACATCAAGCAGTGATGATGCTGCATCAAGGGAGAGGCCGAGGTCTGACAACTGGGTGAGCGCATCACCGACACTTGAGCAGTGCAGATCGGGCACCTTTGGCCAGCTCGCCTCGCTCGGGTTCACCGACGGGCTTGGTGATGGTTCAACGCCAAGCGAAACCACGATATCTATCGCCGTTCCGCTTGATACCTGCACTCCGGGGCGGGGGTTCTGCTGCACCACATCACCAACGGGAACCGTTTCAGAGTATTCAGAGAAGGTCGAGCCGCGCACAAGTTGCGCGGTTGCCAGCACCGACATCGCGTCGGCCTCACTCTTCCCACGGATATCGGGCACCACAACGAACCCATTACCAGCAACAACCCGCACTTCAATGATGGTGTTCAGCGGCACTAGCGTCTCGCTCCCAGGAGACTGCGACAGGATTGTGTCAACGGGTTGATCCGCAGAGCTCACTCGCTCCACCACCTGCACCCGTAGGCCGAGGTGCTCAGCGATGGGGATCGCCTCCGCAAGGGTCAGGGTCGTGAGGCTTGGCACCTTCACGTTGTTATCGGGTCCGCTCCCTGCTGATAACAAGCGCAGCGCCAGGATCATGCCGCCAACCAAGAGGAGTGCCGTGAGGGCAACGCCGCCGATCGCCAGAAGGAGCGTGCGCAGCGACAGAGAGTCCCCCTCACCGGAGGGAGCCTCGCCGGAGGGAGCCTCGCCGCCGATATCTCGTGGGTCTGGGAGCGTCTCTGGCTCACCAGGACCGGCCTCGGCCGCAACGCGGGCGACACGTGTACCTGCAAGGGCGCGTGGCGCGCCCGCCGCTGGGCCGACAGGCCGCGATGGAACCGCAGTTCGATTCGCCTGCACAACGTACGTCTCTAGCGCGTCAGCGGCGGTAGTCGCGTTGGCGTACCGCTCATTCGGCTTCGGTGCCAAGAGCCGCATCGTGATCAGGTCAAGCTCCTGTGAGATATCGGGTCGAATCTCTCGTGGCGATGGGGCGGGCGACTGACCGCGTCGCTCCTTCAGCTCTGCGCCGCTCAAACTGTCGAATGGGCGGTGACCAGTTAAGAGCTCAAACAACACGACGCCGAGGCCGAAGAGGTCTGATGAGGCCGTCTGCGGTCCACCGGCCAGCACTTCGGGGGCGAGGTACCCAACGGAACCCTCTGGTCGCTGGCCACTGCGCGCGGCGGCCTCACTGCCATCCACTTCGTGCATCGCCTGTGCGATACCGAAGTCGGCGATCTGCGCGCGACCCTCTCGGTTAATGAGAATGTTCCGTGATGAGACGTCGCGATGAATGATGCCGCGTACATGCGCTGCAGCAAGGCCACGCGCCACTTGCGCAGCGACCGCGGCGGCGCGACGCGGCACGAGTGGCCCAACGCGCCGCAACATCGACGCCAGATCTTCGCCGTCAACAAACTCCATCACGATCGCCGGCGATTCGCCCTCTGGTGCAACGTCAAACACGGCGGCGACATTCGGATGTGCCACGATCGCAGCGGCGCGACCCTCGGCGCGGAATCGATCAGCGGCAGCGGCAGAAGTGGCGAGTGGCGCGCGGAGGACCTTAACGGCAACGTCGCGACCGAGCGCCTCGTCTGTTGCACGGAAGACAAGTGCAGCGGCCCCTTCGCCGATCAGCTCCTGGAGCCGATATCGACCTGCGACAAGGTCACCAGGTTTCAACGTTCGCTCGTCGCGCTCTGGCGGTGTCATCGCGTTCGCTCAGCTTCGGCAGCGATCGCTCCGCGCACAACGGGCCCATAGACCGGATGGTCAAGCGCAACATGAAGGTTTGCGCGTAGCCAACCCTCTGGTGAACCAACGTCGTATCGCGTCCCAGAGAAGTAGCGCGCAACTACTGGCTGCTCCTGCGCAAGAGTGTGAATCGCGTCGGTAAGCTGAATTTCTCCATTGAGGCCGTGCGGCGTCTGCTCAAGTCGCTCGAAGATCTTTGGGCCAAGGATGTAGCGACCAACAACGGCTAGGTCTGACGGTGCGTGCGCGGCGTCGGGCTTCTCTACAACGCCGCGAAGCGGGATGGTGCGCCCCTGGTCGCTTGTTGGCAGCGTGGTGTCTGGGTCAACGATGCCGTAGCGGTGTGTCTCGGATGGTCCGACGCGCATCACGCCAAGCACCGACGCCTGCGTCGCGACATAGGCCTCAATGAGTTCGGAGAGCGCGGGTGTCGGGCCGAAGATCAGGTCATCTGGAAGCATGACTGCAAACGGCTCATGCCCTACGGCGTCCTGGGCCATCAGCACCGCGTGCCCGAGACCGAGCTGCTCCTTCTGACGGATCGTTACCAGGTGCACCATATCGGCGACCGCACGGACGGCGCGCAGGTGTTCAATATCACCACGCTGCTCCAGGATTGCCTCGAGGTCGGCTGAGATGTCGAAGTGATCTTCAATTGCCCGCTTATGTTCGCTTGTGACAAGAATGACTCGCTCGATCCCTGAAGCGACCGCCTCTTCAATGGCGTACTGGATGGCGGGGCGATCAACGATGGGTAGCAGCTCCTTCGGAACAGCCTTCGTTGCGGGGAGGAAGCGCGTGCCCCATCCGGCAACCGGGAGAACTGCGGTGCGGATCTTCATAGGGGCCTCCGTGCGGTGCTGGGGCTCAGGATACCAGTCACCCCTCGCGGCGAACCCACCGCAAGAGCGCTCGGACTGGCCGCCCAAGGAGCGGGAGGCGCACCTCGCTGGAGCCTTCAACGCTAGCCAGGAAGCCGCAGAGCAGGAGCAGCGCCCCGATCAACTTCCCGACCTGGTACCCCTCGGTGGAGCCGGCGCGATTCAGCGTATCGGTGAGGCTCGGCACGAAGGCACCAAGGGCGATGAGTGCCGTGGCTGGAACGCGACGATTGAGGGTGCCGGCACGCCACGCGCGCCAGGCATCGGGAACGCTGCGGACGAAGTTCACGGTGAGTGCCACGGGGGCAATCGCCAGGTTGAAGAGCAGCTCGTCACCACGCTGATCCGGATCGCTGGAATACGGGAGCACGCGGCGCTTCGGCATAAACACGTAAACCGAGAAGAGGGCGCCAGTCAGCAGCGCGAGTCCGCCGCTCACATTCAAGATTGGTGTGAGTAGGCGGAGCGCTGGCGGGAGCAAGAGCGCAATCGGCGCACCGGTCGCGGGGTCTGTTGCCCATCCTGGCGGTGGAAGCGTAGCGATCACGACGAGTGGCACGGCGATCGCACTCAGCCCCGCGGTCAACGTGATGGCAACGCGCGCCCAACGGGCATCGCCCATATACGAGAGCCAGCCGATCAAGACGGCAGCGCCCCATGCTGTAAGCGAATAGACGAGCGCCGTTGGCCCAGCCGACGGATCTTCTAGCCGTCGTGCGACCAGAATCGTGAAGAGGCCAGAGAGGGCGATACAGAGTGCATACCAATATCCGAAACGCGTCTTCGCTAACAGGAGAATTGTTCCCGCGCCGAGCCAGCCGGCGGTCCAGACCGCGCCGAAGAGGTACCAGACGCGATAGATCGGTTCACTCCAACCGATTACGGCGGCGAGCGCTTCAGCGCCAGCGGCGATCGAGAAAGCAAGCGCACCAACACCCCACGCCAACTGATACGCACCACGGCGCGTTCGATACTGATCAAAGAGGAGCGCCGAGAAGAGCAGTGCGAAGAGCGCGGTGAGCGCTGGAAGGAGCGTCGTCACGCGGGCTCCGGCCTACGCCGGAAGAAACTCGTGAGCATCGTGATGCAGCCCGTCGCAGAGTCCAAGCTCGGCGCCGGCGCCG
>JBAXWE010000016.1:0-21835 GCA_037128565.1 bacterium
CTGTTGGCCGCCTGCACCGTATCAATGGCGAGGGTGCGAATTGTGGTGACGGCCGACTGGTCGAGGCGCTGGTCCATGGGTCTCTCCATCCATCAATTAGGCAGGTGAGCCGATGGCGCGGGGTTGATCACGTGCGCCACGGTGCTGCAGGGAGATTGTAGACTCCCTCCACGTGCGCCGTTGCAACCGAGTGGCAACGTGGCGCCACCCCGCCGAGGAGGAGTTATGTCGGGATCTAGCTCGCCTGCTGCTGTTCAAGCCACCGGGATCGGCCGCGTCTTTCAGGCGAAGGGCGGCCCCGTTACCGCACTGGACGGCATCGACCTGCGCATTGAGCCTGGCGAGCTCTTCGGGGTGCTGGGTCCCAACGGTGCTGGGAAGAGCACGCTGATCAAAATCCTGAGCACCCTTCTCCTTCCAAGTTCTGGATCTGCCTCAATCTTCGGCCTCGATGTGGTCACCGAGACGGCACGCGTGCGCCGAATCATGAACCTGGTTGCGGGTGGCGACTTCTCTGGGTACGGGCTACTGACGGTTCGAGAGCAGCTGGCAATGTTCGCCCAGTTCTACGGTTTGCCGTACCGCGAGGGGATGGCGAAGGTCGATGCGCAGCTCGCCTCCTTTGGCATCGATGAGATCCGTGATCGCAAGATTAGTGCCCTCTCGACGGGGCAACGCCAGAAGTTGAACTTCGCACGGTCGTTCCTGAACGATCCGTGGATTCTCTTCCTTGATGAGCCGACGATCGGTCTCGATGTGTCGGCGGCACGCGACGTGCGCGACCGCGTGCGCGCATTTCAGGCGGAGCAGCCGGGTCGCACCGTTCTTCTCACAACGCACTACATGGCAGAGGCAGATGAGATGTGCGACCGCATCGCTATCGTCGACCACGGACGCATCTTGGCCCATGGGACGCCAGCGGAGCTGAAGCGCATGGTGCAAAAAGATGCACTCTTCATCGTCGGCATTGACGCACTACCAGCAACGATGTCATTGGAGGCTCTTCGTGCGCTGCCAGGCGTGCTCTCTGTCGCCGCACGAGATGCTGACGGCAGCGACTCCTCTGGCGTTGGATCACCGATGCTCCGACTCGCCATCGGCCTCAAGGAGGATGCTGCGCTCGGCGGTGTGATCAGCGCGCTCGCGGCAGGCAGTGCGCACCTCCGAGAGATCTCGAAGAGCGAGCCAACCCTTGAAGAGGTCTTCGTGCAACTCGTCGGTCGCGGTATCAGTGAATCAGATGAGGCGAGCAATGGGTAGCAGCGTCGTTGGTGCCGAGGCCTCTGCACTCATCTCGCGCATCCATGAGGAGACCACCTGGAGTCTGAGTCGCCGGATGCGCCACGCGTTCGTCTCAGTGCTGGCCCGCGCCTATCCGCGCGTGATCGGTGCGGCGCGCGAGCCATCGTGGCTCTTCTTTGACCTCGTCTTCCCAATTCTCGGCATGTGTTCCATCGTCTTCCTGCTCCGCTCGCGCGGGGTTGACGAGGCCTGGATCGGCTCCACGATCTTGGCGACGGCGCTCCTCTCGTTCTGGATCTCGGTGGTCTGGATGATGGGGGCGCAGTTCCACTGGGAGCGCGACTCGGGGAACCTTCTCCTCTACATCACCGCCCCCGTCGGCCTCGGCTCGATTGCGCTTGGCATGGCGATCGGCGGCGCCCTCGGCGTGGTCATTCGAGCGGTGATCATCACCGCGGCTGGCGTACTCCTCTTCGGCGCCAACTACCAGGTCGCTGATCCACTCCTCCTCGCGCTCGTCATCCTGGCGGGGGTCGCGGCGATGTACTCGCTCGGCGTCTGCCTCTCGTCGGTCTTCTTGATCTCAGGCCGCGAGGCCGATCACCTCGGCAGCCTCCTCAACGAGCCAATGCAGCTGCTCGGCGGCGTCTACGCGCCGGTGCGCTCGATGGGCACCGCGGGGGTGATTGCGCTCGGCATCTTGCCACTCGCCCCTGCGATTGATGCCCTGCGGCAAGTCGCCGTGCCCCAACTCGCTCCAACAGGCATCTTGCCCGTCGGCGTTGAACTACTCATTCTGTTGGTGATGACGATCGTGTTCGGCGTGATTGGACGAGTACTACTCGCCTATATCGAACGCGTCGGGCGCGCCGGTGGAAAGTTGTTGGCGCGTGCCGATTAGTGCAGGTGCTGCACCTGAGGTTCGACCGTTCGGCCCGCTACGCGGTGGTGCCGCAGATGCAGCGCGATCACTTGTTGCCTCAGCGCGACTCGCTTGGGCGATTGAGGGGAATTGGGCCGCACCGATCTATCTCGCTGCGTTCCTCATCGTTCGGCCACTCGCCTTCCTCGGACTCTTCCTCGCCGTCTTAAGCATTGGTGGAACACTGAATGTCGCGACAATCGGATTCGTTGTGATCGGTCAAGCCGTTTTCCAAGTTGTCAGCGCCGCACTTGAAGGGCCAACACATGCGCTCCTCGACGACCGCGAGCGCTATCGCACCATTCGCTACATCTTTGCCACGCCCTCGTCGCTCCTCCCCGTATCAATTGGGCGCTCGCTTGTGAAGGCGAGTATCGCCGGGTTCAGCGCGATGATCGTGATCGGCGTAGGGATGCTGCTCGGTGTGCCGATGCGCGCCGGCGGGCCAGACCTACTCCTCTTTGCCGCGGTGCTACCGCTCGGGCTCCTCTCCGTTGTTGGGCTCGGCATTGTGCTGGGTGGTGTCTGTGTGCAACTTCGTAACGACGCGTGGGCCTATCCGCAAGCCGTCTCGTCTACGGTCTTTCTGCTCTGCGGTGCGATCTTCCCGCTTGAGGTGCTCCCCGGTCCCGTACAGAGCGTTGCAGTGGTGCTACCGATTACCTGGTGGATTGAGGGCCTTCGCCGTGCACTGCTCGGTACGACCTCACCAGGTATCCTCGGCAGCATGCCCACGAACGAGCTCCTCCTGATTCTTGCTGCAGGCACCGCCGTTATCTGGCTCATTTCGCCGCGCCTCTTTGTGGCGGGGATCGATCGTGCCCGTGAGAAGGGGTATCTCGACAGGAATACCGCCTCGTGAGTCGCGCCCCACTAAGCATTCGCGCCGTCGCCGAAATCGGCGTGCTCATTGCCATGGCAACGTGGGCGATCAACTTTACGGTCGTCAAATCGGCAGTGTTGGTTTGGCCGGTGCTGCCATTCTCTGCCATTCGTATCACCGCCGCTGGAATCTTGGTGCTCGGCTGGGCCGCCATGCGCGGCGCGAACTTCCGCATGGCACGTCGCGATCTACTCGCAGCCGCGCTCTTCGGTGTGATTGGGCAAGGGGTGTATCAACTCCTATGGGCTGGTGCGTTCGGCACCATTAATGCAGGAACGAGTGCACTCCTAATTGCCGCTACGCCGTTCCTCACCGCGATCCTCGCCTCACTCCTGCGCATCGATCCGCTGAAGCCTGCCGTTGCCGTGGGCGGCATCATCGCCTTTGTGGGCGTAGTTGCCGTTGCCCTGGGTGAAGGGGCGGGCGCGTTTGGGGGCGAAACAACTGGAGTGTTGATGACGCTCGGTGCCGCCGTCTGCTGGGCGGTGTATCTGCTCGCCGGAGCGCGCGTGATCCCGCGAGTCGGCGCTATTGCGTGGACGGCCTGGAGCATGATCTTCGGTGGTGGCGTACTTCTCGTCACCGCAATCGCCGCGGGGCAATTCAATGAGCTCGCCGCGCCACCGCCCGTCGCAATCTTTGGCCTGATCTTTGCCACGCTCGGCTCGAGTAGCCTCGCGAACGTCTTGTACTTCACCGCAGTGCCGATCGTCGGCGTCTCCCGCGTCTCCAGCTTCCAGCTGCTGGTCCCATTCCTCGCCGTTATCGTCTCAGCCATCGTGCTCAGCGAGGCCCCCGCGCCAATTCAAGCGTTCGGCGGCGCGCTCATCCTCCTGGGGATCTGGGCAGGGCGCCAAACAACCTCCCCGTTTCGCCGCCGCCTGCGATAGACTCCGTCAGGCTCGTTCGGGGAAACCCCGAGCGCCCCACCTTGAGTGATGGAGGGAGAGCGACCAATGGCGACGAAGTTCGTGTTCGTCACCGGTGGCGTCACCTCCTCCCTCGGTAAGGGAATCACCGCCGCCTCCGTCGGCCTCCTCCTCAAAGCGCGCGGCTTGCGCATCTCGGTCATCAAGCTCGACCCCTACCTCAACGTTGATCCAGGCACCATGTCGCCCTATCAGCACGGTGAGGTCTTCATCACCGATGACGGCGCCGAGACCGACCTTGACCTCGGCCACTACGAGCGCTTCATCGACGTCAACCTCTCGCAGGCCTCCAACGTCACCACGGGACGCATCTACTCGACGGTGATCGCGCGCGAACGCCGCGGCGACTATCTCGGCGGCACGGTGCAGGTCATTCCGCACATCACCAATGAGATCAAGGAGCGTGTCCTTCGCCTCAGCGGCGATGACGTTGATGTGGTGATCGTTGAAGTTGGTGGCACCGTTGGCGACATTGAGTCACTGCCGTTTATTGAAGCGATTCGACAGCTCAAGAAGGATGTCGGTCGAGGCAACTCGCTCTACATTCACGTAACGCTGCTCCCAGAACTCGCCGCCACTGGTGAACTGAAGACGAAGCCAACCCAGCACTCGGTAAAGGAGCTGCGTGGCAGCGGCATTCAGCCCGACATCATCATCTTGCGCGCCGACCACCCCGTTCCTGATGAGGTCCGCGAGAAGATCGCCCTCTTCACCGATGTTGCCGTTGAGGCGGTCGTTCCTGCAACCACCGCACGCACCATCTATGAGGTGCCCCTGCAGTTCGAGAAGTTCGGGCTTGGCGACCTAGTGGTGCGCGAGCTCGGCCTCCCAGCAACAACGCCAGACCTGTCGCGTTGGGAGAAGCTCGCCGCTGAGATCGTTGCCGAGAAGCCTGCGGTTGAGATTGCCATTGTCGGCAAGTACACCGAACTCCCAGATGCCTACCTCTCGGTGACCGAAGCGCTGCGCCACGCCGGTTGGGCGCATGGCGTTGATGTGCGCATCCGTTGGGTGAATGCCGAGCGACTCGATGACGCCGAGCCAGCGGTCCTCTCGGCAGAGCTCGCCGGCGTGCATGGCATCTTGGTGCCAGGCGGCTACGGCTACCGCGGCATTGAAGGAAAAATCCGCGCCGCGCATATGGCGCGCACGGAGCGCATCCCATACCTTGGCCTCTGCCTCGGCCTGCAGATTGCGGTGATCGACTTTGCTCGTGAGGCGCTCGGATCAAGCGATGCGAACTCCACAGAGTTCGATATGTTCACGAAGAACCCCGTGATCGACTTCACCCCTGATCAGCGCGGCGTCGAGGAGAAGGGTGGCACGCAGCGCCTCGGCCTCTACCCAGCCAAGCTCACGCCAGGGAGTCGGGCGGCAACCGTCTACGGCGCTGAGGTTGTGTACGAGCGACACCGTCACCGCTTCGAGGTCGCCAACCGCTTCAAGCCGCAGCTCGAGGCGGCGGGCATGCGCTTCACCGGCGTGTCTCCAGACAGCCGCCTCGTTGAAATCATTGAGCTCGCCGACCATCCGTGGTTCGTGGCCAGCCAGTTCCACCCTGAGTTCACCAGCCGACCGCTGCGACCAAACCCGCTCTTTCACGGGTGCATTGGTGCTGCGGTAGCGCTGCGCGACGGACGCCTCGCCTCGTACACCCCACGAATGGTGGGAGTGCGCGATGATGAGGCGGCGAAGGCTGAGCGGACGCGTGCCGTCGAGGCCGCCGCCACGAAGGCGGCAAAGCGCAGCAACGGATCCAACGCGTAATCGCCCATCATTGGGCCAAATCATTCAGCAATAAGGGGGCGCTATGAAGTTCTTCTTGGACACCGCTGACATCGAAGAGATCAAGACCGGGATCAAGTGGGGCGTCGTTGATGGCGTCACCACGAACCCGTCGCTCTACGCGAAAGTTGGCGGCTCGTACGAGGAGATCCTCAAGGAGATCTGTGGCCTGACGAAGGGCCCAGTCTCTGCAGAGGTCATGAGCGATGACGCCGACGGCATGGTTAAAGAGGGTCTCGCCTTTGCGAAGATCGCTCCGAACATCGTCGTAAAGGTCGCCCTCACCACCGCCGGCCTGGAGGCGATCAGTCGCCTCGCCGCTGAAGGGATCAAGACGAACTGCACCCTGATCTTCACGGCGAACCAGGGGCTCATGGCGGCAAAGGCCGGTGCCTCGCTGATCAGCCCATTCGTCGGCCGACTCGACGACATTAATGAAGACGGCATGATCGTCATTCAAGAGCTCGCCGAGATCTTTGCGAACTACGAGGGGCTCGATCACTGCGAGATCCTCGCCGCATCGATTCGTCACCCACGACACGTCACAGAGTCGGCCCTTGCCGGGGCGCACGTTGCGACGATGCCACTCAAGGTGCTGGAGCAGATGACGAAGCATCCGCTCACCGATAAGGGGATCGCAATCTTCAAGTCGGACTGGGCGAAGGCCACCTCCGGGAAGTAGTCGCGGGCCCGAATCCGCGGGCTCTTGACGAGCGGCAACGGCTGCCGTAGAGTTCTCTCATCCCCCCCGAACTGCACAGCGAACGCGGCGCAGTTTCGCGTACCAGGGATGCATCCACCCACAGATAGAGGAAGGTATTCAACTGATATGAACGACGGACGAAACCGCGGCCCACGGCGACCACCCCGCCGCGGCGGACCGAACCCAAACTCCATGCGCATGCCGCAGGGTGCACTCCCGGCTGATGTTGAGGTGCTCTCCGAAGCCGACCTCGCGGCTGAAGGCCTCGTCTCATTCGCCGCGCTCGCCAACATGACCGCGACCGAACTCATCGCCGCTGCAAAGAAGCTTGGCGTCGTCGCCACTCAGCAAGAAGAGCTCACCGCGGTAATCCAGAAGATCCTGACGGCGCAGGCCGACGAGCAGGGTCAGATCTGGGCCGAGGGCATTCTCGAAATCGTCGATGACGGCTACGGTTTCATTCGACGCAATGGCCTTCTTCCAAGCGCTGATGATGTCTATGTCCCGTCACCAATGGTGCGCCGACTCGGCCTGCGCCAGGGCGACACGATCGGCGGCGTCATTCGCGCTCCGCGCGAGGGTGAGAAGTTCTGGGGGATGCTCCGGATTGAGATCGTCTCCGGCACCGACCCAGAATCGGCACGACAGCGCCCGCACTTCGGCGACCTCACACCGATTCACCCGATTGAGCTGATCAACCTTGAGACGGTTCCCTCGAACCTCTCGCAGCGACTCATCAACCTGGTTAACCCGCTCGGCAAGGGGCAGCGCGCCCTCATCGTCTCGCCGCCAAAGGCCGGCAAGACGAGCCTGCTGAAGCAGATCGCCCAAGGCGTCACGGCAAACTATCCAGAGATCTCCCTGATGGTCTGTCTCATCGGCGAGCGACCAGAAGAGGTCACCGACATGCGTCGCTCCGTCAAGGGCGAGGTCATCTCGTCGACCTTCGACGAGCCAACCGAGAACCACACCCATGTCGCCGAGATGGCGCTCGAGATTGCGAAGCGCCGCACCGAGGCCGGTGCCGACGTCGTTGTGCTGCTCGACTCCATCACGCGATTGGCGCGCGCCTACAACCTGGCGCTCCCACCATCCGGGCGCACGCTCTCGGGCGGTATCGACCCAATCGCGCTCTATCCACCGAAGCGCTTCTTTGGTGCGGCGCGAAAGCTCGAAGAGGGCGGCTCGCTCACCATCATCGGCACCTGCCTGGTCGACACCGGCTCGAAGATGGACGACGTGATCTACGAAGAGTTCAAGGGGACGGGTAACTCCGAACTCGTGCTCGATCGCAAGTTGGCCGAGAAGCGCATCTTCCCGGCGATTGATGTGCAGCGCTCCGGCACCCGACGTGAGGAGCTCCTCCTTGATGAAGGAACACTCAAAATGGTCTGGACAATGCGCCGCATGCTCTCTGCCGTTGGCGCGAATGAGGGGATTGAGTTGCTCCTGAATCGCATCGCGAAGACGGAGTCGAATGCTCAGTTCCTCGCCTCGCTGACGAAGGGAACCGAGGGGTCGAACCCCTCGTAACCCACGCACGAGGCACAGCGCGTGCCAGGGTGCCCCGCTCGGCGGCATAGCCGAGGGGTAGACTAAGGCGGAGATCGGAGGCTGGAATGCCAGATGTGAAACGCCCACCAACGTCGGCCCGCGGCTCCAAGCATCGCAATGTGCGAGCTGGAAGCTTCACCTTCCGCCTCGCCGCGGCCATCCGTCGCCGCCTCCTTGCCTTCGGTTCGCTCCTCGAGCGAAGCGGCGAGCGTGCCGTCCGACTGAGCCTCTTCCGGGCCGGAGAGTTCTTGAAGCACCCGCTCCCGCGACGAGTCCGCGTGCACCCCACCCTTGCGGCCCGCACGACAGGTATTGCCGTGGCCGCGATCGCCCACAAGTTCTCCCCAGCACTTGAGGAGCGCGGCATCCTGCGTTCACTCCGCCGCCGCCGCCGCTCCCTTGATTCACGGCTGCGCCAGCTCGGGCGCGAGCCGGAGCGCGCGATGCCCGCCGTAATCGCAGGGCTTCTCAGTGTGGCAGTGATCGCGAGCCTACTTCCGGGGCCAATCGTTGATGCTCGCTCGCAGGCACTGAACGACGGGGGCATGAGCTTGGGTTCGAGTGTGGGCTCTGACTCATCATTTACGACGGAGTGGGGCGGCATCGAGAACCCAGACCGATTCGCCACAGACGGTATTACCCAGAGCACTGGAGTGAGCGACGGCGTGGTCATCGGAGACGTAGCGGCGGGGAGCACCTTCTCGATGCGGGCCACCGAAGTCGTAACGCAAGCCTCCGAACCTGTGGTGGCAACGACAGCAACAGACGGGCCGATCTTTCTCGCCGACGGAACACTTGAGCTCCCTGCAGCGATTGACATCATTGTGGCTGACGGTCGTGATCACGTACTCATTCATGTCATCGAACGTGGCGAGACGCTCACTACAATCGCGCGACGATACAAGATCTCCCTGATGGAACTCATCTGGTCCAACGGACTGCAGTCTGTTAATAATCCGCCGGTAGGGAAGCGACTGCGCGTCCCTGACACGCACGGCGTTGTCGTTGTTGTGCGTGAACACGACACGCTCAAGTCCATTGCATCGAGGTATCGCGTTACACCAACAACAATTCGCACCTATAACAAGCTAAAGACAGCAGACATCGTCATGGACATGCTGCTGGTACTGCCAGGTGGTCGTGGCCCTGCGCTCCCAACCTACACGTATGGCAACCAGACTGGATACACCGGTCCTATTCCACAGGTTTACAACGGCATGAATTTCCGCTACCCAGTTCCGGGCGGGCACTTTGTTCGCGGACTTTCGCGAACGCATTTCGGCATGGATATTTCACAGGGATACGGAGGCGCGGTTGTTGCTGCGGCAGATGGCGTGGTCGTGCTTACTGGCTGGCGAAACAATTGCGGTGGGAATCAAATCGTGATTGCGCACGGCTCAAACCTGTATACGGGCTACTACCACCTCTCCGGAATCGTCGTAGAGACGGGGCAAAAGGTGTCACGCGGCACCAAAATCGGTCGCATCGGAATGACCGGATGCGCGACAGGCCCGCACCTACACTTCTCCGTCTCTCGTGGATTTCCCTTGGCAAGGGGTTCCATTTTCTACGACCCAGCGCGTTTCCTCCCGTAACGCCATGTTCCTTGATGTTGTTGAGATCAACCTCGCCGCCGGGCGTGGCGGTGATGGCGCCTCAACCATGCGTCGAGAATCGCACGTGCCGCGTGGCGGTCCTGACGGTGGCGACGGTGGGCGCGGCGGCAGCATTTACGTTGCGGTTGATACGGGGCAGACAACACTTCGTGATTTTGAGGTCAAGCGGCGTTACGTCGCAGGCGACGCGAGCCAGGGCGGGAACAAGACGTCGCACGGTAAGGCCGGTCGCGACCTTGTGATCGGTGTGCCGCCAGGAACTGCAATCTTTGATGTGAAGAGTGGCGACCTGATCGCCGATCTCGTCTCTCGCGAGCAACATGTGTTGCTGGTGCGCGGCGGCCGCGGGGGTCTTGGCAATGCGCACTTCACTACCGCGACGCATCAGGCGCCCCGTCATGCACAGAAGGGTGAGCCGGGTGAGATCCGCGAGGTGCGATTTGAGCTGCGTCTGATCGCTGACGTTGGTCTCGTCGGGCTGCCAAATGCTGGCAAATCCACGCTGCTCGCCGCACTTACTGCGGCGCAGCCGAAGATCGGCGACTACGCTTTCACCACCCTCGAGCCGAACCTCGGGGTGCTCGAACTTGGCATTGACGACGGACGCCGCCCAACGATTGCCGATCTCCCAGGTCTCATCGAGGGGGCATCTATTGGTGCGGGCCTCGGCTTCGCCTTCTTGCGCCACGCTTCACGCACGCGGATCCTGGTGCATGTGGTGGACGCATCGGCACCCGACCCAGTGCGCGACGCGGCGATCATTCGCACCGAGCTTGCTGCACACAACCCAGCCCTGCTCGAGAAGACCACCCTCGTCGCCCTCAACAAACTTGATCGCCCCGAGGCGAAGGCTCGTGAGGCCGAACTGACCGACGCGTTCCGCGAGCTAGGTCTACATGTCTTGCCTATCTCTGCCGCAGGCGGCTTGCGAGGCGAGGGGATCGCTGCACTGCGTGACGCGCTCGCCGAACTCTTACCCGACGCCGAGACACTCTCCTATCCGGCTGAGCCAGCGGGCGTCGTGGTGCATCGCATTAATCCGATTGCCACGATCGGCTTTGAGGTCAGCCGCGAGGGCGATGCCTTCCGAGTGCGTGGCAAGGCGATCGAGCGCCTCGTACATCAGACCGACTTTGCTCGTGATGAATCAGCTGAACGATTCCAGCACGAGCTGGCACGTCAGGGGATTGAGTCGGCGCTGCGCAAGGCGGGATGTCGCAGTGGCGACACGGTGATGATCGGCGACCTCTCACTCGAGTGGGACGATCCAGACGATGCTGCGCTGCTGAGCGCAGCCGAAGAGGCTGAGGCGCTGGAGTTGGATGGCGTCGTCGTAGCGTCAGCAGCGAACAGTGATGGAGAGAGTGAAGGGTGAGCGGGATCGGCATTCTCGGTGGGACGTTTGATCCGATTCATGACGGCCACCTTGCGCTCGGCCAGGCCGCCTACGAGCTACTGAAGCTCGACCACGTGCTCTTTGTCCCGGCAGCGCGGCCACCGCATAAGGTTGCCGATCGCGTCACCGACCCCGAGGTTCGCTGCCGCATGGTCGCGCTGGCGATCGCGGGAAACCCAGCCTTTGAGATGAGCCGCATGGAGATCGATCGTCCCGGGCTCTCGTACACAATCGATACGCTCCGCGCGATCGCGGCGGAGCGGCGCGAGGGGGGTGCCGCACCAGAGCTCACGCTGATCCTCTCTGTTGAATCACTCCTCGGGTTCAACGAGTGGGAAGACCCAACCGGAATTCTTGACTTAGCGCGTGTCGCAGCACTGCCGCGACCTGGCACGCCAACCCCAGACCGTGCCTGGCTCACGCGCCACTTCCCGGGGCGCGAGGATCGCTTCCTCTATCTCGACGGCTTCCACCTCTCTCACGCCAGCCGAGAGTTGCGCGCGTTGGCGGCACGTGGCCGCTCGCTGCGCTATCTCGTACCCGACGCCGTCGCCGACCTAATTCGTCGCGAAGGCCTCTATCGCGGTCGCCCGGAGCTCGTACTGGAGCGCCCTATTGAAGTTGAGGATGTGCCTGTTGATCCCGCCTCGTAATCGCGCAACCGCTAGTGCGGTACGCTGAGGACATGTCAACCAAAAAGCAAACTGCCATCGAGCCGCACGATCTTGCGCGAAAGGTGGCTCTGCTTGCCGAAGAGAAGAAGGCGGCCGACATCCTCGTCTTAGATGTTAGTGGCCTCACCACCGTAACCGAGGCATTTGTGATCTGTACTGGCGGCTCTGAGCCGCAACTCGCAGCGATCACCGAGAGCATCGTCAGCGGCATGGCCGAAGATGGTGTCACTCCAGCGCATCGACATCGCACCGCCGCCTCGCACTGGATCGTCCTAGATTACGGAAGTGTGATCGTGCACATCTTCACCCCGCCAGAGCGCGACTTCTACAAGCTGGAGCAGCTCTGGTCTGATGCGAAGGTGCTTGTCCGAATCCAGTAGCGCTACTTCGGGAGCAGGCTCTTCACGATTCGATTGATATCGCTCTGGCGTGGGCGCCAGCGCAAGAGGCTCTGTGCCCGTGAGATATCGGCGACGAGGCGGGGTGGGTCACCAGCACGGCGAGGGTGCTCTTGGACCTCAATTCGCGTGCCAGACGCCTTCTCAATCGCCTTGATCGCCTCGCGGATGCTGGTGCCAGCCCCGCTACCAATGTTGATAGCGCTGAAGCCGGCCGAGCCATCGGCGGCGAGTTTCTCGATTGCAGCAAGGTGGGCCGCCGCAACGTCAGCAACATGAACGTAGTCACGGATGGCAGTGCGATCGGGGGTGGCGTAGTCGCTCCCGTAGAGCTCAAATGGCTGCCCCTCGAGAGCCGCCTTCAGCAGACGCGGCAGGAGGTGAGTCTCCGGGTGGTGGCGCTCAGAGACTCGCTCCGTTGAACCGGCCACATTGAAATAGCGCAGCGCAATCGCGGTGATTCCATGCGCATCGGCATAGGCCCGAAGCACCTGCTCAAATGCAGCCTTCGTTGCCCCATAAGGATTCAATGGTGCCAGGGGAAGGTCTTCATGGAGAACGTTCGACGACGACGCTCCATAGACTGCCGCGCTTGAAGAGAAGGCGAAGTGCTTCACGCCAACGGCGATCGCCGCGTCAAGAAGGGCGATGCTGCCAATCAGGTTCATTTTGAAGTAGCGCTCTGGCTGAGCCACACTCTCAGCGACAATGCTCAGCGCCCCGATATGCAAGATGGTGTCAATTCGTGCGTCGCGTAGCAGGCTCTGCATTCGATCACCATCGGCGTAGTTGCCGACGACCGACGAAGACTCGTTCGGAATCATATCGGCATGCCCCGTAGAGAGGTCGTCCAGGATTACGACGCGGTGTCCGGCGGAGATCAACGCGTCGACACTCGCAGCGCCAATGTACCCCGCCCCACCAGTCACCAGGATCGTGCGCGGTTCGGTCGTCATACCGAGAGTCTACGCGATGGGGTCAAGTCCTTCGCGTTCGGCGATAGCGTCGCTCCACGTGAGGAGCTCACCTACAGAGTTCGGTACGCGACGATGCGCAACGTCGTCGACAAGTCGCGCGAGTAGCGCTGCGACCCACGGCCCCGGCGCGCGGCCAAGGCGAGCTACCAGTTGGTCGCCCCCTACAGCGAGATCACGTGGCGCGGCGGCAAGTTGCAACGAATCACCCTCTGTGCATGCAACGAGCAGGGCCGAAGCGCTGCCACTACCCCGACCCGCAGCGGCGCGACGTCGAATCTGGCGTGCGGCATCCAGAGGATCGCCAGTTGTGGCGGCGGCCACGATTCGGAGGGCTGGTCCGTCAAGGTGCCCTCGATCAGCCGCCACCTCGGCACGTGCGACAGCGCGATCAAGTGCACGGATCTGCTGCATTGCCACGATGCTTGCGCGCGGTCGACGCCATGACTCAAGCAGCGCGGCGACGTCATCATCATCAGCAATCGGCATGAGGAGCTCACTCATTCGCCCGAGTGGATCAGGCGAATCAGCGTGTCCATCGCCACCAACCGCTTCGACGCGCGTAGCAACCTGGTCGCTCCACTCGGCGGCGAGCGCCGGCGCTACTGCCGCGAGAAGGCCCAACTCTGCGGCAAGTTGTAGCGCATGTGCAGGGTGCTCTGATGCGAGAATCCCTTCAATCTCTGCCCCGATCCGCTCACCGGAGAGGTGCGCCGCGAGTGGAGCATCACGCATGATCGCCGCTGCAGTTGCCGACTCTACCGTCAAGCTAAATCGCGCGACAAATCTGATTGCCCGAAGCATGCGCAACGCATCTTCGCGGAATCGCTCGGCCGGGTCGCCAACGGCACGCAGTACGCCCTTCGCAAGATCCTCAGTGCCCCCGTACGGATCGACGATCGTGCCGTCAGCGACCGGGTCGGCGCGGCGGCTTGCCTCAGGGGCGAGACCAAAGGCGATCGCGTTGATGGTGAAGTCGCGTCGAGCGAGGTCGCCCTCAATGCGCGGTAGGAAGGTCACCTCGTCGGGTCGGCGCGAGTCACTACTACTGCCGTCGGCGCGAAAGGTCGTGATCTCGCGCACTGTCGCCTCATTCGTTGGAACACCAACGGTGCCGAATCGATTCTCATAGGTGGCGTTTGGAAAGAGGGCACGCAGCTGATCTGGTGTCGCCTCTGTGGCGAGGTCCCAATCTGCTGGAGTACGCCCTGCGATCACATCGCGAACGGCACCACCCACAACGTATGCGCCAAATCCTGCCGTTCGCAACGCGCGCAGGAGGTCAGCAATGTCGTGAGGGATGGCGGCGCGAACCGCCGCCGCTGCGGTCACGCGCCGCTGGCCGCGGCGGTATCAGTGATAAAGAGGAAGTCGCGCCAGGCGGCGTAGGCGTTGTGCCGTAGGTAGGGGAGGAAGACGGCGTACACGTCGCACCGCGGCTCGTACGGCTTGCGGCGCAGCTGCAGACCTGCGGCCTCGGGGAGGCGGTCCCCCTTACGGTGATTGCATGCCATGCAAGCGGTGACTAGGTTCTCCCAGGTCCAGGTGTCCCCGCCCCGGCTCTTCGGGACGATGTGGTCGATCGTGAGTGCGACGCCGGCGCGGCCGCAGTACTGGCAGGCATGGCCGTCGCGCGCGAAGATCTCCTTGCGGCTCAGCTTGGCGCGCGGTCGTGGTCGACGAACGCGATGGCGCAGGCGAACCACTGACGGCGCTGTCCAGCTGCGCGATGCACTGCGGATCGGGTCACCCTCGGCCAGGATCTCGGCCTTGCCGCCCAGCACCAGTCTGAAGGCGCGCGGCAGGGAGGCGACGTTAAGCGGTTCGTAGTCCTGATTCAGAACGAGAACTTCGCTGTTCATATGAGCGCGATCGTAGCAGGGGAGCTACGCCCATCGCGCAGCCGTTTACCCCTGGCAGGGCGAGGCGGTGTGCGAGAATAGGGGCATGCCAGCACCAAAGCGCGCCAAGACGTCGACCTGGGCCACGAAGAGCGGCCTCGCCCAAATGCTCAAGGGCGGCGTGATCATGGACGTCGTCACCCCGGCTGAGGCGAAGATCGCCCAAGAGGCTGGCGCCGTTGCCGTGATGGCACTGGAGCGCGTCCCCTCTGACATTCGTCGCGATGGTGGTGTTGCCCGTATGAGTGACCCCGACATGATTAAGGGGATCCAAGCCGCTGTGTCGATTCCAGTCATGGCGAAGGCGCGCATTGGCCATGAGAGTGAGGCGCGCATTCTCGAAGCGCTCGACGTTGACTACATCGACGAGTCAGAGGTGCTGACGCCCGCTGATGACCGCTTCCACATCAATAAGCACGACTTTAAGGTTCCGTTCGTCTGCGGCTGCAAGGATCTCGGTGAGGCGCTTCGCCGCATCAGCGAAGGCGCGGCGATGATGCGCACCAAGGGCGAGGCGGGAACGGGCAACATCGTTGAGGCGGTGCGCCACATTCGTACCGTCACCGAAGAGATCGCTGCACTCAAGGGCCAGAGCGAGAAGCGCCTGCGTGCCGCCGCCAAAGAGATGCGCGTCTCATACGAACTGGTCAAGCTCACCGTGAAGGCGGGCCGACTTCCTGTCGTCAACTTTGTCGCAGGTGGCATTGCCACGCCGGCTGATGCGGCGCTCTCCATGTGGCTCGGCGCAGACGGTGTCTTCGTTGGCTCAGGCATCTTTAAGGCGAAGAACCCAGCCAAGACGGCGGTCGCGATTGTTCAAGCAACCACGCACTGGAAGAACGCCGCCATCCTTGCCGAAGTTTCGGCGGGCCTTGGCGAAGCGATGAAGGGGATCGAGATGCGCACCATCCCCGAAGGCGAACGCCTCTCCAAGCGCGGCTGGTAGCACCGTGGCGAAGCGCCACACCACGCCGATCATCGGCGTCCTCGCAGTGCAGGGCGATTTTGCTGAACACCTTCGCATGCTCGAGACGCTCGGCGTTGAGGGGCGCGAAGTGCGACTCCCTGCAGATCTCGATGGAATCGACGGTCTGATCCTGCCCGGTGGCGAGAGCACCGCTATGCGTAAGCTGCTGCAGCGCTGGGATCTAGTGAAACCGATCAAAGCGCTCGCGAAGCGCGGCGCTCCAATCCTCGGCACCTGCGCGGGGGCGATCCTCCTCGCGACAAAGATTGCCGATGGTGACGAGCCAGTCCTCTCACTGCTCGACATCGAAGTGCGGCGCAATGCCTTCGGCCGACAGTTGGAGTCGTTTGAAACGAGCCTTGTGATGGAAGGCTTCGGCAAGGAGGGGCGATCGCGCACCATTCACGCCGTCTTCATTCGTGCGCCCGAGATCGTGAAGGTTGGTCCATCGGCTCGTGCCGTTGCGACGCTCGAGGACGGCCGGATCGTAGCCGCGCGTCAGGGGCGGATCCTTGGTATTGCCTTCCATCCTGAGATCACAGGTGAGACCGGCGTGCACCGCTGGCTCGTGGACGAGGCGACCGCCGCCCTCGGTTGAGCGGCAGGTGCGCGCGCCGCGCCGACGGGGCAGCCGCGCGCTAGGATTTGCTCATGAGCATCGCTCGCGACCCCCACGAAGAACCAATCCGCACGGCGATTCAAGACGAGGCGATTGTCGACAACCTTGACCTTCTCCTTGCCTGTCTCCCGGGTGAGATCGTTGCTGCGATCCGAGAACTTGCAACACGCGAAGAGCTCGCCGCTGGACGCGATGGCCTCCTGGAGATCGTCATGGACCGCGGCCGTCGACCAGAGGCGCGACTCACCTCGGGCGACGTAACCCTGCTCGACCGCGAAGTGACCGACGAAGATCTCAATTGGGTGATCTCGCGCATCGGCAACTTTGGCGGCGACAACCGTGCTGGAATTGAACGAACGCTGCACCGCATCTCGGCCATTCGCAATCGATCGGATCGAGTCGTTGGTCTTACTTGCCGTGTTGGCCGTTCGGTCTTCGGCACCATTGAGATCTTGCGTGACCACATTGAGGCGGGACGGTCGATTCTGATCATGGGTCGCCCGGGTGTTGGTAAGACAACGATGCTCCGCGAAGCGGCGCGCGTTCTTGCCTCGGAGTTCAGCAAGCGCGTGGTGGTAGTTGACACCTCAAACGAGATCGCTGGCGACGGCGATATTCCGCATCCAGCGATCGGCAAGGCACGACGTATGCAGGTGAGCGCGCCAGAGCGACAGCACCTCGTGATGATCGAGGCGGTCGAGAACCACATGCCCGAGGTGATCGTGATCGATGAGATCGGCACCGAGGCCGAGGCCATTGCCGCACGGACGATCGCCGAGCGCGGCGTGCAGCTGATCGGTACCGCCCACGGCAACAGCCTCGACAACCTGATGCTGAACCCAACACTGACCGACCTGATCGGCGGCATTCAGAGCGTGACCCTCGGTGACGACGAGGCACGACGCCGCCGCACGCAGAAGAGCGTGTTGGAGCGCAAGGCGCCACCAACCTTTGATGTGATCGTGGAGATCATTGATCGCGACCATATTTTGGTGCATGAGGATGTCGCAGGAACTGTTGATGCACTGCTGCGCGGCGACGCGGTTGCCCCAGAGGAGCGCTGGCGTGATGAGGGCGGCGTGCGCCGCTCGCACTCGCGCATTCGACCTGGCCAGACGGCGCAGGGTGAGTCACGCCGATTCGGCGGGCTGACCCCAGGCGACGATCGCCGTGGCCGACGGAGTGATCGGGGCGACCGTGGTGATGAGGGGCGTGGCGGCTGGCGACGCAATCGCGAGCAGGCGCGACATATCGAAACCATTCCAGGCGGCACCGCGACGCCGGTGATTCGCGCATTCGAGGGTGATCCCGTTGGTGGTGGTAGCTGGCGGCCAGAACGCGGCTGGAGCCACGAGTCAATGGCATCCACCATCGCCGAGATGGATCGCGAGCTCATCGGCCGAACGGTCGGCGGTGCGTTGGTCCCAGTGGAGTGGGACGAGGCACCGAGTGCCGATGACGACGACGAACGTGAAGTCAGCCAGCTCCCTCAGCTGCGAGTCCTCGCGCACGGCATCTCGCGCAAGAAGCTTGAGGCGGCGATTCGCGAACTCGGACTCCCTGCGACAACAGCGCGAACCGCCGATGAGGCTGACGCTGTGGTCACGATTCGTAATGAGTTCAAGCAGCGCGGCACGCCGATTGTGGATGCCGAGCGACGCGGCGTACCTGTGCATGTACTGAAGAGCAACGCCTCCGAGCAGATGGAACGCGCACTGCTCGACATCTATCAGCTGCCACACGACCCGCGAGAGATCGCCATGCGCGAGGCAAAGATGGGGATTGAAGAGGTGGCACGCACCCAACACCCCGTTGAGCTCGCGCCACAGAACGCCTACATCCGTCGGTTGCAGCACCAGTTGGCAGGTGATGCTGGTGTCACCAGCAGTTCGCGCGGTCGCGACCCACATCGTCGCGTTCGACTTGAGCCCCAGGGTCGCTCTTCAAGCACCCCACGTCGTCGTCGCTAAGCCGCGATGTTCATCACCTTTGAAGGCCCAGACGGATCGGGGAAGTCTACCCAGATCGCCCTCCTGGCCGAGCGGCTTCGCGCCGCAGGTCGTGAAGTGCTGACCGTGCGAGAACCAGGCGGCACACCGGCTGGAGAGCGCATTCGTGCACTCCTCCTCGGCGATGGCGGCAGTGTCGAGATCAACCCCCGCGCCGATGCGCTCCTCTTTAACGCCTCGCGTTCGCAGCTCGTCGCTGAAGTGATCCGCCCCGCGCTTACGCGCGGCGCCACCGTCATTGCCGATCGTTTCGCCGACTCCACCCTGGCCTACCAGGGCTACGGGAGCGGACTCCCGCTCGACGAGTTGCGCGCGGCGATCAACTTTGCGACTGCAGGGTTGACCCCAGACCTCACCGTGCTCTTAGATCTTCCGGCAGGAGAGGGGCTTGCGCGTAAGTCAGGAGATGGCCGCACGCGCTTCGAAGAGGGGTTCGACGCCGCCTTCCATGCGCGTGTCGCCGATGGTTTCCGCGCGCTGGCCGCCGCAGAGCCTGCGCGTTGGCACACCTTTGATGCACGCCGCCCGAAGGGTGAACTTGCAGATGAAATCGCCTCTGCCGTTGGCCTCGCTACACTTCGTCAATGAGTGGACCCTTCATCTCCAAGATCGACACCCTGCGACCCGCCTTCGGGTTCGACGACATCTCGCTCGCCCCTGGCACCGACACCATTGATCCCGCCGATGTCGACCTCACGCAAGAGTTTTGCGGCATTCCACTCTCCGAGCCGATCATTGCGTCGGCGATGGATGCGGTTGTCTCACCGACGACAGCGGGAGTGCTGCGCGGGCTCGGCTCGCTCGCCTTCATCAACCTTGAGGGGCTCTGGTTCCGCTACGAAGATCCCGCCGCCCAGTACGCCACCATCATTTCGGCGACTGCCGACAAGGTGCAGACCACTTTCGCTGAACTCTATGCCGCACCGATCCGCCCAGAGCTGATCGCCCGCCGTATCGCGGAGATGCGCGCCGTTGGTGCGCCCGTTGCAATCGCTGCGACACCGCAAGCGGTCGGCAAGTATGCCGATGCGCTGATTGGTGCCGATGTCGACCTGCTGCTCATTCAGAGCCAGGTCTCGTCTGCGCGACATATTGCTTCGGGCTATGCGCCGCTTGAGCTCTCAGAATTTGTGAAGCGCGCCGGTATGCCGGTGGCGATCGGCAACACCACCAATGCCGAAGCCGCCTATGCCCTGATGGAGCAGGGGGCCGCCGCCGTCTTCGTTGGCGTTGGGCCAGGGAACGCCTGCACCACGCGTGAAGTGCTCGGCATCGGCGTGCCGCAGGTCACCGCCGTGAGCGACGTTGCCGCCGCGCGTGACGCCTTCTTCGCCGCCACTGGTCGCTATGTGCCGGTGGTCGCTGATGGCGGCATCCGCAAGGGTGGCGAGATCGCCAAGGCGCTCGCCGTTGGCGCCGACGCCGTAATGATCGGCTCACCGCTCGCCCGCGGCAGCGAAGCGCCCGGCGGCGGATTCAACTGGGGAATGGCGGCACCGTCGCCAACGCTCCCTCGCGGCACACGCATTAACGTCGGCACGGTTGGGAGCATGCAGCAGATCTTGCACGGGCCATCGCACGTCACCGACGGCAGCGAGAACCTCGCCGGCGCGGTGCGCCAATCGGCTGCCGCACTCGGCGTGCAGAACGTGCGCGGCTTCCGCAACGTTGAGGTGATCTACGCCCCAGCGGCAGCGACCGAAGGGAAGAGCTGGCAGCGTGGGCGCTAACGGCGTCGTGACCCCAACGCAGGGGGGCATCCTCGTCCTCGATTTCGGGAGTCAGTTCGCGCAGCTCATTGCGCGTCGTGTGCGAGAACTGAACGTGCACTCCGAACTGATCGCCTTCGATACCCCGCTAAGCGAGATTCTTGCGCGCAATCCCGCCGGCATCATCCTGAGCGGCAGCCCGAGCTCGGTCTACGACGTCGACGGTCCAAAGCCCGACCCCGCCCTCTGGCAGAGCGGTCTGCCGATCTTGGGCATCTGCTACGGCGTGCAGCTGATGGCGCAGCAACTCGGTGGTGAGGTTGGCCCCTCATCACGACGTGAGTACGGCCCCGCTGACATTCACATCGGCGACCATTCCAATCCACTCCTGGCTGGCGTCGCAAGCGACGGCGGGATCGCCCGCGTCTGGATGAGCCATGGCGACTCCATCACCAGGGCACCCACCGGATTCGCCTCCATCGCCGACACCGACTCCACCCCGTTCGCCGCACTCGCCGATGCAACCCGAAACTTGTGGGGGATCCAGTTCCATCCCGAGGTGGTGCATACACCTGGCGGGAAGCGACTGCTGCGCAACTTTGTCTACGACATCGCCAAGGCCCCAGCGAATTGGACCCCAGGTCGAGTTGCCGAAGATGCCATCGCTGGGATCACCGCACAGGTCGGCCCAACAGATCGTGTCCTCTGCGCCCTCTCCGGCGGTGTCGACTCCGCCGTTGCTGCGGCACTCATTCACCGCGCCATCGGTGATCGCCTCGTCTGCGTCTATGTTGATCATGGCCTCATGCGCAAGCGCGAGTCGGATCTCCTTCGCGAAGTCTTCGCCAACACGCTTGGGATGACCATTCACATGGTTGATGCGGAGGAGCGCTTCCTTGCCGCGCTGAGCGGTGTAGTTGACCCAGAGGAGAAGCGCAAGATCATCGGCCGCGAATTCATTCGCGTCTTTGAAGAGGAGTCGACGAAACTTGGTGACTTCAAGTTCCTGGCACAGGGAACGCTCTATCCAGATGTGATTGAGTCAACCTCGAAAGAGACCAAGGCCGCGCAAAAGATCAAGACACACCACAACGTCGGTGGCCTCCCCGACGACTTGAAGTTCAAACTCGTTGAACCACTTCGTGCTCTCTTTAAGGATGAGGTGCGCGCGGTTGGTCTTGAGCTTGGGCTCCCCGAGTCCGTTGTGCTGCGACAACCGTTCCCTGGGCCCGGTCTTGCGATCCGCATTCTTGGCGACGTAACGAAGGAGCGACTCGACACGCTGCGCGAGGCGGATTGGATTGTGGTCGACGAGATCAAGAAGGCCGGACTCTATCGCAGCATCTGGCAGTCGTTTGCGGTGCTCACCCCGATGCGCTCGGTTGGCGTGATGGGCGATGGGCGCACCTACGGCAATGTCCTCGCGATGCGCGCGGTTACGAGCGAAGACGGCATGACCGCCGATTGGGCGCGACTTCCATACGACCTGATTGAGCGCATCTCGGCGCGCATCGTCAATGAGGTGCCGGGAGTGACGCGCGTCGTGTACGACGT
>JBAXWE010000017.1:0-20604 GCA_037128565.1 bacterium
GCCTCAGCAATCACGTGCGGAATCTCATCGGCGCTGCGCACCAAATAGTTGTGCTTGGTCATCGGCAACGTGATGCCAGTGATATCGATCTCCTGGAAGGCATCTTTACCAATGAGGGCATTCGGCACGTTGCCGGTGATCACCACCACCGGGACAGAGTCGAGCATGGCGGTGCCGATGCCGGTGACGAGGTTGGTGGCACCTGGGCCAGAGGTTCCGAGGCAGACGCCGACCTTGCCCGATGCGCGAGCGTAGCCGTCGGCGGCATGCGATGCGGCCTGCTCGTGGCGGACCAAGATGTGGCGCAGCTCTGGGTGGTCGACGAGCACGTCGTAGAGCGGCAAGATCACACCACCTGGATAGCCCCAGATGGTGTCGCTCCCCTGCAGCAGGATCGCCTCACAGAGTGCGTCGGCACCGATGCGTGGGCGTGCGCCGCCGCGCGCGGTGAGGCGCGCATCACGCAACATGTCGCGTCGCGCGCGCTCCGAGGCGCTCGCCGCCGCGCTCCCTGCACCTGGTACGTGCCCTGCCTGTGTCATCGATCCCCCTTCGCTTCCTCTCTACTTCGCGTCTATCAGTTCATTTCTCGCCAATAAAAAACCCCGCCTCTTGGGCGGGGTTCTGAAGTTTCCTTCGGGCGGTGGTTCCGCGCCTCTGGTCTCCTCAGCCCCGCCGGGGCTGAATAAGCAACCCGAGTAGGTTGCTAATGCCCCCAATAAGGGCGGCAAAGAGCACAAAGAGACCACCGAACGCTGGGGTCAGAAGCAGTGCGCTATTTGTCATGAGTGCAGCCTACCAGAGCCCGCGCAGGTGATCAAAGAACGTCGCGGGCGCGCGACACCATCGGTCGTCCGACGCGGAACGGCTCCTCGGCCGCTGCGGCGCGCCCGAGCAGGAGATCGACGGTGCGGCGGGCACCACCGGCGCTGCACATCACCCCGTGACCCGAATAGCCGGTGTTAACGAAAAGGCCTGGCTGATCGGTTGGCCCGATGAAGGGTCGATGATCTGGGGTGTATTCATATTGTCCGGCCACCAGGTGCCACGCCGGCGGACCGTCACGCCAGACATTGCGCCAGAACGGGGCCAGCAGTGCGAGTGATGTTGGTGAAGCTGGATCGAGGAGCGCGTGGGCCATCGCCTCATCCGTCGGCACATCGAGGAGTGGCTCGCCAACGGGCGTCGTCGGGTCGGTGCGCAGCGCGAATGCCCCAGCGAGCGCAGGGCGCCAGTGCGATCCCGTCTCGTCGTCAATGGTCATTGGAGCTGTTTGATCAATAGCAGGCAGATTTGGAATGACCAACTTCTGACGAATCGTTGGTGCGATTGGTAGGTCAAGAGTCGCAAGCTTGGCGACGACACCACTCCACGGGCCAGCGGCAATCAGCGTTTGTGGGGCGTGCACTTCGCCACGGTTGGTGGCCACGCCAACAACGGCGCCACTCGCATCACGAAGGAATCCGGTTACCGTGGTCTCTAGCGCATAGGTGGCGCGGCCAAAACCACTCGCACCACTGATGTGCGCGGCGTGTGACGACGCTGCGGCGTAGCCGTTCGCCAGCGCCACCTGATCAATGAAGCCGTCGCCAGCGCGGAAGCGCACCTGGCGAATCTCAGGCGCAAGGTACGACCAGCGCGCGCGCGCCTCGTCACCGCTCAAGAGCTCCACGTCGGTGAGGCCAAACGTCCGCTGAAGGGCAACCAGTTCTCGACCCTTCGCCACGCTCTCTTCGGTTCGACTACAGAAGAGATACCCCTGCTGGCGAATGCCAAGGTTCCATCCGGTCAGGCCCGACTCCTCGGCAAAGTTTAAGTAGAGGGGCAAGCCCTCCTGGACGAGTGCGAGCTCGTCGGCGTTGTCGTGCTGCAAACGAAACGCACCTGTTGCAGCGGCGGTGGTGAGCGAGGCGATGCTGCTGCGGCGTTCAATCACCAGAACCTGAAGTCCGGCACGGGCGGCAAAGTATGCGGTTGCTGCGCCTGCAACTCCTGCGCCAATGATGACGAGGTCAACGCTCGCGGGAAGTGCTCCGTCGATGCGCTCGTACGTTGGAAGGGCGCTGTTGTCGACGATCACGCGGGGTGTCCGGCAGCCTCGCGCGCGGCACGGAGACGGGCAGCGATCGCCGTGGGATTGCGAGGATCGGCACCATCTAGGAGCTTCGGCCCGACGCCAAAGCCTGCGGCACCAGCGGCTACGAGTGCGGCGATCTCATCGAGGCCAACGTTGGTGGGCACGATCTTGCTCGTTGGGCTCGGTGCGAGCGTTGCGCGAATAAATGCGGGCGCGTTAATCGCCGCTGCGGGGAAGAGCTTCACGTACGTGGCCCCCGATCGCTCGGCGAGGTTGATCTCGGTTGGCGTGAAGGCACCGGGGAGCCAATCGATTCCGGCAGCGGTGGCGGCGGCGCCGGTTGCCGGGTCGGTGATCGGCGAGACAAGGAACCGAGCGCCGGCATTGATCATGCGCTGCGCGGTCGCGGCGTCGTACACGCTCCCTGCGCCGACTGCGAGGGTTGGATGCGTGGAGCGCAGGGAGGCGATCGCGGCGGTCACCGCCGCTTCGGCCCCCTCGCCACGCAGAAAGAGTTCGAGCGCTGGCACACCTGCGTCAACGGCGGCATCGGCCCATGCCGTCAAGACCGCAGCATCCTGTGCGGCAACTGCCGGCAGGATCCCGACGCGCGAGAAGAGTGGGCCAAAAACCTTCGCATTCATGGCGGCAGTATCCCACGCGGCGCGCTAGTCTCGCGCCATGAAGGTCACCCATCACCAGATTGGACGGCATGCGATCGAGGTCTGGGTGCCCCCCACCCTCTCGCCCACGACGCCACTCTTGGTCATGCACGACGGCAAGAATGTCTTCAATACGGAGACGTCCACGGTTGGAGTGACGTGGGGTGTCGCCGAGGCGGTGCAACGCGAGATCGCACCAGTGCGCCCGGAGCTTCAGCCGCTGATCGTGGCGGTGTGGGTTCCCGACGAGCGTCGCCGCTTTCAGGAGCTTGCCCCGCAAGCGGTGATGGAGCGCTACCCAGAGATCTGGAACGAGATCGGCGGCCCAACGGTTTCGTGGGCGATCAACGATCACACGCTCCGCGGCGATGAGTATCAAGAGGTGCTCGCAACGAAGGTGGTGCCGTGGGCGCGCGAAACGTTTGGCATCACCGCATCGCGCGAGCGCACCGCCGTCTGTGGTTCGTCGATGGGCGCCCTCGCCTCCCTCTATGCGCTGGCGCGGCACCCCGAGACATGGGGGTCGGCGCTCGCCCTCTCCACACACCTGCCCCTTGGCGATGGCTTGATGGGAGCGGGCCTCGCCGATCTGCTCCCGCCACCCGGTCGCCATCGCATTTGGATGGACTACGGCGACCAAACGCTCGATGCCGCCTATGCCCCATATCAGGCACGCTTCGACGCCGACCTTTCAGCGCGCGGCTGGCAGTACGGCACCGATGTGCTGACCACCCCGTTTCCGGGTCACGACCACAGTGAGCGCGCCTGGTCGGCGCGCATCCACCTGGTACTGAAGTGGTGGCTCAGCGGCCTCGGATGAGTTTCGCCCTCTGGTAGGCTCGCTCTATGCCACAGACCATCATTGAAAAGATTTGGAACGAGCACGTTGTCGATCAGCAGGAGGGGGCGCCCGCCATCCTCGCGATCGACCTGCACCTCGTGCACGAGGTCACCAGCCCCCAGGCCTTCACCGGGCTACGAGCTCGCGGGCTGAAGGTTCGCCGACCTGACCGCACGGTGGCCACCGCCGACCACTCCATTCCAACCACCCCCCGCAACCTCCCGATCGCCGATGAGATGGCCGCCGCCCAGGTGAAGCAGCTCGAGGCGAACTGCGCCGAGTTCGGCGTGCCGCTCCACGGCTGGGAGTCACCGAACCAAGGGATCGTGCATGTCATTGGGCCAGAGCTCGGTCTCACCCAGCCTGGCGCGACCATCGTGTGCGGCGACTCACATACGGCAACGCACGGTGCGTTCGGCGCACTCGCCTTCGGCATCGGCACCAGCGAAGTCGAGATGGTCCTTGCCACCCAGTGCCTGCTGCAGCGCAAGCCGAAGACCTATCTGGTTCGCGTCGATGGAACGCTGCGACCTGGCGTCTCCGCCAAGGACATCATCCTCGCGCTGATCGCACGCATCGGCGTTGGCGGTGGCACCGGCCACGTCTTTGAATACGCAGGCTCGGCGATTCGCGCCCTCTCAATGGAAGAGCGCATGACGATCTGCAACATGAGCATCGAGGGTGGCGCGCGCGCTGGACTCGTTGCCCCCGATGAAACGACCTTCGCCTATTTGAAGGGTCGACCACATGCGCCGCAGGGCGCCGATTGGGACGCCGCCGTCGCGCGCTGGCGCACACTTGCGAGCGATGATGGTGCGACGTACGACAAAGAGATCGTCATTGATGCAAACACGCTGGAGCCGATGGTCACCTACGGTACGAACCCAGGGATGGGCCTGCCGATTAGCGGCACGATTCCGGATCCAGCAAACGAGTCTGATCCCGCCGCCGCGCGCGCACTCACCCGCGCGCTGGAGTACATGGATCTACACGCGGGCGACAGCATCATTGGCCGACCGGTCAACACCGTCTTCATTGGGAGCTGCACCAACGGTCGCATCAGCGACTTGCGCCTCGCTGCGAATGTCCTCAAGGGCCAGACCGTTGCGAAGGGTGTTCGCGTGATGGTCGTCCCGGGATCTGCCGACGTAAAGCGACAGGCCGAACGCGAAGGGCTCGACACGATCTTCCGCGACGCCGGTGCCGATTGGCGCGAGGCTGGCTGCTCGATGTGCATCGCCATGAACGGCGATCAGCTCGCCCCTGGCGAGTACGCGATCAGCACCTCGAACCGCAACTTTGAGGGTCGCCAGGGGAAGGGGGGCCGTACCTTCTTGGCCTCGCCGCTCACCGCCGCCGCCACCGCGCTCACTGGCGTCATCGCCGACCCACGCACGCTTCCGGGGATGAGCCGCTGATGGCCGCCCCAAAGGTCGGCACCTTTACCACGGGGCTCGTGCCACTCCCCGCCGAGAACGTCGACACCGATCAGATCGTCCCCGCCCGCTACCTGAAGGTCATCGACAAGGCGGGCCTCGCCGATGCCCTCTTCCACGACTGGCGCTTTGAGGCCGACGGCAGCAAGAAGAACCCACCGTTCGTGATTGACGAGCCGCGCTACGCCGGCCACGGCATCCTCGTTGCGGGCGACAACTTCGGCACCGGCTCCAGCCGCGAGCATGCGCCGTGGGCCCTTGGCGCCTTCGGCATCAAGGCGATCCTCGCCACGAGCTTCGCCGACATCTTCAAGTCGAATGCGCTGAAGAACGGCATTCTGCCGATCGTCTTGCCGGCACCACTGCACGCCACGCTGATGCAGATCGCCAAGGATGACCTTGCTGCAACGGTCACCATCGAACTTGCAACTGCAACGTTGACGACTCCCGACGGTGCCGCGCACCACTTCCCGATCGACCTCTTCAGCCAGAAGATGCTGCTCGAGGGACTCGACGAACTCGACTACATCCGCACACAGAGCGGCAAGATCGAGGCGCACGAGACGTCGCATCCCGGCACCATCGACACGTTGCAGCCAAACGCACCGCAATGAGCAAGAACCCGTACGACCACGCGAGCGATCCGGCGAAGCGGCACTCCGCCGCCATGACCGATGGCCCAGATCGCGCACCAGCGCGCGCGATGCTGAAGGCGGTCGGCTTCACTGACGAGGATCTCGCCAAGCCGATCATTGGCGTTGCCACCACCTGGATTGAGACAATGCCGTGCAACCTGAATCAGCGCGAGTTGGCCGAGGCGGTCAAGCGCGGCATTCGGCGCGCGGGCGGCACGCCGATGGAGTTCGGCACCATCTCCGTCTCCGACGGTGTGGCGATGGGCACCGAGGGGATGAAGGCTTCACTCATCTCGCGCGAGATCATCGCCGACTCCATCGAACTCGTTTCCGCCGGGCATAGCTTCGACGGCATCGTCTGCCTCACCGGCTGCGACAAGACCAGCCCTGGCGCCGCCATGGCGCTCGGCCGCCTGAACATTCCTGGACTCGTCCTCTATAACGGCACGATTCTTCCGGGCACTTATAAGGGGAAGGATGTGACCGTACAGAGCGTCTTCGAAGCGGTGGGCTCGTACAACGCAGGGAAGATCAGCGCCGAAGAGCTCTGGGATCTCGAGAACGCCGCCTGCCCCGGGGCGGGCGCCTGCGGCGGCCAGTTCACCGCCAACACGATGAGCATGGCGCTCGAGGTGATCGGCCTCTCCCCCGCTGGCCTCAACGGCATTCCCGCCACCGACCCCGACAAGATCGCCGCCGCCGAGCGCTCGGGCGAGATCGCCGTGGAGCTGGTGCGTAAGAACCTGAAGCCGCGCGACATCGTCACCGGCAAGGCCCTCGAGAATGCGATTCGTGCGGTGGGTGCAACCGCCGGCTCAACGAATGCGGTGCTCCACATGCTCGCCATTGCGCGCGAGTTCGACCTTCCCCTCGAGATTGAAGCCTTTGAGCGACTCGGCGAATCTACGCCGGTCATTGGCAACCTGATTCCGGGTGGCTCGTACGCCGCACTCGATCTCTATAAGGCGGGTGGCATCGCGCTCGTGCTGCGCGAACTCGCCGCCGGCGGCCTGCTGCATCTGAACGAACAGGGCGTCGACGGACGAACGATGGGTGAGATCGCATCGCAGGCGAACGAACGCGCCGGGCAGGATGTGATTCGCCCGATCAACAACCCAATCAAGAAGACCGGTGGCCTCACGGTGCTGCGCGGCAGCCTCGCACCCGAGGGTGCGATCGTGAAGCTCGCCGGTCACGAGCGACGCCACCACAGCGGACCAGCGCGCGTCTTTGATTCCGAGGAGGCGGCCTTCGCCGCGATCCGCGCCAACGCCATCGTTGCCGGCGACGTCGTCGTCATTCGCTACGAAGGCCCCGTCGGTGGACCGGGGATGCGCGAGATGCTCGCCGTGACCGCCGCACTCGTGGGCCAAGGGCTCGGCGACGAGGTGGTGCTCATTACGGACGGCCGCTTCTCTGGTGCGACCCACGGTTTCATGGTCGCGCACATTGCTCCTGAGGCGGCACTTGGCGGACCAATCGCCCTCGTACATGAGGGCGACACCGTCACCATCGACGTTGATGCACATGAGCTGCGCATCGAGGTCGCCGAGAGCGAGTTGGCAACCCGTCGCGCCGCATGGCGCGCCCCCGCACCACGCTACGCCGGCGGTGTCTGGGCGAAGTACGCTGCCCTGGTGAGCAGCGCGTCAGATGGCGCCATCACCACAGGGGTGCGCCTCGCCAAGGCGCTGAAAGGGTCAACCGACCGATGAGCGCAGCAAAGGTGATCGATCCAAACGACCCACGTGGTGGCCTCCGCGGCCTTGACGCTCCAGCAATCCCTGGCGGCGACCAGCTCACCCAGGCCCAGCAGACCAAGGCAGATGCCGATGACCGTGCAGGGATGCGCGGTATCAAGCTCATCGTCGGCGGACTCGTCGGCATCACCGTTGGTGCACTGATTCTGCAACTGATCTTGACCATCGCAGGTGCGGGCAAGTGAGCGGCGCATCACGATTCACCGCCACCGCCGCGGATCACTTCCCGAAAGGTCTCCCCTCGGCATCTGTTGACGCCGCGCTGCTAAAGCGCATTGGCGCCGAGGCGGGCGACGACCTCGTGCAGCTGATTCGCGCCGAGAGCGTGAACCCGCCAGGCAACGAGACGCGCGCCGCCAAGGTGTTGATTGAGCTGCTCCGACGCGAAGGCCTGGAGCCTGAGTTCTTCGAGCCGATCCCTGACCGCGGCAATGTCAGCGTGCGGCTGCGCGGCAGCGCCTCCGCTGCAAACCCGAAGCTTGACCCGCGTGATCCAAAGGACGGTGCGCTCCTCCTCTTCGCGCACCTCGACGTGGTGCCCGCCAACCAAGACGGCTGGACGGTTGATCCGTTTGAAGGCGTCGTGAAAGAGGGATACATCTGGGGGCGTGGCGCCGTTGATATGAAGGGTGCGCTCGCTGTGCAGGTCGGCGTGATTCGACTCCTCTGTGCCCGCGCCCGCGCCGCCGGTCTCAATCCAGCAAAGGATGTGATCCCTGGCTTGCGCCGCGACATCATCCTCACCGCCACCGCCGACGAAGAGACGGGCGGTCTCGACGGCATTGCGCTCGTTCTGAAGGATCGCAAGCACTGGCTGAACGCCGCGGTCGGCCTCACCGAGGCGGGTGGCATGACGATCACCGCCGCCGGTCGACGCATCTACCCACTGCAGGTTGCCGAGAAGGGCTTTGCCCGATTCACCCTCACCGTCAGCGGCCGCTGGGGCCACGCCTCGATGCCCGACAGCGACAATGCGCTCTTGCGTGCCGCCCAGGTGGTGGAGCGCGTCTCGGTGCCAGGTCCAGTGCAGTTCGTGCCTGAGAACGAGGCGCTCATTGCCGCACTTCGTGCGGCCCTCCCCGCTGGGGCCATTAGCCGCCTCGAGCGCCTCCTCGGCGAGCAGACCTTCGACGACGCCAAGGATCTCAACGCCGAGGCACCAGCGGCGGGCTGCGCCCCAGAGCTCCTTCGTGCTCTTCGCGCCGTACTGCGCGATACGTTTGCGCCAACGATCCTCGCCTCAGGCATTCGCTCCAACGTGTTGCCAGGATCGGCAACGCTTACCGTCGATAGCCGCATCCTGCCCGGGACGACGCGCGAGGCGTCACAGCGCAACATGCTCGACCGCATTGGCCCGGACCTGGCGCCATTCGTGAAGATCGACCTCATCGAATTCGGTGAGGCAGTGAGTAATCCGATGGACCACGAGATTCTCGGCATTGCCAGCGCCGCGATTCGCACCCGCGACAGCGAGGCGATCTTGATGCCTGCGGTTGCGCCGTATGCAACCGACGCAAAGATCACCGTGCCAGCTGGCATTCCAACCTACGGTTTCTCACCATATCTGCTTGATCCGAAGGAGCGCTTCATGGAGCGATTCCACGGGATCGACGAGCGCGTCTCACAAGAGGCGCTCGCCTGGGGCGTTGAAGTGCTCTACGACGTGGTTATGGGGTACGCGGGGGCGTAGCCGGCGCGCGCGTTGCCAGCGCGGCAACCGCTGCAGCAACGAGTCCGCGCTCCGCTTTCGGAAGTCGACGCACAAGATCCACAAACTGTTCCGCGCGACCTCGATCGATTGACGTCAACAGCGCTTCACCACTCGGTGCCAGTTGCGATCGGCGCACGCGCGCATCATCAGTGGGGGCTGCCCGCAGATACCGTCGCTCATGCAAGAAGGTGACCAGCCGGCTTGTGGCCGAATGTGAGCGACCGAGTTCTCGCGCAATCTCTCCCACCGATCGCGGCTTCCCGTCAGCGAGCAGATAGAGGGCGGCGACCTGCGCTAGGGAGAGTTCGCTCGGCGCGAGTTGCTGCGCCGTGGAGAGGACGAGCTCACGCCAGAGGCGGCGAATGGAGACGATGCGACCACCGATTTCACCGAGGCTCTGGCGGCGTCGCGCAACCTCATCGAGTGGGCTCTCTCCCATCTCGCCGCGGGCAACGCGCACCGCGGCTGGGAGGCGGCTGCGCAGCCCTTCGGCGGCCTTCGTGATCTCCGAGATGCGGCTGCGGCGAGGTGTATGCATATGCGCATACATTAGCGCAGCGCCGAATGGGGGCGGCTACGATTCGCCGCATGTCTCCGAACACCTCGTGGATCTTCCCTGGGCAGGGCTCGCAGAGCGTCGGCATGGGTGCCGCCGCCCTCGCCGCCTCCCCCGCCGCACGCGCCGTGCTGGCGGAGGCTGAGGCCGCACTGGGCGAGCCACTCGGCCAGCTGATGGCCACCGGCCCGGCTGAAGCCCTCGAGCGCACCGAGGTCGCACAGCCCGCCATCCTCACCATCTCCATCGCACTCCTTGCCGCCGCGCGAGAACGAGCCGCTGCTGCCGGCACCGCACTCGACGAGCCGATCCTGATCGCTGGGCATTCGGCCGGCCAGTACGCCGCCGCGGTTGCTGCGGGAGCACTCTCTGTTGCCGATGGCGTGCGACTGGCGCGCCGACGCGGCGAGCTGATGCAGGCATCTGGCGGCGGACGACCTGGCGCCATGGCCGCCATTCTCGGGCTGCCAGAGAGCGCCGAGGCTGACGTGATCGCCGCCGGCGCGAAGCTCGGCATCTTGGTCTTTGCCAATCGCAACTCGCCGGGGCAGATCGTGCTCTCGGGTGAAGTCGCCGCCATCGAAGCGGCCGTTGCCGCCGCAAGTGCTGCGGGTGCCAAGCGCGCCGTGCGACTGCAGGTCAGCATCGCCAGCCACTCACCACTGATGGAAGAGGCCGCCGCGGGCATGCGCGAGGCACTCGCCGCCGTCACCATCGCTGACCCAAAGACGCCGATGCTCGCCAACGCCACCGCCGCGCGCATCACCACCGCCGCACAGCTGCGCGACGAACTCTCGAATCATCTCACCGGTGGTGTCGACTGGATCGCCGCGGTGAACGCCATGGCAGCCGCGGGCACGCAGCGCTACATCGAGGTCGGTTCGGGTCGTGTGCTCGCCGGACTCGTGAAGCGCATCCCATCGGCCGACGGCGCCGAGATCCTCTCCATCGATGAGATCAACCCAGCGGCATAAGTAGGAAGGGAGCAGCACCATGCGCGAACCAGATCACACGCGACGCGTCGTCATCACCGGACTCGGCATCGTCTCGCCGATCGGCAACACCGTTGGCGACGTGTGGGCATCGCTCACCGAAGGCCGCAGCGGCATCGCGCAGATCACCCACTGGGATCCAACCCCGTACGCCCCGTATGTCGTCGCTGGCGAAGTGAAGGACTTCGACGTCACCCAGTTCCTCGACGCCAAGCAGATTCGACGCACCGGCCCCGAGATTCATTGGGGTGTGGCCGCGGCCAAGGCTGCCCTCCGCGATTCAGGCCTCGAGATCACCGATGCGAACCGCGAAGAGGTTGGCGTGGTCTTCGGCTCGGGCGCTGGCGGACAGGGCCTCTTTATTGAGAACCAGATGAGCTGGAAGGAGAAGGGGCCGCGCACCGTTGCACCGACCTTCATTGCCCACGGTCTGGTCGACAGTACCTCGGGAATGATTGCCATCGAGTCGGGCGCCGTCGGGCACAACCTGGCCGTCGTCTCCGCCTGCGCCACCGGCACGCACGCCCTGGGCGAGGCGGTCGAGGCGATCAAGCGTGGCGACGTGACCGCGGTCATCGCTGGCTCCACCGAGAATCCGCTTCTCGAAGTGGCGCACATCGGCTTCATGAACATGCGTGGCCTCGCCGGTCCGCGCGACGGCGAGGGCCCAGCATCGGCCTGCCGACCGTACGACGTGGATCGCGCCGGCTTCGTTCTGGGCGAAGGGGCGGGCGCCTTCATCGTTGAGGATCTCGCTTCGGCCACGGCGCGCGGCGCCACCATCTACGCCGAGGTCGTTGGCTACGGCAGCTCGGCTGACGCACACGACATGATTCAGCCCGTTGAAGGCGGTGCCGGATCGGCGCGTTCCATCAAGTGGGCACTGCAGCGCGGCAAAATCGACCCAACCGAGATCGACCTGATCAATCCGCACGGCACCAGCACGCCCGTGGGCGACGAGCGCGAGGCGCTCGCCTTCCACAGTGCCTTTGGTGCACGCGCGGCGGAGATTCCGGTCTCCGCTACCAAGTCGCTCACCGGCCACCTGATGGGTGCCGCCGGTGCGGTCGAGGCGGTCTTCACGACCCTCTCGCTCCACCACCAGGTGATTCCAGGAACGCTGCACACCAAGAACGTCGACCCCGCCTGCAACCTGAACGTCAACCTCGAAACACGCTCGGCCGAGATTCGCGCCGCGGTGAGCAACAACGTCGGGCTCGGTGGGCATAATGGCGCCATCGTGTTGCGACGCTGGACCGGAAAGTAGGAGGAGCCATGAGCACCACCCCCGTACGAACCGACACGCAGCGCGCGGTCATCACCGGCTACGGCGCGATCACCCCGATCGGCAATAGCGCCGGCGAGTACTGGGATGGACTCATCGCCGGGCGCTCAGGCGCTGGCCCCATCACCCTCTTCGACGCCTCGCCCAACGACGTGCGCATCGCCGCCGAGGTGAAGGGCTTCGATCCACTGCTCACCATGGACATGAAGATGGCGCGTCGCATGAGCCGCTTCGTGCAGTTCGCGATCGCCGCCGCCACCGAAGCCATTGAACATGCCGGTCTCGCCGACATCGCCAGCTGGGAGCCGGAGCGCCGCGACCGCGTCGCTACGGTCATCAACACCGGCGGTGGTGGCATCGAGCAGGTCACCATGGGGAGCGACGCCTATCGCGAGAAGGGTGGCCGCTTCGTGAGCGCCTTCGCCATTCCTGCACTCAGCCCAAGCATGGGCGCCTGCATGGTCAGCATGAAGTACGGCCTCACTGGCGCCGCCATCACCCAGGCCGCCGCCTGCGCGACGGGCGTGCTCGCCTTTCAAGATGCGCTCCGCCTGATCCGCAGCGGCGAGGCTGACGTGGTCGTTGCCGGCGGCGTTGAGGCACCACTCCTGCCGATGGCCTTCGCCGCCCTCAGCAACATGGGTGCCCTCAGCAAGCGCAACGACGACCCGACACACGCCAGCCGACCGTTCGACAAGAACCGTGACGGCTTCGTCTTCGGCGAAGGTGGCGCGGTCTTCGTAGTCGAATCGCTCGCCCACGCCAAGGCGCGCGGCGCAACCATTCGCGCCGAGCTGCTCGGTGCCGGTGCAACGGCCGACGCCTTCCACATCAGCGCCCCCGAGCCAACCGGCCGCGGCGCTGCAGGCTCCATGACGAAGGCGATCCTCGATGGCGGCGCCGTCATCGACGACATCAGCTACATCGTGGCGCACGGCACGAGCACCCCACTCAACGACCTCACCGAGACGAAGGCGATCAAGCGCGCCCTCGGCGATCACGCCTACAAGATTCCGATCAGCTCCCCAAAGAGCATGGTCGGCCACCTCTTGGGTGGCGCGGGCGCCGTCGCCGGGCTCGCCGCCATCAAGGCAATCGAGACGGGCACCGTGCCACCGACGATCAACCTCGACACGCCAGATCCAGAGTGCGACCTCGACTACGTGCCGCACACCGCACGCACCAAACAGGCAATCGACCGTGTGCTGATCAATGGCTTCGGCTTCGGCGGTCAGAACGCCTCGGCGCTCTTCGGGAAACTGCGTTAAGGCCAACGCATGGACATGCGCGTGCGTGCGTCGCTGATTCACTGGCGGGGACCATCGCCATTTCATTTCGTCCCCATCCCAAAGAAGGAGAGCGCACAGATCAAATCGCTCTCTCGTCAGCTCACCTACGGCTGGGGAGTAATCCCGGTCAAGGGACGCATCGGCGCCACTACGTTTAGCACCTCGCTCTTTCCTAAAAGCGACTCGTACCTCATCCCGATCAAGGTTGCGATCCGCAGAGCCGAGGGATTAGAGATTGGCGATTCCGTAACTGTTGACCTCACCTTTGAATTGAGTCCGCAATAGCCATGCGGTTCGTCCTCTTTGTGATTGACGGCGGCAGCAACACTGCCACCCCTGGCGAAGGTGCCGCAATCGACGCCTTCAACGAGCGTCTCACCGCAGGCAACCACCTGGTTCTCGCCGCGGGTATCGCCGAACCGAACCGCGCCACGCTGATCGACAATCGCAACGGTCTCGGCGCCATCACCCCTGGCTCACTCTTCGCCGCCCCCGAGCACTACAGTGGCTTTTGGATCATCAACGCCGATTCACCCGAGCAGGCGCAGGCCCTGGCGGTGGACGGCTCTCGCGCGTGTAATCGCCGGGTGGAGCTGCGACCGTTTCTGGGCTAATCGGTCAGTTCAGCTGATCGCGATTGAGCGGCAGCCTTCGCAGCCTCAACGCATTCAACACCACCGTCACGCTTGATCCACCCATAGCGGCAGCGGCGAGCGCTGGGTCGAGGCCAATCCCAAATGTCGGCAGCAGGAGTCCGGCGGCGAGGGGCACAAGGATGATGTTGTAGCCGAAGGCCCAGGCAAGGTTCTGCTTGATGATGCGCGTCGTGGCGCGCGAAAGGTCCACAAGAAGTGGCACACCGCGAGGGTCTGCGCCGCTCAGCGTTGCGGCCGAAGCGTCAATGGCGATTTCGGTGCCGCCACCCATCGAGATGCCCACGTCGGCCGCGGCGAGTGCTGGCGCATCGTTCACGCCATCCCCCACCATTGCCACGGGCCCACTGCTGCTGCGTCGGATCTCGGCGATCGCATCGCCCTTGCCGCCAGGCAGAATGCCGCCGCGGGCGCGCTCTGGTGGAATGTTGAGATCGTGGGCAATGGCGTTCACCACCTCTTGGCGATCGCCGCTGATGATCCACGACTCAATGCCGCGTGCGCTCAGTGCACGAATCGCTGCGGCGCTCTCTGGGCGAACCATATCGGCAAGGCTGAGTGCGCCGGCTGATTCGCCGTTCATTGAGATGAAGAGTGGCGTACGTCCCGCGGCCGCCTCTGCTGTGGCCCAGCCAATCAGCTCGGGGTTGGTCGTGGCGGTGAAGGCCTCAGTGCCGATGCGCACCGTTGCGCCATCCATGCTGGCGCTCACGCCGTGTCCTGCGTGCATCGTGAAGCCGGTGGCGCTTGCTGTGACGGTGCCCGCGGCGCGCACGATCGCGCGAGCGAGTGGATGCTCCGAAGGGCTCTCGACGGCTGCAGCGATCTGCAGGAGTCGATCGGTGTCGCCAGCGAGCGGACCGGTGGCAAGGGCGAGGCGGCCGACGAGGGCGTGCTGACCAAGGGTGAGAGTGCCGGTCTTATCCCAGACCACGGCGCGAAGCTTCCCCGCCGCTTCGAGGATGGCGGCGTCACGCACGAGGATTCCCGCCTCGGCGCCACGGCCGGTGCCAGCGATCACGGCGGTAGGGGTGGCGAGGCCCATGGCGCAGGGGCAGGCAACCACGAGCACGGCGATGGCGGTCGCCACGGCGCGCACCAGGCGCGGCTCAGCCCCAAGCAGGTACCAGCCAACGAAGGTTGCCACGGCGATCAACAGGATGGCGGGAACGAACACCTCGGAGATCCGATCCGCAAGTCGAGCAATCGCAGGCTTCGACCCTTGTGCGCGCTCGACCATGGCCACGATGCGGGCCAGCGTGGTGTTCGCACCAACCTGCGTCGCCCGCATCACGATCGACGCATCGGTGAGGAGTGTGCCGGCGGCGAGTCGGCTCCCTGGGCCGCGCTCCACTGGGAGTGACTCACCAGTGATGGCGGACTCATCAACGGCGGCACGACCACTCACAATGATGCCGTCCACCGGGATGCGACCACCAGGGCGAATGCGCAGCAGATCACCGGCGATGATCTTGCTCACGGCAATAATCGTTGCGGTTGGTGCGTCGGCGGTTGCAAGCAGCTCTGCCTCTCTTGGCTGCAGCGCCAGGATTCCACGGACCGCACTGGTGGTCTGCTCTTTGGCGCGCGCCTCCATCCATCGACCGAGTGCGACGAATCCGAGGATGAGTGCGGCGGCGTCCCAGGTGGCATGTGCCGGAACGCCGACGCGCATCAGTTGCGCATGGAAGAGGGTGATCGCCACCGACCAGCCCCACGCCGCGGTCGTACCGAGACTGACGAGTGTCTCCATGGTGAGCGAGCCGTGACGGAGTGCGCGCACTGCGCGCGAATGGAAGCGCCAGCCAACGGCGAACTGAATGATGGTGGAGGGCACGATCAGGATCCAGTTGATGCGCTCCATGCTGATGAAGAACCACGGCTGCAGCATGAGCGCCATCGCACTGAAGCCGAAGACTGTGGCGATGGCTCCGTCGCGCAGAAGTCCTCGCGTCTCTTTGGTGCGCGCCGTGACCAGCTCAGCATCGAGTGCCTCGCGCGCCTCTTGCGCATCGGCGTCTCCTTCGCGTCCGGCGAGGGCGAGCGCTGCGACGGGCACTTCGTATCCTGCAGCGGCAATGACCGCGGCAAGATCGGCAACACCTGTTGCCTCAGGCGCGTATTGAATGGTGGCCATCGAGGTGGCGAGGTTCACGCTCGCGCCGCTCACGCCGTCGGCCTTCTTCAGGAATCGCTCGACGCGGTTCACGCACGAGGCGCAGGTCATCCCGGTGACGGGGAGGGCAATCTCCGCCACGGGAGTCGCTGGTGCCGCAGGAACGAGCTCGGTTGACATACTCAGGGGGAGTATACGCCGCACTTGGGCGATACGCCCCTGCGGCTAGGCTGCGCGCATGCAGATCTACTCGTGGTCGAGCCCGTGGGGCGCGCTTCCGGTGGCCGTGGAGAACGGCCGCATCTGCGCCATCGCCCTTGATTCACGTGCGCCGTTTGCCCCGATCGCCAACGCTGCAGTGGGTCGCCGCGCAGCTGGGCCAATCACCAGTGCGCGTGATGTGAACCGCATCCTGAACGCCGCGCTGCGCGGGCAGCTGAGTGCACGTGAGCGACTCGCAGCCGTCGATCTTTCGTGGGCTACTGAGTTTGAGCAGCGCGTGTTGCGCGCTCTTGCCGGCGTGCGCTTTGGCAAAACGGTGACCTACGGAGAACTTGCGGCGGCGAGTGGGTCGCCGGGTGCCGCGCGCGCCGTTGGTGGTGCGCTCGGCAAGAATCGAGTGCCGGTGTTGATCCCCTGCCATCGCGTGTTGGCGTCAAACGGCATTGGTGGATTCGGTGGTAGCGCTGGCAGTAGCTGGCGTCCTGGGGCAACGGATCCGATTGCCTTCAAGCGCGCACTGCTGCGCGGCGAAGGGGTTAACGCTTAGGCGTGTAGCGTCAGGCTGTGGAAGCCGAGCACCACGCGTGCGCGAGGTGAGTCGGCAAAGATCAGCGCAATCTCTCCTTCGCGAACGAGGCTCTCAATGATGCGCGCCTCGCGCTCCGGTAGTCCGATCCATGCCGGACCTTCGGGTGTCTCAATGCGCGTGGTGATCTCTTCATCGCCAGGTAGGCCGTAGGTTCGTCGCAGATCGTGCAGCGGAACATACGGTCGCGCCTTAGCAATCCGGCGTACCTGCGCCGGCGTCGCCTGTTTCGTCTGTTGCTGCGCGCTAGCGACTGGACCGTCGTTCATCCGGCGACCACATACAAATCGCGCTTCGTGAGATTGAGCTGATCTACCGCGCTCTCGCCGCAGAGGACGATGTCTTCAATGCGAGCGCCGTTGACGCCCTCAACGTAGATGCCAGGCTCAATCGAGAAGGCGTGGCCTGGTACCAGCTTCGTGGTGTTGCCCGCGACGATATACGGATCCTCGTGCTCCTCGAGCCCGATTCCGTGCCCGGTGCGGTGGAAGAAGCGGGCCCCCTCCCCTGCCGCGTCGATCACGGCGCGAGCGGCGGCGTCGACCGATTCACAGCTCACCCCTGGGCGAACGTGATCCATCGCCGCCTGGTGGGCGCGCTTCAGGATGTCGTAGCGGCGCAGGTAGTCGTCGCTTGGTGGCACCGCCCCGTTCGGGCCGGTCACCCAGATGGAGCGCGTGGTGTCGGAGCCATAGCCGCCGAAGACGCCACCAATGTCGAGCACGATCGCATCTCCGGCGTTGATCACGCGCGACGATGCCTCGTGGTGTGGCGAAGCAGAGTTCGGACCAGATCCAACAATGGCGAATGATGAGACCTCGTGGCCTGCACCATTGAGTCGCTCGCGAACTTCGCGGGCCACATCGTTCTCGGTGCGACCAAGCAGCTTGCCGCTCGTGATCGCCATGACGACGGTGTCTACAGCGCGACCTGCGCCGCGCAGCAGCGCCGCCTCTTCGGCTGACTTCACCATACGCAACTTGCCAATCACGTGCGACGCCAGCTGCGTCTGGGTAATGGCGCCGTGGGTGCGCAGTGCCGCCTCAATGCGAATCAAGAAGGTGGACCAGAGTCGATCGGAGACAGCCACGCCACGCGCAGCGGAACCAGGTCGGCCACCAGCCTTCACCGCAGTGGCAACAAGGGCAAATGGATCGTCGGTCTCGCCGAACGGAACGCAAGCAACGTGGCCACCGCGCATCGCTGGCGCATCGCCAGCCATCCCCGCTTCGAGTCGTGGAACGATCAGTGATGGTGCGCCGTTTGCTGGAATCACGAGCATGGTGAGTCGCTCGAGTGCTGGTGCGGCGTAGCCGGTGAGATAGCGCATGTCGGCACCGAAGCCGAGCAGCACCGCGTCAAGGCCGGCGTCGTTCACCGCGTCGCGCGCGGCGGAGAGTCGCGCGGCGTAGGCGGCGGGGCCGATGAGCTTCGCCTCAAGGGCGTGACCAGCACCAAGGCCTGGAGTCGCGGCGTCGTAGGCGGCGGTGATCTCGGCGCTTCGGTTGCTCATGCACCCTCCCCTGTTGTTGTCGCTGGGCTCGTCGCCGGCGGCACCGGCAGATCCAGTAGCCCTGCGAGGATCCCATGCCCGCGCTCAAAGAGTGCGCGGTACGGCATGGCGCGCACCGCCCCTGCGGCAATCAGGCTCGCCCGCCCCTCAGGATCATCGTGCTGGACCAGGGCCAGGACCCGTACCCCGGTCGCCGCCACGGCACGGACCGCCGCCTCGGCGTCGTAGGCGCGGGCGGTGGCGTCGATCGCCACCAGGTCAGTGGGGGTGGCGGGCTCGGCGACAAGGGCGGCGATCAGGGGTGCTGGCGTTGTGAATCGCTGAACTTCGGCGCCGAGGGTGCGCCCCTGCCCTTCGAGTCGGGTGGCCCAGATGAGATCGTCGGCCAGCACCAAGAGGCGCGGCGCGGTCACTCGACCGTCCAGGTCTCCCCTGAGGCGAGGAGCTTCTGTAGGTCGACAGGACCCTTCGCGGCACGTGCCGCCTTCGCGCCATCGATCTGCTCGACGAGGAGCTGATCGTGCGTTGGGCGTGGCACGCGACGGAAGACGCCAACTGGGACTGGGAAGTCGGGCCACCACATGCGGCTCAAGATCTGCGTACGCGTGGCATCAGGATCAGTCTCGTCATGAACCCAGAGGTCGGCAACGCTCACGCCGTTCTCGCCGATGGTCACGACCTCTGGTCGCAGACCGTTGAGGCGAATCCCCTTGTTCTTCTCCGCGCCGAAGATCATCGGCTCGCCGTGCTTCAGCACCAGCATGCGATCCTCTTTCACCGACTTATCGGTGAAGTCGCGCCAGGCGCCGTCGTTGAAGATGTTGCAGTTCTGCAGCACTTCAAGGAAGGCGGCACCAGAGTGCTCGCCGGCGCGCTGCATCATCTCTTGCAGATGCTCGGAGTGCGTGTCGACCGATCGCGCTATGAAGCTCGCTTCAGCGGCAGCGACCAGGTTGAGCGGAATGATCGGCGTCTCGATGGTGCCGAGCGGTGTCGACTTCGTCTTCTTGCCGATTGGCGACGTTGGCGAGGCCTGTCCCTTGGTGAGGCCGTAGATGCGGTTGTTGAACATGATCATCTTCATGTCGACGTTGCGGCGCATCGCGTGGATCAGGTGGTTGCCGCCGATCGAGAGAGCATCGCCGTCGCCGGTGATCACCCAGACCATCAGGTCAGGTCGCGCCGCCTTCAGCCCGGTGGCTATGGTTGCCGCACGACCGTGAATCGTGTGGAAGCCGTAGGTGTTCATGTAGTACGGGAGGCGACCCGAGCAGCCGATCCCAGAGATGAAGACGATCTTCTCCTTAGCGACGCCGAAGTTCGGCATCGTCTTCTGAGTCTGCGCCAAGATCGAATAGTCGCCGCACCCGGGGCACCAGCGCACATCCTGGTCGGACTCGAAATCCTTCTTCGTCAGCACAGGGAGTTCAGACTGGGTCACTTTGCGGCCTCCACACTCTCGCCGAGGATCGACTCGGCCTTCGCCTCAATCTCACCGATTTGGAAGGGCTTGCCGCGCACCAGGTTGAAGCCCACGGCATCGACCAGGTACTTGGCGCGAATGAGCATGCGCAGCTGGCCGGCATTCAGCTCAGGCATCAGCACGTGCTTGAAGTTCTTCAGCATCTCACCGAGATCCGTTGGTAGTGGATTCAGGTAGCGCAGATGGGCGTGGCTGACGCGCTTGCCGCGCGACTGCAGTCGCTCCACCGCCGAACGAATCGAACCATAGGTGGAGCCCCAGCCCAAGATGAGCAGGTCGCCCGTGCTCTCGCCATAGATTTCGGTCGGCGGAATGTCGCGGGCCACGCGCGCCACCTTCTCGGCGCGCAGCAGGTTCATGCGGTGATGGTTATCAGGGTCGTAGCTCACGGTGCCCAACTCGTCGAGCTTCTCAAGACCACCGATGCGGTGCTCCAGGCCTGGGGTTCCTGGCACGGCCCACGGGCGGGCCAGCGTCTCAGGGTCGCGCTGATATGGGCGGAAGCCTGGCTTGTCGGAGGCGGGCGCGTTCTCAACCTTGATCGAAGGGAGATCGGCAACGTTCGGAATGCTCCACGGCTCGGCACCCGTTGCCAAGAAGGCGTCGCTCAAGAAGACGACAGGCGTCATGTGGTGCAGTGCGATGCGCCACGCCTCAATCGCCATGGTGAAGCACTCGGCTGGCGTCGCTGGTGCAATCACCGGAATCGGCGAATCGGAGTTGCGGCCGAACATGCTCATTAGCAGGTCGCCCTGCTCGGTCTTCGTCGGCATGCCCGTCGACGGGC
>JBAXWE010000018.1:0-20068 GCA_037128565.1 bacterium
GAGCCGGTGCTGGCAGCTCTGCGAGTCGACCAAGAAAACGCACTGCGACTCCTTGGTGCAGCAGTTCGGGGGTCTCGTCATCGATCACCTTGGCTAGCAGGGTGAATAGTTGGGCTACCTCCTTGTCGCTCCGTGCCCAGTTCTCGCGACTGAAGGCGTAGACGGTGAGGTACGGAATGTTGATCTGGACTGCATGCTTGAGGACGGTTCGCAACGCCTCCGTACCAGCAACATGCCCTTCGAGCTCGTCGATTCCCTGACTGCGCGCCCAGCGCCGATTCCCGTCCATGATGATCGCGACATGGTTCGGCCCTCCAACAGGAGGTGGGGCGCTGTGCACCAGCGGCTGCGCGTCAACCGGTCGCCGAATGTCGGCGTTAGTCACCCTTCGAGAACCTCGCGCTCCTTCGCAGCGGTCAACTTGTCGATCTCAGCAATCTTTCCATCAGTCAGCTTCTGGAGCGTCTCGAGCTGGCGGCGGGCATCATCCTCGCCAATCTCCTTCGCCTTCTCCGCCTTCTTGACCAGCTCTTGCTCGTCGCGTCGAACATTGCGAATCTCAACGCGCGCCTCTTCGGCCCGCTTCCCCATCTGCTTCACGAGGTCCTTGCGCCGCTCCTCGGTCATTGCAGGAACGCGGAGTCGAATGACACCGCCATCAACTGCAGGGGTCATGCCGAGCTGGGCATTGTTCAGCGCCTTCTCAATCGCAGGGATCGCCGTTTTATCCCACGGCTGAATCACCAGCAGGGTGTTCTCTGGGACGCTAATGCCGGCCATCTGGTTGAGTGGTGTGATCGCGCCGTAGTGCTCAACGGTGACGCGTTCAACGAGCGAAGCGCTTGCGCGACCTGTGCGAAAGCCGCCTAGGTCCTTGCCGAAGGCCTCAACCGCCTTGGCCATGCGTTCAATAGCTGTGCCGCTCATCGCGTACCCCCTTTGCTGATCAGGGTGCCGACCGCTTCGCCGCGCACCGCCTTCAGAATATTCTCATGGGCGTCGAGGTCAAAGACGACGATCGGTAGGTCATTCTCCATGCAGAGCGAGACGGCGGCGGCGTCAAGAACACGCAGCCCATCAACCAGTACCTGGCCGTAGGAGATCGTGGGATAGCGCTTCGCATCGGGATGCTTCACTGGATCCTTGTCGTAGACGCCATCCACCTTTGTGGCTTTCAGGACAACCTCAGCGCCGATCTCTACAGCGCGCAGCGCAGCTGCGGTGTCGGTGGTGAAGTACGGGTTCCCTGTGCCGGCTACAAAGACAACTACGCGCCCCTTCTCAAGGTGCCGCACGGCGCGTCGGCGAATGTACGGCTCGGCAACCTCGTTCATGTCGATCGCCGTCATCACTCGCGTCGGCACGCCTGCGCGCTCAAGTGCGTCTTGGAGGGCGAGGCCGTTCATCGCTGTCGCGAGCATGCCGATATAGTCAGCGGTCGCGCGATCCATGCCGGTCGCGGTTGCCGCGGCCATGCCACGGAAGATGTTCCCGCCACCCACAACGATGCCAACCTGCACACCGAGCGCCGTAACGGCCTTCACCTGTTCGGCGACGAAGGCAACAACTTCAGGATCAACACCGTACTCAAGCTTTCCGAGGAGTGCCTCCCCCGAGAGCTTCAGCAGAATTCGCTGATAGCGTGTGGTACCGGTCATGCCGCCTCCACCGCCCCAATCATCTGGGGCCTACAGCTCCTCGCCGAGTGCGTAGCGCACAAAGCGCCGTACTCGGATGTTCTCACCAATTGTGGCAATCGCGTTCGTAATCAGCTGCCCAACCGTCTCGTCGCCGTCACGGAACGGCTGATCGAGTAGGCAGACCTCTTCGAACCACTTGCGCAGCTGGCCCTCAACAATCTGCGCTCGGATTGCCTCTGGTTTCTTAGCGAGCGCCTCATCCTCCAGGAGTGCGGCGCGCTTCGCCTCAAGCGCAGCGACAGGGATCTGCTCCTGGCTGACATAAAGCGGATGAAGACCTGCGATCTGCATTGCGATGTCTTTCACTAGTTTCTGGAACTGCTCATTGCGCGCGACGAAGTCCGTCTCGCAGTTGATCTCAAGAAGTACGCCGACGCGACCGCCGGTGTGGATGTACGAAGAGACCAGTCCCTCGCGTGCATCGCGGCCAGCCTTCTTCGCAGCGGCGGCTAGACCAGCCTCGCGAAGTGCCAGGACGGCCTTCTCAACATCACCGCCGCACTCTTCGAGTGCGCGCTTGCAGTCCATCATCCCTGCGCCCGTACGCTCGCGTAGGTCTCGTACCGCCTCTGCGCTAATCGCCATGGTGGCCTCCTTACACTGTTGGGGTGGTGTCGACGGCAGGGGCTGGCTCCTCGTCAGGCGAGAAGCTCAGCGTGCCGGTGGCACTCAGCGCAGCAACGAGGTCGTCCTGCACATCTGAAGCATCAGGAGCGTCAGCGGCGTTCTCAGCAGCTGCTGCTGCGGCCTCTTGCGCCTCAAGTTCAGGCAAACGTGCGGCGCGAATCGCCGCGCCTTCGATCACCGCATCAGCAACGGCGGCGCAGATCAAGCGAATGCACTTGATCGCGTCGTCGTTTACTGGAATCGGATAGGTAAGCAGATCGGGATCTACGTTGGTGTCTGCGGTGCCAACAACAGGGATGCCGAGCTTGTTCGCCTCGATTGCAGCGAGGGTCTCGCGGCTTGGGTCGATGATGAAGACCATCCCTGGGGCCTTGCGCAGACGGCGCATGCCGCCAAGCGCCCCGCGAAGCTTCTCTAGCTTGTCGCCAAGCTTCGAGGCCTCTTTCTTCGACATGATGTCGAACTCGCCCGCCTGCTCGCGAGCCTCAAGCTGCTCCATGAGGGTGAGGCGCTTACGAATCGTCGTGAAGTTCGTGATCATGCCGCCGAGCCAGCGCTTGATCACGTATGGCTGACCGGCGCGGGTCGCCTCTTCCTGAATTGGTGCCTGAGCCTGCTTCTTGGTGCCGACGAAGAGAATGGTCTCCCCGTTTGCGCTCGCGTCACGTACGGCGTCCAGGGCAATCTGTAGGTGCTTCGCGCTCTTGGCGAGGTCGAGGATGTGGATCCCGTTGCGCTGCGCGTAGATATACGGCGCCATCTTGGGATTCCATCGGCGTGTCTGGTGCCCGAAGTGGGCTCCGACCTCGAGAAGGTCGCGCATGGTTACTGGTGCCATAGTTCTCCTTACACGGTTATTCCACCGCGGGGCGCCGTCACGACCCCGAAGGGCCACCGTAGTGAGGCGTCGTGTTCCGCGTGCGTATTTCGCCCCCTTGCGGGGGCGGACGTCCGATTCGGACGCTGGGGAATCCTAGCACGGGGCGCCGCGCCCCTAGGCGACCCCGCGAACGAGGCGAAGTCGCTCGCATCCGGGGTTGCCGAGGACCAGCAGGAGATCGATGCGGCATCCCTCTGGGAGGTAGGCACGCTGCCGCCGCAGGGCCCGCATCTTGCGTGCCCCCAGGAACTCTAACGGCGAGGCGGCACCCACGGAGTCACGGCGACGCACTTCGATGGCTACGAGGGATCCGCTCGGGTCGCGCGCCAGTAGGTCTACCTCAAGTTGACCAAGGCGCAGGTTGCGCGCAAGGATGGCCCAGCCAATACGAGCTAGGGAGCGTGCGGCGAGGGCCTCCGCTTCACGACCGACGATTGCCCGTTGTGCATGATTGATCGCCACCACGGCATGGTCACGGCACCACCGTATCGGTGGCGTTCGACGGTGGGCTAGCTGCGCGGCAGAAGGCCGATACGAGCTGCCACTGGGGCGTAGGTGCGGCGATGATGCGGTGTGATGCCGAGCGTATCAAGCGCTGCAAGATGCACAGGCGCGGGATAGCCCACATTGGATTCCCAGCCATATCCGGGATACCGCAGTGCAAGTTCGCGCATGAGTTTGTCGCGAAGCACCTTCGCGACGATCGAGGCACAGGCAATCGCATAAACCGACTGATCACCGCGGATGACCGTGGCATGTGGTCCGATGAGGTCGCGGAGCTCACGCGCACTACTCCCATCAACGAGGGCAAAGTCTGGCGCCGCTCCTCTCCTGCGGGAAAGCTGTGCAACAGCACGAGCCATCGCACGATGCGATGCTGCGCGTGGATTAAAGCGTTCTACCTCTCGGGCTGAAGCAGCCCCCAAGCCGATGGCGACTGCCACCTCACGAATCTGCAGTGCAAGCGCAACGCGACGAGCTGGCGTCAGCAACTTTGAGTCACGAACACCTGGAATTGGATCCCCTGCAGGCATCAAGATGGCGCAGGCAACGACAGGTCCAGCGAGTGGGGCAAGACCAACCTCATCAATGCCGATGACGGCACGTTCAGGGTGTCCGTGGCGAAGCTCGAGTTCGCGGGTCGGAAGTGTGCGGCCACTCGCGGGCCGCAGGTCGCTCACTCCGGAGCCTTCTCCGTCTCCTCAGCGACTGGCGCGTCAACAGGTGCGCTCTCTTCGCTTGCAACTTCGGCGACTGGCGCCTCAGCGATTGCGGCTTCAGTGGCAGGAGCCTCAGCAACAGCCTCGGCTGCGGTGGCAGCAGCTGCAGCGGCCTCTTCAGCAGCAACGGCTGCCGCGGCTGTAGCGGCTACTGCAGCCTCTTCTGCTGCAACGACGGCGGCAGCTGCAGCAATCACGGCGTCAGCTTCGTCCTTGATGGCCTTCTTTGCGGCGGCCTTGACCTCGTTCTTGGCGATGTCGGTGACACTATCGCGGCGCTCGCGGAGCGACGATTGCTTGCCAACACGATCACGGAGGAAGTAGAGCTGGGCTCGGTTCGATACGCCGTGGCGGACGACTTCAATCTTCTCGATGCGTGGGCTGTGCACCTTGAACGTTCGCTCAACACCAACGCCTGAGGCAATACGTCGAACGGTGATGTTCAAGCCGAGTCCGCCGCCGCGCAGGCGCATGACGGTGCCCTCGAATACCTGAATGCGCTCTCGGTTCCCTTCAACGACCTTTGCCGACACCTTGACGGTGTCGCCGGTCTTGATCTCCGGGAGATCGCTCTTCATCTGGGCATTGGTCAGCGTGCGGATCAGATCCATAATTAATCTCCGTGGTGGCCGACAGAACCTGTCGGCGCGGGCGGTGAGAATAGCACAGCCCCCCTGGGGCCTCCCCTTACGACCCCTCGCTCCCCTTCGCAGGCTTGCCAAGGTCAGGGCGCTGGCGCTGGGTACGACGGACCGCCTCCTCGTGCCGCCAGGTGGCCACCCCAGCGTGATTCCCTGAAAGGAGGATCTCAGGGACCCCTACGCCACGGAACTCAGCGGGGCGGGTGAACTGGGGGTACTCCAGGAGCTCCCCAGAGAATGATTCCTCGGAAAGCGACGCGGCATCAATCGCCCCAGGGACGAGGCGCAGGATCGCATCGCAGAGGACGATCGCGGCTGGCTCGCCACCGGAAAGGACGAAGTCGCCGAGGCTCAGTTCAAGATCCACGTAGGCACGAACGCGGTCATCCACCCCTTCATAACGCCCGCAGATGATGATCAGGTGCTTGGATTCTGCGAGCATTCGGACACGCGGCTGGCGCAGGCGCTCGCCACCTGCGTCAAACAGGATGACGAGCGAGTCAGGGCCGCGCAGCGCGTCGATCGCTTCAACGAGCGGCTCTGGACGCAAGAGCATCCCTGCCCCACCGCCATACGGCTCATCGTCGACCGAACGGTGCTTCCCTATCCCCCAGGTGCGCAGATCGTGGCAGGTCAGGGTTGCCAGGCCGCGCTCAAGAGCGCGCGCTGGAATGCTGGCAGAGAGAGCTGACATGATCGTTTCAGGGAAGAGCGAGATCACATCGATCTTTAGTGTCGGGCGCATGGCATCACTCATGCATCACCTGCCGGGGGTTTGGCGGCGCGCTGCTTCGGCCGGCGTGATGCCTTTGCGGCACGCAGCGAAGCGACGCTGCCAGGTGTCTTCTGTGGGCCACGTCGACGCGGCGCCTTAGCCGCACGAACGGAAAGCTCTGAGCCGGTCAAATCCGCGACGATGCGCCCCTCTCGGGGCGCGAAATCAATGATAATCGCCGCAACAGCGGGCAAGTCAATCTCTCCGCCATCCGGCGTCTGCACGACGTAAACTTCGGCACCACCGGCGCGATAGAGATCGCGGATCTCACCAATCACTTCACCCTGTGGGTCACGGACCGTCACGCCGATCACTTCGTCCCACAGCACACGGTTTGATGGGATCTGCACCTGCGCGGCAGGGATAGTGAGATATGCGCCAATGAGCCGTTCGCCCGCGAGTCGACTTTGGACCTCACCGAAGCGTACAAAGAGGCCTGGCGAGCTCGGCATCACTTCAAGCAGGGTGAGGACACGATCAGAACCCTCGACAGAGAGCCGGGCGCCAGGGATAAATCGCTGTTCAGGAAGATCGCTCAGAACTTCGAGTCGGAGCGATCCGTCAAGACCGCGAACGCCGCGCACCTGCGCGACGCGCAGATCCGTTGTTGCCTCAGCCAATTTCGAGGACGTAGTTCTCTCCGGTGCGATTTGAGACAACCTTCAAAAGGCTGCGCATTGCCTTAGCGATGCTGCCATTGCGACCGATCACGCGGCCCATGTCCTCTTCATCAACGAGAAGGCGCAGGATGATGGCATCGCCATCCTCTTCAACTTCGACGCTGACGCCATCTGGATTGTCAGCGAGAGATTTCGCCACATATTCAACAAGCTGTGCCGCTGCCACTTACGCCTCCTCGGCGGCTGGTGCCGCCTCTGCTGGTGCCTCTTCGGCGACAGGTGCGGTCTCAACGGCCGCGACTTCAGGTACAGGTGCAACTTCAGCGGGAGCTTCAGGTGCTGCAGCATCAGCGGTCGCCTCAACAGCGGCCTCTGGCGCAGCCTCAACGACCACCGTTGGCTCTTCGACAACTGGTCGCGTACCAGGCTTGGTATAGCCAGGTGTTGCAGCCTTCGCCAACGTCTTGCCGCCCATGGCGATTCCGCCAGCGCGTGCCTTCGTAATCAACTTGCCGACAACGTCAGATGGCTGTGCGCCCTTGGCGATCCAGGCATCAACCTTGGCGAGATCAAGCACCAGCGTCAGCGGCTCGGTGCGTGGGTTGTAGTGGCCAAGAATTTCTAGGGAGCGACCATCACGAGGCGAACGTCGATCGGTGGCAACCACGCGATACGATGGTTGCTTAGATGCGCCCACGCGGGTCAAACGGATCCGAACACTCATCCCTGATGCATCCTCCGAGGCGCCGACCCTTCCGGAGCGGCTGGTGGCCCTGGCGTTGCCAGGGGGTCAGTCCGTGAATCCTAGCCGCTCAGCGGCTCGGGCGCATCTCTCCCCGTGAACTAGCGCCGTTTGCCACCCTTTTTCGCTCGCTTCTCCCGCTTCGCCGCCTTCGGGGGGATCCGCCCGCCCGCGTGCTTGCCAGGGAGGCCCGCCCCGCCAGACATCAGCCTGCTCGGGTCGCCGCCGCCAGCGCGTCGCATGAGGGTGCGCATCTCCTCCAGGCGCTTCACCAGCCGATTGACCTCCTCGATAGCTCGGCCCGCCCCTGCGGCAATACGTCGGCGCCGCGGCAGGGTGAGGAGGGCTGGGTCGCGCCGTTCGGCGGGTGTCATCGAGAGGATGATCGCCTCTGTGCGCTTCAGTTCGCCGCTGGCCACGGCCGCCTCGGCCTGTTCAGCCATGCCGCCCATGCCGGGGATCATCTTGACCACCTGGCCGATCGGCCCGAGCGATGACATTTGGCGCAGCTGACCGAGAAGGTCGTCAAAGGTCATCCCGCCGCGGAGCGCGCGAGCTTCGGCCGCCTTGGCGCGGATCTCTGCATCGGGCGCTGCCATCGGTCCAATCTCTGCATCGCGAACGCGCTCCGCAAGCGTTGCAAGGTCGCCCATGTCGAGAATGCGATTAGCGATACGCTCGGGATAGAAACGCTCCAGCGCGTCGGAGCGCTCGCCAGTGCCCACATAGACGACGGGAATCCCTGCGCCACCGGCAATGGAGAGGGCGGCGCCGCCGCGCGCATCGCCGTCGAGCTTGGAGAGAATCAGCCCGGTAGGCTCGGCCACCGCCTTAAATCCTTCGGCGATCGCCAGTGCCGACTGGCCAGTCGCCGCGTCGAGGACAAGCAGTCGCTCTCGTGGCTTCGTCGCATCGCGAAGGTCGCGCAACTCTTCCAGGAGCTCGTCGTCGAGGGTGGTGCGCCCTGAGCTGTCGATGATCACGACGTCGAGCCCGAGGCGCCGGGCTGCAGCGATGGCACGCGTTCCGATCTCTGCCACTGGCGTGCCGAGCGGTTCACGATGCATTGGCACCTTGATTGCGGCGGCCAAGGTGGCGAGCTGCTCTGCTGCGGCCGGACGACGCGGGTCGGCGGCAACGAGCAGCGGCCGTCGACCATCTTTCACCAAGCGGTAGGCCAGTTTCGCCGCCGTGGTTGTCTTCCCCGCCCCTTGCAAGCCGAGCAGCAGGATGGTCGCTGGTCGCTCGCGCAGGTCGAGGTCGCGACCAGATCCGCCAAGCGTTTCCGTCAGCGCACTGTGCAGGATTCCCAGCATGCGCTCACCAGCGCCGAGGCCGCCAACGATCTCACTCGCGCGCGCCCGCTCGCCGATCCGCTCCAGAAGCTGCGCAACGACGGGCATCGCAACATCTGCGCCGACCAGGGAGGTGCGAATATCGGCAAGGCCGGCCTCAAGGTCGGCCGCACTGATTCGCCCACTCCCCGTAAGCCGGCGGAGTGAGGCCCGAAGACTGCTACCAAGCGCGTCAAACATGCCCAGAGTGTACGCTCGCGCCATGGCAAATCGGAAGCGGGCGCGGGAGATCACGGGTGGCCCACAGAGTCTGACGCCTCGCGTGCGAGGAGACGTCAATCTCCTGATTAGCGCACAGGCAGTCTCCACCTTCGGCTCGTTTATTACGAGAGCCGCTCTTCCCCTCCTCGCCATTCTCGGCCTTGGCATCAACGCCGCCGAAGCGGCTGCCCTAGCGGCCGTAGATCTCATCGCCGGAGCGATCGTGAGTCAGTTTGCGGGAGTCTGGATCGACCGACTCCCCCGCAAGCCGGTGCTCATCAGCACGGACCTACTGCGCGCACTGCTGCTCGGTTCGATCCCGCTTGCCGCCGAAGTGTTCGGAAGTGTCACGCTCCCCCACCTCATTGCCGTCAGTGCACTTAGTGGCATGTGCACTACAACGTTTGATATCGCCGAACGCAGTTACGTTGCTGGACTCGTGAACTCCCCGTCACTGCGCGCTGTCCTTGCGCGCACGATGGCCATCCGTGGCGCCGCTGAGTTCTTCGGTTTCGGCTCAGCGGGGCTCCTGATCGGTGCATTTGGCGGGCCAGCCGCTATCGGCATTGATGCTGCGACCTACATCGTGTCGGCGGCGCTCATTGGGTTGCTGCGAGTTGCCGAACCGAAACTTCCATCCGCAGCCGCGCGAGCGAGCTTCCTGCGCGAGCTCTCTGAAGGTCTGCGAAAGACGTGGTCCGTCGTGCTGATGCGACCGCTCTTGATCGCGACATTCGTTATTGGCCTCTACTTCGGACTCTTCCGCTCGTCATACATGCTCTATCTCACCCATGGCCTCGACCTTGGTCCTGAAGCAATCGGCGCGATTATCGCAACCGGTGGCATTGCCGCTTTCCTCGGCGGCACGCTCACCGAGCGGATCTCCCGACTCCTCGGCGTCGGGCGTGCAATCTCTGTGAGCTTGGCGATCGTGGGCTTCGGTCTGATCCTCGTCCCACTCGCGCCTAAGGCGAGCCTGATCGGTTTCGCCATGCTCATTGGGCACCAACTGCTCAGCGATGGCTTTGAGACGGTCTGGGAGGCCAATCAGGCCGCGATTCGCGGGCGGGTTCTGCCGGCAGCCTTCCAGGGACGAGCAAATGCCGCGAACGATGGCATCGGCATTCTTGGCCGACTCTTAGGGATTGTGATCGGTGGCGTGATCGGCAGTTCAGCCGCAGGGAGTGGCGCCGCACTTATCGTCGGCGGCGGCGCATCAATCCTGGTCGGCCTCTTTGTCGCCAGTTCACGCCTCGGTCGCATTACATCGCTGACGCAGATTCCGATCTCAGGAGTTCGCCGGCGCTCCTAAGAGCCCGTCGACGTACGCCTCGGCGGCGAACGGCACGAGATCAGTGGCACGCTCGCCCGTTCCAATCCAACGAATCGGTAGGCCAAGCTCGCGCCGTACCGCCAACGCAACGCCACCGCGGGCGCCGCTGTCGAGCTTGGTCAGCACAATGCCATCGATCCCTGCCGACGCATCAAAGCCGCGCGCTTGCGCGAGCCCGTTCTGTCCGGCGGTACCGTCTAAGACGAGCAGCACTTCGACCGTGCGGGTGGGGGCAACCTTCGTCACCACGCGGCGAATCTTGGCAAGTTCGTCCATCAGCCCGCTTCGTGTCTGCATTCGTCCCGCGGTGTCAATAATCACCGGCGTGAAGTTGCGGGCCGCGGCTAAGGTGAGCGCATCGTGAATAGCGGCAGCAGGGTCGCCACCTGGTCGACCTTCAACCACTTCGACTCCTTCGCGCACACCGAGCGCGCGCAACTGATCAATTGCCGCAGCACGGAACGTGTCTGCAGCAACCAACAGGGGTGAGAGGCCAGCGCCCTTTGCCCGCGCCGCAAGCTTCGCGGCGGTGGTCGTCTTCCCTACTCCATTGACGCCAACGAGCAGCACTACGTCTGCCTCATCGCGAAGGTCGGATGGCTCGCCGCCGAGGAGAGCGAGCGCGGCGGCTCTGACCCGTGCACGGCCACTCCCACCCTGCCCATCGCGCGCCGCTTGAATCAGTGCGGTGGCGGCGACTAAGCCAACGTCACTGGCGAGGAGCGCCTCTTCGATCTCGCGCCAGTCGGGCTCAGGCGCGGTGAACTTTTTGAGTGCAACAACAAGGGGATTTGAGGCTGGGGTGATGGTTTCGGCTACACGCTTCTCGTCGTCTGCTGAGCTCTTTCGCCAGAAGGCGAGTTTCAACGCGCCGCCTCACGCTCAGCTCGGGCCTGATCAGCAATGCGCTTTGCCTCGTCGAGGCGCAGCCCGAAGACGCGACTTGCCGCGTCCTCACCCACGGTGACGCCCCACAGGCTATCCGCAACCTCAACCGTTCCGCGGTTATGGGTGATCACCACAATCTGGGTGCGCTCGCTCAATTCGCGAATGGCATCCCCAAAGCGAGTGACGTTGGCCTCGTCGAGCGCGGCATCGACCTCATCCAGAACCACGAATGGGAGGGGCCTCACCGCCAACATCCCGAGGAGTAGTGCCACGCCGGTCAGCGCACGTTCTCCACCCGAGAGGAGAGAGAGTTGCTGTCGACGCTTAAGGGGTGGGCGCGCATCGATCTCAATTCCAGGCCGACGTGAATCACCATCATCGGCCAGCCGCAGTTGTGCATCGCCCCCACCGAATAGGAGCTGGAAATTTGATGCAAACGTTGTCTGCAGGGCGGCGAATTGTTCCGTAAATGTTGACTCAACGAGATGATCGAGCTCTTTCATTAGCGTTGACGCTTTCTCGATCGCACCATCGAGGTCGCGTGTCTGCACGTCTAGTGATTCAAGCCGAGCGCGCAGTTCTTGGTGCTCCATGACAATGCTCGCTCCGCCGGCTTCAAGAGGGCCGATCTTGCGCCTCAGGCGCTCGAGTGCGCGGAGTTCTTCTGGGTCAGGCGTGACTAGTGGGGCCGTGTTACTCGACGAGTGCTGGCCCTCCCAGTGAACCGCGAGGGCCGCCGCTTGCGCTCGTGCGATCCCTTCGCGCGCAGCGGTATCGCCTTCGGCGGGAAGTTCGGAATCATCGGCGTGCGCGGAGGTGCGCAGTGCCACAGGAATTCCCGCAGCCAAGCGTGGATCTTCTGAGAGGCGACGACCGAAGGCGGCGAGGTCACCACTTAGTTCTTCAATGAAGCGTTCGCGCTCAAATTCAACCGCCTGTGCATCACGCTCAAGTGGTCGCAACGCCTCGTCAAGATGCTGCTCACGGGCGCGCAGGCCACGCTTCGCCTCTTCATCAGTAGCGATCTCGCTCTCGATCTCCACCTGTAGGGCTGCCTTCGCCTGCACGCTCTCCTCGCGTTGCGTGGCGGTGGCCCGTGCAGCTGTAGCGAGGCCGGACTGCTCGGCAAGTTGGGCGCGAAGGTTGGCTACTCGAATCTCAAGGGCGCCACGCTCCGCTGCCGCTCGAGTGATTCGGGCAGATGCACTGGTGACGGTGGCGTCACCGCGTGCGCGTGCAAGTTCCCAGGTACGCAGTGCGGCCCGGTCGGCCTCTACGGCGACCGCTAAATCGGCGCGTCGGGCGGTGAGCTCCTCAACACGGGTTCGCCACTGCGTCGAAGCGTCGGTGGCGACCGCCTGCTCTGGGGTGAGGGCGATCTCGCTCAGTCTCCCTTGCGCTGCGGTAACGGCGGCGTCAATTCGACCGATACGCTCTGCTCGCTCTGTTGCACTTCGGCGCACAGCGTCACGTCGACGCTCCGCCTCCGCACGCGCCGATTCGGCGGCACGGAGCGCGGCGCGCGTGCTTACCTCGGCGTCACGCCCCTGGGTTAGTCTGCTCTCAGCGGCGGAGAGCGTTCCTAACGCCGTCGCGGCTTCGCTGCGCAGCGCGGCGGCACTTGTTCGAAGGCGCTCCGTAGCACTGGCCGCGCGACCGATCTCCGAGTCAACCAGTGCATCGTCTGGCTCAGTTTCGCGAATAACTATGCCGCCGTGGCGCACAACTGCACCGGCTCGCGTCACGATGGTGCCGCCGGGCGGAACGTCGGCAAGGGCGCTCAGGGCAGCAGCAACGCTCGGTGCAACGAAAACACTGGCCAGCAAACGCCCAAGTAGCCCGTCTGGATCACTGACGATCTCGCTGCTCAGAGATGGGAGTGTTGGGTGTGTGGTTGCTCCGATGGAATCCGCACCAGCGATGAGTAGCGCACCCTGCTCGTCATCAAGCAGGCTTGCGCCACGCTGATCAACAACGAACCCTCGCGCCAGCGCACCGAGGGCGGCGAGGACCGCGGTGCGACCCTCTTCACGAAGTTCGACACCGGCGAGGAGGCTTCGCCCACCAATGGCATGCGCCGCCTTTGAGAGTGCGCGCTCTTGCAAGGCTGCTCGACGCGTCTCCAGTGCGGTGAGTCGACCTGAAAGCGACGCGGCCTCCGCTTCGGCGGCGCGAGCAGATCGTTCGCTCTCTCCAACTGTTGCGCGGGCGGCGGCAGCCCCTGACTCCGACTCCGCAAGTTCGCGGGTCGCGGCGGCGAGACGGGCGGCGGCATCGCTTGCGGCGGTTGCGGCGAGAATCAGCACACTCTCAGCCGTGGACGGGTCTTCGCTGGCACCATCCGAAGTAACGGCGGCACGCTCCGCCTGCAGTCGCTCAAGGCGTGCGGTGAGGTCTGCGCGCTCTACCTCGCGCGTGCGCTGGGCGCGTACCGCTGAATCACTCCCGCTTGCCCCTGTTCCATTGGTAAGCGCCTCGAGCTCACGTCGCGCGGCAGAGAGGTCCGCATCGAGGATCTCGAGTGCGGCAACCGCTTCAGCATCAACGGCCGGTGCTGCAGCAGCGCGCAATGCCTCCACAGAAGCGATCTCCGATTCAGCAACTGCAACCTCCGACGCAATCCGCTCTACGTCTCGAGAGAGGGCGGCCGACTCGGCCTCAACGCGCGCATGGGCACGCTCAGCAGATTCACGGGCTTCGCGCGCCGCCTCAAGGGCGCGTCGTGCAACATCAAGATCAGTACGGGCGATCCCCAGTCGCTCACGGCGGTGGTGTGCCTCCTCATCCGCGTTGCGCAACTGTTGGCGGATTAATTGTAGTTCGCCGGTCACTGTCGAGAGCTGCCCGCCGATGCGTACTCGTCGCGAGGCGATCCAGGCGCCGCGTGCCGCACCCAGCGCAGCGATGCGCTCTACCGCTTCGGTCAGCAGCTCTTCGCGGCCAGCCTCCTGTTTGGCAAGTGTGGCAAGGCGGCGCTCTTGTGGTCGGAGGGTGCCGAGGATCTCTTCGACGCGGGCGCGATTATCAATCGCCTCCTTCATCTCGCTCTCGGCGCGCGCCCGTCGTCGCTCATGGCGTGCGGTACCCGCGAACTCTTCCACCAGCGCGCGGCGCTCTTCAGCTTTAAGGCTCAGCGCCTGGTCAACGGCACCCTGGCCGATGAAGAGGAGGCCGTTCTCGGCAAGGCCCGCCCCATCGAGTAGCTCGTTGAGGTCACGTAGGCGAATCTTCTCCCGATTGAGCAGATACTCCTGGCCGCCACCCCGATCCGCTCGACGAGCAATCTCAATCTCGGTGAATGGCAGATCAAAGAGCCCATCGTCATTGGCGATCGAGAGCGATACCTCGGCGAGACCGAGTGGACGGCGCTTCTCTGAGCCCGCGAAGATCACCTCTTCCACACGCTTTGAGCGAATGCCGCGACCCGCCTCGCCGAGCGCCCAGCGCAGCGCATCCACAACGTTTGACTTGCCGCTGCCGTTTGGCCCAACGATTGCGGTGATCCCTGGGGTGAAGGCGATGGTCGTTTTGTCGGCGAAGGTCTTGAAGCCGCTCAGTCGCACCTCGCGGAGTCGCAGACGGCTCACTTTGTGCCCCCTGCGGTAATGCCGAGAAGGTCGATGGCGGCCTCAGCCGCAGCGGCCTCCGCGGCGCGGCGGCTAGGCCCGGATCCGCGCGCCACCTCACTCCCTTCCACACGAACGACGCACTCATAGGTGCGATCGTGCTCGGGACCGGTTGTCGCAACGACGTCGTATCGCGGCAGGGAGCCGTTGCGCGCCTGCGTCCACTCCTGCAGCAGGGTCTTGATCCCTTTGCCGAGCGCAGCGCGCGGCGCTGCAAGCTCAGCGCTCATGTGGAGTTCGATAAATGCGGTGGCAGCGGCGAAGCCGTGGTTCAGGTAGATCGCGCCAATCAGTGCCTCAAACGCCGCGGCGAGTGCCGCTGGACGACGTGCCCCGCCGCGCGACGCCTCGCCCTCGCCAAGCATCAGCACCTCGTCGATGCCGATGCGCAGGGCTACCTCTGCAAGTGCGGTGCGTGAGACAACTCCGGCGCGGCGCTCTGAGAGGTCTCCCTCCTCAGCGGCGGCGTCATCGCGATAGAGTCGCGCAGCGACAACGGCGCCGAGAATGGCGTCGCCGAGAAACTCAAGGCGCTCATTGTCAGCGCCCGCCCCACCCTGGTGGCGGCGTGAAGGGTGTGTGAGAGCCAGCTCTACGAGCGCCTCACCCCCTGCCGGGATGCCGAGGCGTTCACGTTGTGCTGGAGTCATCGACAGTGGCGCCACTACGAGCGTCATCGTGGTGAGTGGTGGCACGCCCCACTGGCTGCACCGCGCAAGGCTCGCGCCCCACGCCGGCGGCCAAGGGGCCGCCCCATCTCAGGCCTTTTTCTCGATGATGGCGTCGACGGCGTCCTGAACGGTCTTGATCTTGCCGAGCTCTTCGTCCGCAATGGTCACGCCGAACTTCTCTTCGAGGCCCATCGCAAACTCAACAAGGTCGAGGGAGTCTGCATTGAGGTCTTCGATGAAGGCAGCTTCAGGCTTGACCTTCTCCTTCTCAACGCCGAGCTGCTCAACGATGTAGCTCTGGAGCTCCTGGAAGATCTGATCCTTGTCGCTCATGAGTTACTCCCTCCGTCTATCTCCGCCGTAGCGGCAACCTCGCGAAGCGCGGTGCCGAGTACGCCGTTGACCAGTTTGCGGGCCGGTTCGCCGCTATACGTGCGGGCGAGTGAGGTCCACGCAGCGATCGCCTCGGTCGGCGCCGCCGTGCGGGAGTGTATCACCTCCCCTAGGCCGCACCGGAGGAGTGAACGGTCAATTCGGGCCATTGTGGCGAGGGGGAAGGCGGGGGCCAGACGCTCAATTGCGGCATCGATCTGCGGACGGTTCGCCTCCACGACCTCAAGTAGCGGTCGGGACCAGACGAGGGTCTCCTCGGCCATATCGCCTGCCTCGACGCGACGCTCCAGTACCGCGAGGGCCGTGCGCATCCCAAAGTCTGACTCATAGAGGGCGGTGAGCGCATCGCGTCGACCCGCCGTATGGGCACGCGCCGCCGCATCCTTTGGCGTAGCGAGGGCGCGCCGCGTTGCCACCTTACGCCGGTCCGACGGGGAGACGGTCGGGGGCGGCAATCGTGTTCTCCGCGATCGACGAAGCGATCTGCTCGGTGACGCGCTCGCGCACCGCTCGTGCCGCCGTTGCGCAGGCGAAATACACCATGCGCGAACGGGCGCGGCCATGCGTGATCGCCACGGTCCCCTGCACTCCTAAGAGGATTGCTGCGCCAACCCGCTCGTAGTCGAGCTGGGTGCGAATGCGCGCGATCGAACCGCGCATCAGTAGTGCCGCGATGGGCCCAAATGGGAGGCGACGGAACTCTGCACGGAACATATCGGTGATGGTGGTTGTGACCCCTTCGACAAGCTTGATCGCAACGTTGCCGAGTACCGCATCGCAGACGACCACATCGGCCTCATCGGCGGCAAGGTGGCGACCCTCAACATTTCCGGTGAAGTTCAGCGACGACTGATCGAGGAGTTCGGTGGCGCGCTGGATACGCACATCGCCCTTCCCTTTCTCCTCACCGATGGAGAGGAGTGCCACGCGAGGATTCACAACACCAAGGACACGCTCCGAAAAGATCTGGCCCATGTGCGCGTACTGATATAAATTCTCTGGGGTTGAATCGGGGTTCGCTCCAACATCGAGCAACAGGAGCGGCTTCTCGCGCAAAAGAAACTGTACGGCGATGGCCGGTCGAATCACCCCTTTGATGCGGCCGATGATCAACACGCCTGCCGCCATGCCAGCGCCGGTGTGGCCCGCGGTGACGACGGCATCGGCAAGCTTGTCGCGTACGAGTGTTGCCGCGACGACCATTGATGCGTCTTTACGTTCGCGCACGGCGTTTGCGGGGTTCTCTTCCATGGTGATCACGCCTGGGCCGTGAACAATCGAAACATTTGATGGGAGTTCGCCGCCCACAATGGTGCGAATGACCTGCTCGTCACCGACGAGGGTCAGGTGGTCAGTGGGATTCTCTTTGGCCCAACGCAGACCACCTGGGACAACTTCGGTGGGACCGTGGTCGCCACCCATCGCATCGAGGGCGAGGCGGACAGTGCCGCCCGACGCGCTCATTGCGAGTTAGGCGTCGGCGACGTCCGCGTCCGGCGCAGGTCGGCGGATGACCTCGCGGCCGCGATAGGTTCCGCACTCGAGGCAGGCATGGTGCGCACGCTTGACGGCGTTGCACTGTGGGCAGCGATCCATGGATGGGAGCGTCAAGGCATGGTGCGAACGTCGGTCACCCTGACGTGCGTGCGACTTCTTCCGCTTAGGTACGCCCATGTTTTTTGACCTCGCTCGTTGGCGCCCGACTGGGCGCGCCTTGGAGGGGAATCCTACCCGATCGGCGCGCCTTCGTCCCCTTCAGGGGGGAGGAGGGCCGCAAGGCCAGCCAAACGAGGGTCTAGACCCCGCTCAGGGCAGGCGCTGGCAGGATGGTCCGCTCCGCAGAGACCGCAGCGCTCTGGGCAGGGCGGCGTGCAGAGCAGCACCAGGCGACGTGTGAGGTCGAGCGCCTCAATAGCGAGGTGACCAACGTCGACGCTGTTCCCCTTGCCGATCAGAAGGGCGCCCTCCGTCGCATGCCGAGACTCGAGCGCCTCCTCGTCGATTGGGGCGCTCAGCTGCGCGGTGGCGGGGGCGAGGCAGCGCCCGCAGGCTCCCTCCTGGCTGCCGCGCACGGTTCCAACAATGCGCACGCCGCGATTGGTTCGGTCAATTCGAACCTGGACCGCAGCCTTGAAGTGTTCATCGCCGAGCCGATCCTCGACCGTAAATGGTTCCAGGGTGAAGGTACCCCCCGACGATTCGGCGAGGAGTGGCGAGAGATCAACGGGATAGAGGGGCAGCACCAACGCCGCCGGTTCGCTCTCCATCGGTTACGCCTTCGACGCTCGTCGTCGTGCAGCGGCGGTGAGAACCGGAACCACGGCGGCGGGCACGAGTCGGTCGAGCGGTCCGCCATAGCGCGCAACCTCGCGAACGAGCCGGCTTGAGGTTGAGGCGTGCTCAGGCGCCGTCATCAAGAAGGCGGTCTCAATCTCTGGGGCGAGCAGACGATTCGCGTGTGCCATGCGCAGTTCGGCTTCGAAATCAGAGCCGGCACGGAGACCACGAATAATCAGGGTTGCACCGGCATCGGCAGCAACCCGAACGGCGAGATTGGATGCGGAGAGGATCTGCACCCGTGCGCCTGCAGCGCCGAGCTCTGCGTCAATGACGCTCCGTAGGAGCGTCGTGCGCTCCTCAAGGGTGAGGAGCGCCTCTTTATCAGAGTTTGGCAGGATTGCAACGACGAGACGATCGGCGATCGCCAGGCTACGACGGATCAGGTCGATGTGACCAAACGTCACAGGATCGAAACTGCCCGGGTAGAGCGCCACTCGTTCATTCATTGCAACCTCCGATCACGTAGTGCTGATGCGTTCCAGTAGATCTATGCAACTGTCGCCGTAGATCAGCGTGCGCACACATCGTAGTCCCTCAGGGAGCGCTCGGGGTAGGCCGCCCGGTCTCGTGCGCCCAGTGAGCGCAAGGAGCCCCGCGTCGGCGAGCGGGCCTCCAGGTGCTGCGCAGCGTGCCAGGATCCCCTCCGCCAGCGCGGCGTCGTCGTAGGGGGGATCGGCAACGATCAGATCAAACGAAGCGCCAGGAGCTTCAAGGGCGACCACCACATCGGCACCCTGCAGAGTTGCTCGCTCTGCCAGCTTGAGTGTCGCGAGATTCGCTTGAATGATTGCCACGGCATCGCGTGAGCGCTCGACAAAGAGCGCATGTACCGCACCACGACTCAGCGCCTCAATGCCAACCGCGCCACTCCCTGCGCAGAGATCGGCGAATCTCGCCCCGATAATTCGTGGCTCAAGCACCGCAAAGAGTGACTCGCGTACTCGATCGGTCATCGGGCGAGTACCGGCTGGCGGTACCGCAATGCGTCGACCACGGTGGTCACCCGCGATGATTCGGAGCGTTCCACCTTGCGAGGTCATACCGGCGCGCTCTCGGCAAGGGCTGCGCCCGTCGCCCGCCCGATCGGCCAGCCGCGTGCATACGACTGCACGAGGAGTGCCGCTTCGCCCTCCGCCTCACCCTGTTGATCAAGTAGTCGCTCAGCCTCCGTTCGCGCAACGAGAGCAAGGGCCCGATCCTCGGCGCGTGCCAGCGTTGCAATGCGCAGTGGCGGGAGTCCACTCTGTGATGTTCCGAGAACACTCCCCTCTCCTCGCAGCGCGATGTCTTGCTCTGCAAGCAAGAACCCATCACGAGTTGATTCGATCGCCTGAAGCCGCGCAGCGGCAACCTCGTCATCACTATCGCTGACCAGAATGCACCACCCCTTATCGCCACCGCGGCCAACACGACCGCGCAGCTGATGCAGTGTCGCCAAGCCGAACCGTTCAGCCTCCAGGATCACCATGATGCTGGCGGCTGGCACATCAACGCCCACCTCAATCACCGTGGTGCCGACGAGCACATCGGTTTCGCCAGCAACAAATGCCTGCATGGCGACGGTGCGTTCCGCGGCTCGCTGCTGTCCATGAACGACGCCGATCCGGCGATGCGGGAGCCGCTCGCGCAGCACTTCCGCTTGGGCCTCTACTCCCGTTGCGCTGCCGGGGTCAGGATCATCATCAAACGTGGTCCCTTGCTCAGGTTCGCCGCCTGCCTCGGCATCGGCGATGCGCGGGACGACCACAAAGGTCTGTCGGCCAGCCTCTGCCTCCTCGTCGACAAAGGTCCAGACACGCTCCAGATCGGCGCTGGTGCGGATCGCAGTGCGAATCGGTTGACGCCCGGCTGGGAGTTCCCGGAGCTCGGACGAGGCGACATCGGCATAGAGCAACTGCGCGATGGTGCGCGGGATCGGCGTCGCGGTCATGAGAAGCAGGTGCGGTTCGCGTGAAGCCTTGGAGAGGAGCTTCGCCCGCTCCTCCACGCCGAAGCGGTGCTGCTCGTCAACGATGACCAGGCCGAGGGAGGCGAACTGCGTCCCCTCGGCGAAGAG